>NZ_BAAABF010000004.1:0-324948 GCF_054767895.1 Clostridium sp. CTA-17
ATAAACCTCTTGAACATCGTCGTCATCTTCAAGTAAGTCTAACATCTTTTGGAACTTCTTAGCATCGTCTTCGTTTATAGCAGTTTCAGTATCTGGTATCATTTTAACTGCTGCTTCTAAGAATTCTAATCCTTCAGCCTCTAAAGCTTCTCTTACTGTACCAAAATCTTCTGGTGAAGTTGTAACTATGAATACTTCTTCCTCTGATGCAAAATCTTCTGCTCCAGCATCTAAAGCCATCATCATTATTTCATCTTCATCTAACTCAGCTTTTTCTATTACTATTTCACCTTTCTTTTGGAACATGAAACCAACACATCCTGATGTACCCATGTTTCCGCCACCTTTAGTGAAAGCACTTCTTACATTACCAGCTGATCTATTTT
Organism: Clostridium sp. CTA-17; assembly: GCF_054767895.1. NCBI lineage: Bacteria > Bacillati > Bacillota > Clostridia > Eubacteriales > Clostridiaceae > Clostridium > Clostridium sp. CTA-17. Next base: position 387 of record NZ_BAAABF010000004.1, read on the forward strand.
TATTATCTGTTAATACTTCAACCATTACAGCTACTCCTGATGGTCCGTATCCTTCATAAACTATTGATTCGTAGTTTACTGAATCTCCTTCCCCAGCAGCTTTCTTTATAGCTCTTTGAATGTTATCATTTGGCATGTTTGCAGCCTTAGCTTTTGCTACAGCATCCTTTAATCTTGAGTTACCATCTAAGTTTGCTCCACCTTCTTTAACTGCAACAGCTATCTCTTTTCCTATCTTAGTGAATATTTTTCCTCTTTTGGCATCCATTTTACCTTTTTTAGCTTGTATATTATGCCACTTTGAATGTCCTGACATCCTTATTCCTCCTAACATATATGTGAACTATAGTTTAAATTTCTTTAAATATCTTGAAATAACACCTAAATATTATATCATAGAGATTTTTTCTCTTCAACTTGGCTCTTTTCTATAGTTAAAGCTTACTCATCAAAACTTTCATAAAGTCTATTTCCTTCTTTAAAATATACTCCTTCTAAATCAGTACTCATTATAGCTTTTCCATTTGTTACTTCTGTAAAGCTTTTTTCTATTTCTGGAATCATATTTTTTTCTGCTAATATATATATCTTAACATTATCAGTAAACTCTGTATCCTCTATGTGCCAATTATTTTGACCGCATATATATTGAATCTTTCCATAAAGATCATAATCTATTTCTGTACAAAGCATTGCTCCTTCTACTTTTTCTACAACACCTGCTGCACTTATAGCTATGCCCGCCCCTTTAGTATAGGCTCTAGTAAGTCCCCCTGTGCCTAATAATATTCCTCCAAAGTATCTTGTTACTACTACGGCACAGTCTGTTATTCCTTGTTTTTTTATTACCTCTAATATTGGAATACCTGCTGTCCCCTGTGGCTCACCATTATCACTATATCTTTGTATTCCCATATTTTGTCCTATAACATAGGCATAACAATTATGTCTTGCATCCTTATGTTTATTATTTATTTCCGCTACAAACTCTTTAGCCTCTTCCTCTGTTGTAACTCTTTTAACATAGCCTATAAAAACTGATTTTTTCTCCTCAAATCTATCATCAGCTGCTTTTTTTACCGTTATATAATTCATAATATCTACCTACCTTTTAATACATCGTATATATTATCTATTCCTTTTTCTATCTTACTATAATCTATTTGGGAAAATCCAATTCTAAAGCTTTTATCTCCATCATTAGGATTTTTAAAAAATATGCTTCCTGGAGTAATTATAGTTTGTCTATCTTTCAGTTCATAAAATAACTTTTTAGAAGTTATGTCTATGTTCTTATTTATATTTAAGAATAAATTAAGTCCGCCCTTAGGCTCTCTATAAGAAACCATATCTCCTAATTTATTATCTATAAGTTCTTTTATAAAATTATATCTCTTTGAATATTCCTCATTTAATCTTTCTATATGCTCTTTCCAATATCCCTTTGCAATGTAATCCTGAAGAGCTCTTTGCATTAAACTTGAGGTAGCTATATCAGTGTTGAATTTTAAAGCTTGAAATTCCTCTTTAAATTTATCTGGTGCTATTAAATATCCCATTCTTATACCTGGGAGAAATATTTTAGAGAAACTTTTTATATATATAACTCTCTCAGAATCTAAACTCCTATATGGTATATACTCTAAATCATTAGAATAAACTAATTCTGAAAGATAATCATCTTCTAGTATGTAAAAATCATATTTATGTGCTAGCTCTATTATTCTTTTCTTTTTTTCTAAAGAACAACTTATACCTGTAGGGTTCTGAAAATAGCTCATAGTATAAAAACACTTTATTTTATTTCTCTTTAATAAATTTTCAAACTTTTCAATATTAGGACCATCCTTCTCCATTGGAATTTCTAATATATTTGCTCTTCTAAGCTTAAATACTAAAAGTGCTCCTCCATAAGTTGGCCTTTCTATTACAATATTATCATTTATATTTACTAAGGACTTACCTACAATATCAATACCTTGTTGTGCTCCAGAAATTATAAGTATATTATCTAAATTATTTTTTCCATTCCAGAACTCTTCATTTATACTTCTTCTTAATTCTAAATATCCTAAAGGGTCACTATACATTAATGCCTCTACACCATCTCTAACTAATACATTATCTAAAACTTTCTTAAGTTTTTCTACTTGGAAGAAGTTTGCACTAGTAGTTTCTCCAGTAAAGTCTATCCAATTCTTCAAATCTCCAGAGGCTATTTTTCTAAACAAATCATTATAATCATGCTTAAAACTTTTTCCTACATCCTTATTTTTAGCATAAGTTCCACTTCCTTGAGCTTGATATGCATATCCTTCTTGTACAAGCTTTTTATAAGCATTAATAACAGTTACTTTATTAACTTCTAAAAAATCTGATAGTTCTCTTATAGTTGGTAACTTTTCTCCCTCTGATATTTTCCCATTTTCAATTAAATTTTTAATATTATCGTATATTATTAAGTATTTACATAACCCCTCTTTAAAAACCACACTAAATTTATTCATCTTTTACACCTTATTTAAACATTATCTTTTATTAAATATACTTTTTCTGTTATAAGCTTTTGTCCACATGGTGAGAATTTTTCTCTTCCACTTTTCTTAACTATATTTTTCTTATAGAGATATCCCAATAATTCCTCAAAATCTATATTAAAGCCTTGGAATTCTTCTGATTTTTTTATTTCTTCTGAGCTTAAGTAATCCTTTTGTTTTTTCATAAAATCAACTAAAGCTCTTATTATTCCTCTAATATTTCTCTCTAAGAAGCTTTCAATATAAAAATGTACATATTCTAAAGCCTGTTTATCTGCTGCTTTGAATATTCCATTAACCATTTTTTCAAAGTTTTCATCTAATTTCATAAGCATACCAGTAGAGCTTTTTGTTATTAAATATCCATTAAAGTTTAAATACAACCTACTAAAACTATCCACTGAATACATAAGAGCCTCAAAGGCAGCGTAGAAATGTTCATTATGAATACATTTTTTATATAAATTCATATCTTGTAAAAGCTCACTTAAATAAACAAGATTCCACTTTTCACTATGAGCATCTGTATAATATTTTATTGAAGTAAATTTATCTGATATTTCTTGATCCTTACAAAAAATTAATTTTGAAGATATAAATTTTCTATGTATTGTACTACCTGTTATTTCTTCTTGGCAGAAATTAACTAAAAACTTTTTAGAGACTATTTTTAAATGTAAAGATACTCCTAATTCTTCACCATAAACGTCCTTTATCCCTTTAAATTCTCCATTTACAATAACGAATAAATCTATATCTGATCCTTCCCATATATCTCCGTTTATTATACTTCCAAATGCCGTAACTCCAATAACATCATCATTCTTTTGAAGGTCATTTATAACTGTTTTAAAAGAATTTTGATATTTCAATATTATTTCACTCAAATTTTTTTCCTCCTTAATAACTCCCATTAATTAAATAATATCTATAAACAATTCCCTTTTTCCACTAAAACTTTTAAAGACTCTTTCAATAAACAAATTCCAACTTCCATCTGTTCTAACATTTCATAAGAAATATCTAAAGCTTTTTTTCCTTCTCCTTTTTTTCCATAGGTATTAGCTTGATAAAGGTTAGCTGCTGCAGCTGTATTTTGTATTGCAAAACTTAAAAAATAAATAATATCCAAAGCTGGTCTAACTACCCTATCATAATACATTTTATATTCGTCACCTATATTTAATGTAGCTACACTTGCTTGAATAGTAGCTGCTTTTAATAAAATATCCTGTAACTGATTATATGCCTTATTAAAATCATCTGCACATACATTATTACTTTCATTATTACTTGCAGCTGCTTGAGCTGCAAAAAGATCTTCCTGCCCATTAGAGTTTCCTGATCTTTCTCTACGACCTCTTATATTTCCACGATCTAAAGTATCCGTAGTTTCCATGATTCACATCCTAAAAATTAGTATCATTATTATTATACTTATATATATTATAATTTATGATGTGAAAAATGTAATAATAAAAGCTAAATTCTTGTTGAATTTAGCTTTTACTCATGAATTTAATACTCTTATTATAACTCGTATTCTCTACATTTATTTTCTACTTCTTCATCCACTTCTGCTTTTATATAAGTTCCATCTTCTCTATATTCTTCTTCACTTACATTAGCATTTCTATGAAGATAAGCTACAACTTGTTGAGCTGTATAAGGAATTATATATTCCTTACTTTTTAATGTATAAGGTAATTCTTCACTTATTGCTTCTAATAATTCATCTAAGTTTATTCTTTCCCTAGCAGAAATTTTTACTACCTTATTATATATTGAAGAATATTTTGCTTCTAATCCATTTAGCTTTTCTTCATCAGCCTTATCAATTTTATTAAGAACTAATATTTTTGCTGATTCTAAGGCTTTTAATTCACCTAAAACTTTTTCTACAGCTATAATTTCTTCCTGTGCATTATCTGAAGAAGCATCTACAACGTGGCATAAAAGATCTGAGTATATAACCTCTTCTAATGTTGATTTAAAAGCTTCAACTAATTCATGAGGAAGTTTACTTACAAATCCAACAGTATCTGTTAATGTTATATCCCTATTATCAGGAAGTTTTATAGCTCTTGTTGTAGTATCTAAAGTTGCAAAAAGCATATCTGCTTCAAAAACCTTATCCTTAGCTTGAGTAGCTAAAGTTGAAGCTGATTCTGCACATAGAGTATTTCTTAGAGTAGATTTTCCTGCGTTAGTATATCCAACTAAGGAAACCTGTGAAGTTTTATCCTTACTTCTTCTCTCTCTTTGAGTTTCTCTTATCTTCTTTATCTTTTTAAGCTCAGCTTGAAGATCATATATTCTTTCTCTTATATGTCTTCTATCTATTTCAAGTTTCTTTTCCCCTGGTCCTCTTGTTCCTATTCCACCACCAGTTCTAGACATAACAGTTCCAAGTCCCATAAGTCTAGCTGCTCTATACTTAAGCTGAGCAAGTTCTACTTGAATTTTAGCTTCCCTTGTCTTAGCTCTTCTTGAGAATATTTCTAAAATAAGAGTTGTTCTATCAATTACCTTAACTCCTAAGTTAGCTTCAAGGTTTTTAACTTGTGCTCCTGATAATTCATCATCAAAAATTACTAAGTTAGCTCTTGTTAATTGTCTTATGTTAGCAATTTCTAAAACCTTACCTCTTCCTATATAAAAAGAAGCATCTATTTTACTTCTGTTTTGAAATACTTTTTCCAATGTAGGAATATCACAAGCCTTAGCAAGTTCCTCTAATTCATCTAAACTTTCTCTTGTATCACATCCTACTAAAATAGCCCTTTCACTATCATCTTCTTCAACATTGCTTGTTTTAATAACCTCTTCAACATGATTAATCTTATCTAAAATATTAATTTGTAAACACTGGTCTATAGTTAAATGAGGAGCTTCTTCACTTATAAGAATCTCATTTTCTACATAACAGAATCCTAAAGAAGCATCTTTAGCCTTTCCTTCCTCTACAGCTATAGCCATTATTGTGTCAAGCTTTAATTTCATAAGGGCAGATATATCTAAAGCAGAAAGTCTGCAAACTCCACTTGGATGAGTATGTATTATTCTAACCCCAGATAATCTTTTTTCGTGTATATCTATTAATGGAATCTCTACACTTGAAGAATCTCCTATAGCTACACTAATTACCTTTCCTTTTCTATTTATTCCTACACTAATTTCTCTTTCTATTTGAGAAGATAATCTAGAAATAATATTTATTATATCCTCTGTACAAACACTATATTTTGGCACATTTATTTTATAAAGTTCTTCTAATTCTTTTAGCACTGAATTCCTTATTCCATCAGTATTTCCATGTATCATATATTACCACCTCGTGATATTTATTATGTTTCTTGACAATTTTCATTTAATTTTATACTATAAATACAATATTGTAAATAATACGGAATAGTTAGGGGAGAAAATAATGGAAGATAAAAACAGAAATATACTGCTTTCTGAAGAGCAAATTAAAGAACAAATAGCTATTGTAGGTAAAAAATTAACTGAAGATTACAAAGATAAAAACCTTTATGTTTTATCTTTATTAAGAGGAAGTTTCATATTTGCAGCGGATTTAGTTAGAGCAATAGATACTAAAGCTCAAATAGGCTTTATGACTACTTCAAGTTATGGCCATGGTGAAGAAAGTACTGGTATAGTTAAAGTTGTAAATGATATTCCTGACAATATTGAAGGCTTAGATGTCTTAATAGTTGATGATATCATAGATTCAGGTATAACAATGGATTTTGTTATAAACCATGTTAAATCACTAGGCGCTAAATCAGTTAAAACTTGCACTCTTTTAGATAAGCCTTCTAGAAGAAAAGTTGATTTAAAACCAGATTATTGTTGTTTTGAAATAGAGGACTTATTCGTTGTTGGTTATGGATTAAACTATGGTGATCACTATAGAAATATTCCTTACATATTTAACTGGGAAAATAATTAAAAGGAGGAATTACCTCCTTTTTTAATGTGCTAATTTGTATCTTCTGTACTTTTATCATTAATGCCTTGTAGCATATTTCCACCCCACATACTATTTGGAACTTCTCCAACTATAACCGTATCTGAAATCGGAATTTGATTTACCACTTCAACCTCTTTTGATTGAAGTGGTAATATTATTTTAAGATTAGTTTTTACATTAACTAAAATTTTATGCCTTGTTTGATTTATTCCTGCACTTTCAAATAAAGAATCATAAGTTACCTCTACTCTCCCTATCGGCTCCATTTTGACAGTTATACTAGGGCCCCAATAAGACATTATGTTATTTTTTGTTATATACCCAATAGGCATCTTTACACCTATAGAGCCAACTTCTTTTATATCCCTCTGTGATTTTATGGCAACTTCTGTAGCTAACTCATTCAATTTTATAGTATCCGCATTAATCATTTTTATTGCTCCTGATGAATCTTTTTGAACCTTTATTACATCATCATAATTAAATTTTTGTGTATAAACTTCAGCAATATTATTATTTATAATATCTAAAGTTTTAGCTTGCATTTCTGAATCTGAAACAAGCAAAACTGTAGGTGCAATTATTTTATCAAAGGCATATATGAAAATTAAAAAACAGGCAATAATCATTAATGAAACAATTATTAAATATTTTTTAAAATCTATATTTCTACGTTTATTTTTTTTAACATAATACAAAGACTACACCTCTTATAATTTGGTTTACTCTTAATATTATTATGCTATAATATAATATAATATTTCTTTAAATGTATAATAATATAATTATGTAGTTTTTTAGAAATAGAAAGTTTTATTATGATAGGAGGAAAAAATGACTGAAAGAAAAAGAGAGCATAAAAATAGAAAGCAGAAGAAAAAATCACATAAAAATCAATCGAAAGTAACAAAATTTTTGAAATGGTTCTTTATAGGAATTCTGCTTCTAGGGATAACTGCCGTAACAGTAGTTGGAGTTTACGTTCTTTCTATTATACGTTCTTCTCCAGACTTAGATGTTCAGGCAATTCAATCTCTAAATCAGCCATCCATTCTTTACGATGATCAGGGAAACTTTATGGATAATGTTATAACTCGTGAACAACGTTATGTGGTTAAATCTGAAGAAATCCCTGATAATTTAAAAAAAGCTTTTGTAGCTATTGAAGACGAAAGATTTTATGAGCATAAAGGAATAGACATTAAAAGAGTTTTTGGGGTCATAGCTTCTAATATTAAAGGCAAACTTTCAGGAAGTAATACGGTTCAAGGTGCTTCAACTATAACTCAGCAACTTATAAAAAATGCCGTACTTACAAATGAAGTTAGTTATGAAAGAAAAATTAAAGAAATGTACTTAGCTTTAGAATTAGAAAAGCATCTTTCAAAAGATGAAATCCTTACTACGTATTTAAATACAATTCCTATGGGTGGATACCAATATGGGGTTAGCGCAGCTGCTCAAAGATTTTTCAGTAAGAATGTTTCAGATTTGAATTTAGTTGAGTGTGCTTATTTAGGAGGACTTACTCAAGCACCAACTTCTTATGATGGTCTTTCAGAAGCAAATAAAGAAAATCCAAGTAGATACTTAAATAGAACTAAATCTGTGCTATTTAAAATGCATGAACTTGGATATATTTCAAGTGAACAATATAATGACGCAATAAATGAAATTGACACAAATGGTATAAAATTCACACCAAATAATAAATTAAGCAAAACTAACTTCGAGTGGTTCACAAGACCAGCTATAACTCAAGTTAAACAAGACTTAATGGATAAATATAAATACACTCAAGAGGAAGTTGACAAACTTATAGCTAATGGTGGATTAAAAATCTACACTTCCATGAATAGGGATCTTCAAAACAATGTTCAAAAAGTTTTAGATGATCCAAATAACTATAAAGCTATAACTAATAATCCTAATGAAAAAAATGAAGATGGTGTTTATAAATTACAATCATCTGCCACAATAATAGACTATAAAACAGGTCATGTTAAAGCTTTAGTTGGAGGAAGAGGGGAACAACCAGCAATGTCTCATAATAGAGCTTATTATGATTTAAAATCTATAGGTTCTGCAACAAAGCCATTAACAGTTTATGGTCCTGCTATTGATTTAGGACTTGGCGGAGCTGGCACTGTGGTAAATGATTCTCCATTAACGAATAAAGAATTATCTTCTACAGGATATAAAGATCAACCTAAGAATGAATACAATAGTTATAGAGGACCTTTAACTTTTAGAGAAGCAATTAAAATTTCTAGTAACTTAGCTGCCATAAAAGTTGCTAACGAAGTAGGTACTTCAAACTCCATAGCTTATGGAGAAAAATTAGGTCTTGTTTATGGACCTCACTCTAGGGGAATTTCTACAACAGCCTTAGGTCAATTCCAAAATGATCCTAATAACCCTGATGGAGGAAATACTTATACCCTAGCTTCAGCCTTTGGTGTTTTTGGTAATAATGGTGTTAAAACAAATGCTAAATTATATACAAAGGTATTAGATTCTCATGGAAATGTAATTCTTGATACAAGTACTCCAGAAGAAACTAAAATATTTAGTCCGCAAGCTTCTTATATAGTTTATGATATGCTTAAATCTCAAGTAGAAAGTGGCTCTGCAAAACCTGCTAAATTCGGAAATATACCTGTAGCTGGTAAAACAGGAACTACTACTGGAGATAAAGACTATTTATTTGCAGGATTAACCCCATATTATTCTGCAGCTATTTGGGTTGGATATGATAAACCTAGAGAAATGAGAACTAGTAGTGGTACTGTTACCTCACCTATTTTTGGAAAAATAATGGGCTTAGCTCATAAAAACTTACAATACAAAGAGGTTGAACAACCTAGTGGAATAAGCAAGATTGCAGTATGTATGGATTCAGGCCTTAAACCTACTTCTCTTTGTACTCAAGACCCTAGAGGCAGTAGAGTTTATTATGATTGGTTTATTAATGGTTCTGCTCCTACTCAATATTGTAATTATCATACAAAGTCACATTTCCCTGACCCTAATACAAGTGAGAATAATAATTCAGGGGCAAATGAAGAAAATAAACAACAAGAAAATAAAGCTGAAGAAGCTAAACCTAACGAAAATAATAATAAACCAAATGAACAAAATCCAAATACTAAACCTGATAATACAACAGGTAATGGTAATAATAATACTACTAATAATAATGGAGGTGGAAATGTCACTCCACCTCAAAATCAAACAGAAAACAATACAAACAATGGAGTTGTTGCTCCACCTCAAGCTGGAAATAACCAAAATCAAAATGGTCAAAACAACAACGTTACGCAATAGAACGAAGCTTTTCTTGCATTTTGATCTTATACAAAACAAAGCCACTATGAATTTTTTATTTCACAGTGGCTTTCCTCTTGATAATCATCCCTCTAGAGTCATGTAATACCCTACTCCTCACTAACATCTCCCATTTACTTTTTATTCACATTTCACTTATGTGCTTTTCATTCAAATATCACACATATGAATAAAGTAATATTAGTTCTTGCATTTTTTTATTATTCATATTAAAATTAGATATAAAGTGTGACGCAAAAAATAAAAAACTTATCAACAGGAGGAGGAATTTATGGAAATACTTAATAACTTAGTAGTTAGTTTTAATGATTTTCTTTGGGGCTACATATTAATTATTTTATTAATAGGTGCAGGCCTTCTATTTTCTTTTAAAACTAAATTTGTTCAATTTAGATACGTAAAAGAAATGTTCCGTTTATTAGGAGACGGTATAGGAAAGTCAAATAAAGAAAAAGGCGGAGTTTCTTCATTTCAGGCATTTTGTATAAGTACAGCTTCAAGAGTTGGTACTGGTAATATAGCAGGTGTTGCCATAGCCGTAGCTGTTGGTGGACCTGGGGCTGTTTTTTGGATGTGGCTTATAGCCTTAATAGGTTCTGCGTCTAGTTTCGTAGAAAGTACATTAGCTCAAATATATAAAACTAAGGATAAAGATTCTTTCAGAGGTGGTCCTGCCTATTATATGGAAAAGGGACTTGGAAAGAGATGGTTAGGAATTATATTCTCAATTCTTATTACAATCTGTTTTGGATTCGTATTTAATGCAGTTCAAGCTAACACAGTAAGTGTTGCATTTAATAGTGCTTTCGGACTTTCAAGAGGAACTATTGGTATAATATTAGCAATAGTAACAGCTTTAGTTATCTTCGGTGGTATTCATAGAGTTGCTAAGGTTTCAGAAATAATAGTTCCAATTTTAGCGGTTCTTTATATTCTTATCGCTATTATAGTTTTAATTTTAAATATTACTGAAATTCCATCAGTTTTTAAACTTATATTTGAATCAGCCTTTGGAATAAAACAATTAACTGCTGGTGGGCTTGGTGCAGCTGTTATGCAAGGTATTAAAAGAGGTTTATTCTCAAATGAAGCTGGTATGGGTAGTGCGCCAAATGCAGCTGCTACAGCAGATGTTACTCACCCAGTAAAACAAGGTTTAATTCAAACTTTAGGAGTATTTACTGATACATTATTAATTTGTTCTTGTACAGCATTTATAATACTTCTTTCAGGTCAATACGCTGATAGTTCACTAACAGGTATAGAATTAACTCAAAAAGCTCTTGTATCTCAAATAGGACCTTTCGGAGCTTATTTCATAGCAATTTGTATATTATTATTTGCTTTTAGTTCTATTGTAGGTAACTTCTATTACGGTCAAACAAACATAGAATTTATACACACTAATAAGGTATTATTAAATATATACAGAATACTTGTTATAGGCATGGTATTATTTGGTTCAATAGCAAAAGTAGATTTAGTTTGGAATTTAGCGGATCTTTTCATGGGATTAATGGCTATACTAAATATAATAACTATATTATTCCTTGGTAAATATTCTTTCCTTGCACTTAAGGACTATACAGCTCAAAAGAAAGCAGGAATTAAAGAGCCAGTATTTAAAGCATCTTCTATTCCTGGATTAGAGAATGTAGAAGAATGGCAATAATAAAAAAGCTTTGAGATTTTTTTCTCAAAGCTTTTTTATATTAATCTTTCAAATATAACTTTTTTCTCCACACTTAAATCCTTAGGATTTATTGTTATTTTAAAAATTGGAGGACAACCTTCCTCTCTCCATTTCTTCATATAAACTGGTGTAGCTTTATAATTGTAATAATAAACTTCTTCATATTCATCTGAGAATTCTAAAACTTCAAGTCTACTATCATCACTTAAACTTATTAATTCTTTATGAACATTATTTATTATTGGCCAAAAATATTTCATTGGTATATTATATTTAAACTCATTGTTTACTACTCTACTCTCAAATAAAGCTCTTTTCAATATCCTATTATCTTTATGACATTCATCTATATTTGCTCTAAATATAACTTTTCCTCTTTTGTCTTCATCTAATTTTATGTTTATCATATAATAAACAACTCCTATTCATAATACTATAAAATATAGCATCAAATCTAAATCTATAAATCGAACCTATTTAATACAGATTCTCCAAACAACTTTTTAATTATGTATTTTATTCCTTCTATTTCACAGGATTTTTTCTTAACCATTATAAGTCTTCCATTATCAATAATGTCTTCATCGGAGTAAGATGTTAAGGCAATCTCTTCTTTTATGAACTCAACCCATTCTTTAGAATAATAAGCTTTTAGACCTCTTAAAAACTTATTTTTTATAAATGGAATTATACTATTACCTAGAACACAAACAGTTTCACATCCATTGATATTATTTAAAAGTTTTTCAAAGTCATCATTTTCATAGAACTTATTGCTCTTACTTCCTGGAACAATTATAACATCTAAATCTACTTCTTCTACAGATTTTATATTTTCAAATTTGATATCATATATTTTATCTTTTATTATATTACGTTGTGTCCCTATTAACTCTACTGAAATTATTTCTTTATCTAATGATTTATTTATATCATCAAAAATTTCTAAAAAAGAAATCACTGTGCTTACAACCATCTTATCATAAATAAATATTCCAAACTTTCTCTCTTTTAAATCTTTGATTTGCCTATTAAAATCATCCTTAGACAATCTATATGAATATCCCTCTTTATTCTTATACATCATCTTGAAACCAATTCTTTCAAGGCTATCTCTATTCTCATCCAATGAAACCGTATCTAGCATATATAAGCCACCAAATTCATTGAAAAAGCATTCTAATATAAGATGTACAGCTTCACTTCCATACCCTTTTCCCCTATGTGAACTTTCTATTCTAACATTTAATCTAGCAGTTTTAGTTATAGAGTCATATCCATGAAAGCTTGCTTCCCCCACTGGGTTATCATTATAATCAAAAACCAAGCAATACAGATTTCTTCCATCTGTAGGACTCACCATCTTTTTATAAAAACTATCCCACTTATACCTTGGAAAAGATATTATTTTGCCTACATCAGTCATACTCTCCATATCTCCCCATAGCTTTTCAGTATACCCTAGTTCTTCTAAATATGGTGTTCTTATATAAACTTTTCTTCCCTCTCTCCTATAACAGTTTCTTTTTTGTATCACATTACCACACCAATCATTTATTAATTCAAGAGTATTTTATCATAAATTACCACAAACTGTGAAATTTTTTATACATTATTTATTAATTGTTATTTTATTGTTTAGTTATACTAAATTTAATAATAAATTAGCCTAAACTTCATAACATATTTTTCCTTCTTAAGTTGCTAAATCACTATTTCCAAGCAACATTTAAATATTAATATATTTTTTCATTTTTTTATTGATTTTTATTTTAAAAGTATTTATAATTATTTATGTTTGTTTAGTAATTTTAAACTTAAAGTTTAGTAAAACTTATAGTAATGAAATTGAGGTGTAAAACTTGGAAATAGGGGATAAAATTAGACGTCTCAGAGTGGCCAAACAGTTGACTCAAGAAGAATTAGCAAATAGATGTGAATTATCTAAGGGATTTATTTCTCAGCTTGAGAATGACCTTACTTCTCCATCTATAGCTACATTAATAGATATATTAGATATATTAGGAACTAATTTAACAGAATTCTTTAGTGAAGATACTAATGAAAAAATAGCCTTCTCTAAGGATGATATGTTTGAAACTGAAAATGAAGAATTAAAATATAACCTTATGTGGTTAGTTCCAAATGCTCAAAAGAATGATATGGAACCTATAATGATAACTCTTGAACCTGGAGGACAATATATTGAAGAAGAGCCTCATGAGGGTGAGGAATTTGGGTATGTCCTATCTGGAGCAATATATCTTCATCTAGGAGACAAAAAAGTAAAAGTAAGAAAAGGCGAGAGTTTCTACTTTAAGCCCAAAGCTAATCATTATATTTCTAATGCAGGAAAGATTTCTGCAAAGGTTATATGGATAAGTACTCCACCATCATTTTAGTATAAACATTTAGAAAGCAGAGGTGTTAGATTTGAAAGATAATAATATTATTGAATTAAAAGGAATAACTAAATCATATGGAAAAGATACAATTTTAGATAATCTTTCCCTAAATATAAAAAAGAATGAATTCCTAACTCTTTTAGGACCTAGTGGATGTGGTAAAACAACCACTTTAAAAATTATAGCTGGCTTTGAAACGGCAGATAGTGGCCAGGTGGTCTTTGAAAATAATATTATTAACGATATACCACCTTACGAAAGACAATTAAATACCGTATTCCAAAAATATGCTCTATTCCCTCATATGAATGTATATGAAAATATAGCTTTTGGATTAAAACTAAAAAAAATGCCTAAAGATGTTATAGATCAAAAGGTTAAGGAAATGCTTAAATTGGTTGCCCTTGAAGGATATGAAAACAGAGATATCGAGGCTCTTAGTGGTGGTCAACAGCAAAGGGTTGCCATAGCTAGAGCTTTAGTAAATGAACCAAAGGTACTTTTATTAGATGAACCTTTAGGTGCATTAGATATGAAACTTAGAAAAGGAATGCAAATAGAACTTAAGAGAATTCAACAAAAATTAGGAATTACATTTATATTTGTAACTCATGATCAAGAAGAAGCTTTAACAATGTCAGATACAATAGTTGTTATGAATAAGGGTGAAATTCAACAAATGGGAAGCCCAGAAGATATATATAATGAACCTGCTAACTCATTTGTAGCAAAATTCATCGGTGAAAGTAATATAGTTGATGGAATTATGTTAGATGACTTTAAGGTTGAATTTGGTGGAAGAATATTTGACTGTGTTGATAAAGGTTTTGAAAAGAACGAAGCTATTGAAGTTGTAATAAGACCAGAGGATTTTGAAATGGTTAAATATGAAGAAGGTATGTTAAAAGGAACTGTTACTTCAGTTATATTTAAAGGTGTTCACTATGAAATAGAAGTAAAGGATGAAAACCACACTTGGATATTACACAATACAAAACATGCTGAAATAGGATCTAAAATAGGATTATCTCTTGATCCAGAAAGCATACACATAATGAAAAAAGAGAGTGATGTTTAAAGATGAAAAATAGAAATAAAAATTTATCATTTGCAGCTTATCCATACGTTGTATGGAGTGCTATATTCATAGTTATCCCTTTACTTTTAATAGTTTTCTTTAGTTTTACAAGTAAAGTTGATGGAAGATTTGTTTTCTCTTTTGAAAACTTCCAAAGATTATTTGAGCCAATATATTTTACTGTTTTTATACGTTCTATATGGCTTGCTGTTTTATCAACAGTTTTATGTTTAATTTTAGGTTATCCAATAGCTTATATAATTTCTAAATTACCTATAAAAAGAAGAAATATGTTAATACTTTTATTCATATTACCAATGTGGATGAACTTCTTACTTAGAACATATGCGTGGATGGCTATACTTGGTAGAGATGGACTTATTAATACTCTTTTAGGCTATATAGGAATAGGTCCAATTAAAATGCTATATACTGACGGAGCAATCTTACTTGGAATGGTATATAACTTCTTACCATTTATGGTTATACCAATATATACTGTACTTATAAAAATTGATAAAAACTTAGTTAATGCAGCTTATGACTTAGGTGCAAATAAAGCTCAAGCTTTTAGAAAAGTTATTTTACCACTTAGTATTCCTGGAATAATCTCTGGAATAACTATGGTATTTATGCCAGCTGTTTCAAACTTCGTAATTCCAAACCTTCTAGGTGGTGGAAAATATATGTTGGTTGGTAATCTTATAGAACAGCAATTTACTACTATCGGTAACTGGAACTTCGGTTCTGCTTTATCAATCTTTATGATGATATTAATACTAATTTCAATGGCATTTATGTCTAAATATGAAAAGAACGGAAAAGAAGGAGGTAAACAGCTATGGTAAAAAAGTTAGGTGATTTTATTTCTAAATTTTATTTAGTCTTAGTATTTATATTTTTATATGCACCAATAGTAACACTTATGATATTCTCATTTAACAAAACAAAATCTATGGCTGTTTGGGGTGGCTTTACTTTTGATTGGTATAGCTCCCTACTTGAAAATGATAGAATAATAGCAGCTCTTTATTATACAGTTTTAATAGCAGTAATAGCTTCTGTTGTTGCTACTGTTATAGGTACTATAAGTGCTATAGGAATTAATAATATGAAAATAGGTCCTAAAACCTTATTATTAAACGTAAACTATTTACCTGTATTAAATCCAGATATAGTTACTGGAGTTTCATTAATGACTTTATTCGCTATTGGTGGAGTTTTATTTAATTTAAAACCTGGTTTTTGGACTATGCTTTTAGCTCATATAACATTTGATATTCCTTATGTTATATTATCTGTTTTACCTAAGCTAAGACAATTACCTCCAAATCTAACTGATGCAGCCTTAGATTTAGGAGCAAAACCATCTTACGCTTTAAGAAAGGTAGTAATTCCTCAAATAATGCCTGGTATAGCAGCAGGATTCTTAATAGCATTTACAATGTCAATAGATGACTTTGTTATAAGTTTCTTCACTACAGGTCCTGGTGTTTCTAACCTTTCTATAGAAATTTATTCTATGGCTAGAAGAGGTATTTCTCCGGAAATAAATGCTCTTTCAACATTAATGTTTGTAGTTGTCTTAGCATTACTTCTTATTGCTAATAGAAAACAATCTTTAGTGAAAGGAGAACGTTAATATGAAATTCAAAAAATTTTTAGCATTAACTTGTTCAACACTTCTTATATCATCTCTTTTTGTTGGTTGCGGTCCAAAAAAAGATGAGGAAGCTACTCAAGATAAAAACAGTAACGTTCTTTATGTTTATAACTGGGGAGACTATATAGATCCAGAGCTTCTTACTAAATTCAAGGAAGAAACTGGCATAGATGTTAAGTATGATGTTTATGATACTAATGAAATAATGTATCAAAAACTTAATAGTGGTAATGTATCTTATGATATAGTAATTCCTTCTGATTACATGATAGAAAAAATGAAAAACGAAGATATGTTAGCAAAAATAGATTTTTCTAATATACCTAATTATAAATATATAGGAGAACAATTTAAAAAATTAGCTTATGATCCAACTGATGAATACTCAGTACCATACATGTGGGGAACAGTTGGAATAATATATAATACAAAGAGAGTTAGTGATCCTGTAGATAGTTGGAATATTCTTTGGAATCCTAAATATAAGGATCAAGTTATAATGCCAGATAGTGTTAGAGATGCTATGGCTGTTGCAGAAAAAAAATTAGGATATTCA
Source organism: Clostridium sp. CTA-17 (assembly GCF_054767895.1). Classification (NCBI taxonomy): domain Bacteria; kingdom Bacillati; phylum Bacillota; class Clostridia; order Eubacteriales; family Clostridiaceae; genus Clostridium; species Clostridium sp. CTA-17. The sequence continues at coordinate 17,646 of NZ_BAAABF010000004.1, forward strand.
TTAAATACAGAAAACCTAGACCAAATAGAAGCAGCTAAAAAGGAGCTTATGACTCAAAAGAAAGATGGCTTAATATTAGCTTATATGGTTGACCAAGTTAAAGATGCCATGGTTGGTGGAGAGGCTTCTCTTGCTGTTGCTTGGTCTGGAGATGCTGTAACAATGATAGAGAGAAATCCTGATTTAGCTTATGCTATTCCTAAGGAAGGATCAAATAAATGGTTTGATGCCATAGCAATTCCTAAAAATGCAAAGCATAAAGAAAATGCTGAGAAGTTTATAAACTTCCTTTGCGATCCTGAAAATGCTGAGCAAAATGTAGAATATATAGGCTACTCTACTCCAAATACAGCTGCATATGACCTTTTACCTGAGGATATAAGAGATGATAAAGTTGCATATCCAGATGAAGAGTCATTAAAAAATTGTGAGGTATTTATAGATTTACCTTCTAAAATACTTAGAAAATATGATGAGGCTTGGTTAGAAATCAAGTGTGTTTATTAAAAAAATGCATGTGCAAAGGCACATGCATTTTATATTATCCACAAATTTCTTCACAAAATATTTTTGGGAACCATAACTTAATTTCTTTTTCAGCACTTTCTATTGAATCTGATGAATGAACTGAGTTTTCTGTTCCACTTAATGCAAATCTTCTTCTTATTGTTCCAAACTCAGCTTTTTCTGGATTTGTTGCACCATTTAAAGCTCTTATTTTTTTTATAGCATCTTCTCCTTCAAGAATTAAGGCTACAAGAGGACTTCTTGTTATATATTTAATTAGAGAATTGAAAAACTGCTTATCTTTATGTTCTTCATAATGTTTTTCTGCAAACTCTTTAGTTATTTGCTTCATTTCTATAGCCTTTATCTTTAGTCCTGCTCCCTCATAAACCTCTAATATTTTACCTATTAAATTTCTTTCAACGGCATCGGGTTTTATTAAAACAAGACTTTTTTCTAACCTCATTAAAATTCCTCCTCAATATTATTTCCCTTTAAATATATTATACATATAATTTCCTATTTATGTAAACATTCACAATAAAATTGTATAAATATTTAGTTATTAATTTATTATTTCCGCATTAGCTTGAGAAATAAGTGCCTTTTATATAGTATTCTAATTATAATAAATATAGGAGGTGTTTACTGTGATTAGAAAAGAATTTCTAGTAAGTGGTAGAGTTCAAGGTGTAGGTTTCAGATTCTTTTGTAAGTATCAAGCTAGCTTATTATCTTTAACTGGTTATGCTGAAAATTTAGATGATGGTCAAGTACTTATAGAAGTGCAAGGTGATGAATCCTCAATAAAAAAATTCAAAACTAAAATTTTAAATGGTAATGGCTTTTCAAAAATTATCTCTATAGATGAGAAGGATTTAACTGTTGATACCCGTGAAAAAAGATTTTCTACATACTAATTATAAGCAAAGGAAATGGGGCTATTATTAAACTTAAAATTTATAAATATATAATAAAGATTATTCACTAATTCTTATAATATAATTCATAAGTTTATTTTTACAAGCCCCTACTCCTTCCTATAGCTTACTATATATCACAGCTATCTTGTTCATATCCATATCTTGAGCTTCCATTGCTATTAAACTCTTCATTTTCTTTATATGAAATAAATGTGCCATCATCAGGTTCATGCTCTTTATGTTTTTTATTATTATAATTCTTATTATTTTTATTATCTTTCATATTTATCACCCACCTTTAAATTTATTATTTCAAGGCAGGCTTATTTATATACCCTATTTTTAAGTTGATTATGTATATTAATTATAGCTCCTTAAACTTTTTTACTTAGATTATAAGTTATCCCACATATCTTGTATGCTACTATAATCTTCTAATACTTCATCAATTAAATCTAAAGCATCCTCATTGCTCCAAGATTCATATTTTTTTCTTTTTACTACTCTAATTATATTTTCTTCTTTTCCTTCTTTAATTAAAATAGAATCTTCACATGACTCTTTATACTTTTCTAAATCCTTTTTAATTGTATTCTCAACTTCAATAGTCTTAATTCTATTATTGTCTTCATCTCTAAAATCTATAAGTATTTTATCTAAGTTAATTAATCCATTCAAAAAGTCAAAATGCCAATTGAATCCATAGTTTAACCATAGATCATAGGTATTCTCTTCATTTGCATCAAATCTAATCATAATTAAAAATAAGTCTAATTTTTTATTGCTTATAATACTGCTTTTTAAGGCAACTAAGACATTATCACCTATATCCTTTAAAGCTTCTAAATAATCTTTAACAAAAATTATAGGTACTACTTTATCATTGACTTCTACTATTAGTGGAATTAATGTTCCTACTTCACTTTCTTTTAAAATATCATCTACAGTTAAAGCTGCCATATTATCACATCCTAAATATTAATTAATTGCTTCAAATATCTTATATTATATAAGATATGTCTTATAAATACCATAATTAAAGCTTTACATCTCTTTCTTTATTATTATTGTTATTATGCCCTATAGATGTTATAATAAAAAAAGTTTAATGAGACTTTAAAATTAGGAGAGATGAAAATTGATTAAATTTAAGAAAAAGCTTTTAAGTTCAATATTGATTGCTTTATCAGTATCACTTTTTACGCCAACAAAAGCTAATGTTCAGGCTGCTGAAATTTCACAACCTAATATAGTTGGTAAGTATGCTGTTACTTTAGATTATGACACTGGTGAAATTATTTATGCAAAGGGAATTGATGAAAAAGCATATCCTGCTAGTACAACAAAGGTAATGACAAGTCTTTTATTTGCTGAACATGCTTCAAAGAATGATTCTTTTCCATATACAGCAGATGCAAAAGCTCAACAACCTTATACATTAAACGATAGCTTTGGTCCAATACCTGTTGGCGAAGGAATGAATGCTAATGATTTAATGAAAGCTTTACTTATGTTTTCAGCTAATGATGCCGCCTCTGTAATTGCAGATGGTGTAGCTGGAAGTGCTGAAAAATTTAGTGTAATGATGAATGATGAAGTCAAAAAATTAGGATTAAAGAACACTCATTTTGTTACTCCAAATGGCTTACATAATGATGATCACTATTCAACAGCTTACGATTTGGCTGTTATTTTACAAAATGCTTATAAAAATCCTTGGGTAAGCGAAACTATGGCACTTAAGGATAGCGACATAACTGTAAACGGGAAAAAAGTACTTTTAGAAAATAGAAACAAAGAACTTGGTATCAACGGAAATATTGGTGGAAAAACTGGATTTACAACTCCTGCTGGAAGATGTTTAGTGTCAGTATACGAAAGAAATGGTAGAAAAATAGTAGGTGCTGTTTTAAACTCTCAATATGATGCCAAGGATGAAATTGTATTTAATGATATGAACAAAATTATTGATTACAGTTACTCTGTTGATAAAGTTCCATACATAAAGGCTGGAACAACAATAGATACTATTCCAGTTGAATATAAACTTTTTAGATGGTTTGGGCCAACTAAAAAAATAGATGTTCCTTTTGTTGCAACTGAAAATATAGATTATTATAATAACTATGTAAATGAAAAAGAAACATCAAAATCAATAAACTTAAATGATATGAACGCTTGGCAATTAGCTTCTAATCCTGAATCAGCTGCTGTTACTGTTACTCAAAGAGCGTATGTTAAAGATTATCCAGTAAAAGCTGATATAGGTACATTTACTCTTATAAAAGCTAATTTCTTAAGTTATTTAGGAATAATTGTTCTAGCAATAGTTGTAATTGTATTAATATTACTTATTATAAGAGCAATAAATTTAAGAAAACGTAGAAGACGTAGAAGAAATATATTTTAATAAAAAAAAGATTTAGTCTAAGACTAAATCTTTTTTTTTATAAACTTATTAAATTATGAATTTAATTCTTCAACAAGATCTAAAATCTCTAAAGGTTTATCTACATAAAAATCTGGTTTACTCTCTTGTAATTTTTCAATAGGCAATGCTGTGTATTTAACTCCACAGGTCTTAGCTCCAGCATTTTTACCTGCTAAAATATCATAAGGTGAATCACCTACCATAAGAGCTTCACTAGGAGATACTCCTAAGTTCTCACAGGCCTTTAAGACTGGCTCCCCATCTGGCTTATGCTTTTTAGTAATTTCAGGAGTTATAAAAGTGTCAAAATACTTAAATATACCCATTAATTTAGCTCCACGCTCTGCCATATCACTTTTCTTTGAAGTTACAACTCCAATTTTAATTCCTTTACTTTTTAATGTTTTTAGCATTAAATCAACACCAGTAAATTCTTTACATTCGTCATCATGTAATTCTAAGTTTATTTTTCTATAACAATTAATCATCTCTTCTATTCTATTTTCATCATAGGATTTAAAAATTTCCTGCAATGGTCTACCATAGTTCATGGTAATTTCTGCTTCAGTTGGTTCTAAATCTAACATAGTTTTAAATGTATGTTTAAATGATTTTAATATTAAATCATTAGTATTTATCAATGTTCCATCTAGGTCAAATAACACTGCTTTTATCATAAATTTCTCCTTTGTCATTTCAAAAATGAGCTTAAAAATATATACTTTTTTAATAATTATATCATAAATTTAAAAAAATTTTAAAAAACCCCTTCACAAATTAAGATTTTTAGTATATATTAATTATTAAATAAATAACTTGTACAAAGCATTGATAGGAAAAAGTAATCTTTGGAAAGAGTTTTAGCGATTGAGGGATGGTGAAAGCCTCATACTATACCTTTGATGAAGAACATCCTTGAGCTTCTAACCGAACTTCAAAACTTATTTTGGACAGTAGACTTAGACGGGTTTCTTTCCGTTAAAAGAAGGACAGTGTTAAGATGCACTGTTATTAAGTGAGTGCTTTTGTACACTAACATAGGTGGTACCGCGGAGATGATTATACAGCCTTCGTCCTATTAATAATATAGGATGATGGCTTTTTTTATTGTCTTTTAAACTATATTTTTAAATTTATTATTTCAACTATACGTATAAAACATTTAAAGAAATTTTAATAACCTGTTTGGGGCCAAACAAAATTTATAAAAAAATAGATGTAGCAAAAAATATATCTACATTTAAAATTAAGGAGTTGTTTAAAATGGAAAAATTATTTATACCAAAGGGCTATAAACCTTTATTGTCACTTAGAGAGACAGAAGTTGCTATTAAAGAACTTAAAGACTTTTTTGAAGATTCTTTAGCTAAAAACTTAAACTTAACAAGAGTTTCTGCTCCACTTTTCGTAAATAAAGGTTCAGGATTAAATGATGATCTAAATGGAATTGAAAGACCTGTAAGTTTTGATATGAAAGCTATGCCAGAGTTTAACATTCAAATAGTTCATTCTCTAGCTAAATGGAAAAGACTAGCTCTTCATAGATATGAGTTTGAACATGGTGAAGGTCTTTACACTGATATGAACGCTATAAGAAGAGATGAAGATTTAGATAACATTCATTCTATTTATGTTGACCAATGGGATTGGGAAAAAATAATAGATAAAGAAGAAAGAAACTTAGAAACTTTAAAAGAAACTGTAAGATCAATATATAGCACTTTTAAAGCTACCGAAGATTTTGTAGTAGAAAAATATCCTCATATAGAAAAAATTCTTCCTGAAGATATAACATTTATAACATCACAAGAATTAGAAGATCGTTATCCAGATCTTACTTCTAAAGAGAGAGAAACTGCTATATGTAAAGAATTTGGAGCTGTATTCATAATAGGAATTGGTGGAAAATTAGCTTCTGGTGAAAAACATGATGATAGAAGTCCAGACTATGATGATTGGACACTAAATGGAGATTTATTATTCTACTACCCTCTATTTGATGAAGCTGTAGAACTTTCATCAATGGGAATAAGAGTTGATGAGGAAAGCCTTTTAAAACAATTAAAAATAGCAGAATGTGAAGAAAGAAAAGAATTACCATTCCACCAAATGCTTCTTGAAGGAAAATTACCATATACTATAGGTGGTGGAATTGGTCAATCTAGAATATGTATGTTCTTCCTTAGAAAAGCTCACATTGGAGAAGTTCAAGCATCTATGTGGGATGAAGATATGATAAGAACTTGTGAAGAAAACAACATACATTTATTATAATATTTCTAAAAGTTATATTAAAATTTTGATTTTTATTTAATTTAACTTTAACTTTAAAAAATTCAATATTATCCCTCTTATAAATATAGTATAATTTCCTTAATAAACTAATATTTAAAAGGGGGATAATTATTATGAAAAGGTCTGTTTTAAATACATTGGCAAATGTCCTTGCAATAATTTTTATAGTTTTCTTAATGATTAAGGTAAGTGTGCCTATGGGGAGCATACTACTTATATCATTTATAATATTTAAATTAACTATAAACAAGCATTTAATTTATATGTTTAAGGGGGCTAAAAAACTTAGAGCCAATAATTTAGAAGAAGCTTTATCTTTTTATAGAAAGGCCGCTCTATGTACTAGCTCTAATGTCAAAGCTATAAAAACTTATGTTTTCTTAGAACTTAAAATAGGATCATATACTGAAGCTTTAGAAACCTTAAAAAGTATAGTATCTAAAAGAAAATTTTTACCTGAAGACGCAAACCAACTTGATTTACTTCAAGCGATACTTTATTGGAAATTAAATGATATAAAAACTTCTCTTCAAATCTTAGATGATTTAAAAGCCAATAATTTTAAATCTCTAGATTTTTATGAAGTTTATGGATATGTTCTAATTCAACATAAAGATTTTGAAAAAGCAATTTCAATAAGTAATGAAGGATTGAAAGTTGATGAATTAAGTCAAATAATAAGAGCTAATTTAGGAGAGATTTTCTATAAAATTGGTGATACAGAAAAAGCTTGCTTTTATTTTGATGAATTAATAGATGAATGTGTAAATTTTTCAGAGCCTTATTATTTTATGGGGATTATATCAAAAGAAAAAGAGGATTTTTATAAAGCTAAAGAATTTTTAAACAAAGCACTTAAGTATGATGAGTCTATTCTAAGCAACCTATCAAAAAATGATATAGAAAACGCTTTAATAAGTATAAATCATTAATTATTGTAATATTTGATTATAGCTTTAATTGTAAATTCATTCTATAATGTATAAGGAACTTTAAAAATAGTTCCTTATATTTTTTTAATAAAAAAAGGAAGTGATTATCTAGTGAAGCTTTTAAGAGAAATGCTTATTGTAGTGTTTATATACTTCTTAGGCGAATTTATTTCTAAAAGTTTTATACATAGTGTACCTGGAAATATTATTGGAATGTTAATATTATTAGTTTTACTATGTACTAAAGTTGTTAAAGTAGAAGCTATTGACTGTGTTGCTCAATTCTTCTTAGATCATTTAGCCTTCTTCTTTGTTCCTGCAGGGGTTGGACTTATGACATCTGTTGGATTGTTAGAAGGAAATGTTCTTAAATTATTATTTATTTGTATAGCTTCAACTTTTGTTGTAATAGGAGTTACAGGTTTAGTTGTTCAAGCTTTAATAAGAAGAAAAGAAAAAAAACTACTAGGAGATGAAGTTAATGAATAACATTGTTAATAACCCTTTATTCGGAATTTTATTAACTCTTTTTGCATTCGAAATTGGTATGACCATATACAAAAAAACTAAAATCCCACTACTAAATCCTTTATTAATAGCAATTGCTCTTGTAATTGCAGTTTTAGTTTCATGCCATATAAGTTTTGAAACTTATAATATTGGTGGTAGTTTCATAAATGCATTCTTAGGACCTGCGACAGTAATTTTAGCAGTACCTTTATATAAACAGTTACAACTTTTAAAAAATCATTTTGTACCGATAATGACAGGAATAATAGTTGGAAGTTTTGCTTCTATGTGCTGTGTTATAATAATGGGATATTTCTTAGGAGTAAATCATGAACTTATTGCTTCTTTAGTTCCTAAATCAGTTACAACACCAATCGGAGTTGAAGTATCTAGCGGACTTGGTGGAATACCTTCAATCACAGTTATAGCAGTAATAATAACTGGTATAACAGGTGCAATCATAGCTCCTATGGTATGTAAATTACTTAAGATTGATCATGAAGTTGCTATGGGAGTTTCTATGGGAACAGCTGCCCATGCCGTTGGAACTACTAAAGCTTTAGAAATCGGTGAAACTCATGGTGCTATGAGTTCATTATCTATAGGTGTTGCTGGATTAATAACAGTTTTCCTTGCTCCACCAATATATATGCTATCTGCATTAATATTAAAATTTGTCTAAACAGTGATAAAATTTCACTGTTTTTTTCTTTTTAAGACTATATTTTCTTAATTATAGAAATACTAAAAATATAAATCTATAATTAAGGAGAATTAAAATGAAAATATATAAAAAAATTCTAGGCTTTTTTGCCTTAGCAGTTCTATTAAATCCAAATACTCTAACCTTAGATGCAAGCACTTTTTATAAAGCAGACCAAATTCAAAACAAAGAAATTTTATATGATATTACAGCCTTCACCACAGAAAAAAACACTCTTAACCTAATAATAAATCAATTATTTAAAGAAGATAATACTCTATTCATAGATGCTTATTTTTTAAATACAACTGAAAATACTACTTTTGAAAACTTAGAAAATTTTAATATCTCAGTTTATGATACTAATGATAAAGAGGTGTTAAATAAAACATTTAAAAGTGTTGTTATCCCTAAAGGACTTCCACCACAACATGGTAGAAGAATTTTATTTCCTATAGAAAATGAGTTTTTTAACTTACAAGAAAAAGATTTATCAAAATTATCTTACAAATTCACCTTTGATTATAATTAAAATTTTAAACTTTTCCTCTTAGCCAAATAAAAAGGAGTTGTTTTGATACAACTCCTAAATATATTTCTTAAATATATTTCTTAAATAAATTCCATTCTCCATGTGAAATAACCTTTTTCTTCATCTTTTTCATATATGAAGTATGCTGCAAAGGTATTTCCTTTTTTACTTTTTAAATTTCTAAATCCAACTTTTCCATTAGCTAATAGAAGTTTTACCATCTGAGGTGTTACTTGCTTTCCAAGGGAAGCTATATACTTATCATTTTTCCATATGGTATATTTACATCCATTTTTCCAATTAACACATCCAAATCCTCTTTCTCCCTCTATAACAGGATTTCCACAGTTAGGACATTTTCCTAAAACCTCCACCCCTTCTGGTGCCTCTACTTTAAAGTGTTTTGCCATGGAATCATCATTTTTTATAGCCTTAACTCCCTCTATAGTAAAGTTTTTTATAAGATTTAAGAAATCTTCCTTTTTAACCTTCCCTCTTTCTATATCAGAAAGAGTTTTTTCTAGTCTTCCTGTGTATTCTAAATCTAAAAGTTCCTTAACAGGGAATATTTCAACTATTGTTCTACCAAGCTCTGTACAAGTTAAACTTTTTCCCTTTGTAGTAATATATCCTACATCCTTAAGTTTTTTAATTGTTTCAGCTCTAGTAGCAGGTGTTCCTATACTAAATCCACTTAGTATTGAAGCCATCATTTCTTCACTATCTTCCTCTGCATCCTCTTTAAAACTCTTGCCACAAGTCTCCATAACCCTAAGTAAAGTCTTCTCAGTATGCTTTTTAGGTGGTTTTTTAGTAACCTTATTTATTTTACTATCTACTAAATCCACTATTTCTTTTTCATTTACCATTGGAAGAATTGTATCTTTACTATCTATTTTTTCAACAACTCTCCATCCTTCTACAAGCTGAACTTTTCCTTTTGAAATAAATACGCCCTTAACCTCTGTATCATTTACCTTAGAAGTTATTTTTGTTTCCTCAAATTCAGCTACAGGCATAAATTGCATAATAAATCTATTTTTAACTGCTGTATAAACTATTCTCTCATCTTGAGTTAAATTATTAGGTTTCATGTAAGTTGGAACTATTGCACTATGGCTCTCAACCTTTGAATTATCAAAAACCCTTTTATTTTGAACAAACTTTATTTGCTCTTCATAAGGTAATCCTACCTTAAGCTTTTCTAAAACATTTCTAGTTCTATCAACTAAGCTCTCCTCTAAAGCCATACTTCCTGTTCTAGGATAAGTTATAAACTTCTTTTCATATAAAGATTGAGCTACTTTTAAAACCTTATCTGAAGTCCATCCTTTGTATTTACTTGTTATATATCCTTGAAGATTAGAAAGATTAAATAAAAATGGTGGATATTCTTTTTTTCTTTCTGTTTGCTTTTCAATTATTTCAGCATTTTTATCCTTTATCTTTTCTTTAATTTCATCTAAAACCTTCTTATCTTCAAACTTCTCTGAATTATTTTCATAATAAGTTCCTTCAAATTCCTCATTTTTTAAAGTTTTAAAGGTACCATTAAGTTTATAATATGCACTTGATTTAAAGTTTTCTATTTCTTTATCTCTATCATAAATTATTTTTAAAGTAGGTAGAAGAACTCTCCCTATATTTAAAATCTGTCCATCATTTAGCTTATATTTTATTGTTGTCACAGAAGTTAAGTTTATACCAATTATCCAGTCTGCCCACTGTCTTCCTATACCAGCATCTTGAAGAGATTGCATTTCCTCATTAGGTTTTAACTTTTCCATACCTTTTTTAACTTCATCTGGTGTCCATTCATTTAATAAAAGTCTATAGACAGGCTTCTTTTCACTAAAATATAAGAAAATTTCATCTGCAATTACTTGTCCTTCTCTATCAAAGTCAGTAGCAGAAATTATTCCATCTACATCTTCTCTATCTATAAGCCCTTTTATTATCTTTATTTGCTTTTCCGCACCCTTATCAATGATGTTTCTATTTAAAGAATCTTGTTTTATTTTATATTTAAATACTTCTGGGATAAAAGGGAATTTTTCCATTCTCCATCCCTTCATGTTCTCATCATAATCCTTTGCATCAAATAACTGCAATAAGTGTCCGAAAGCCCATGTTATAAGATATTCTTCGCCTTCAAAGTATCCATCTTTTCTCTTTTTTATATTAAAAGCATCTGCAATATTTCTAGCAACAGATGGTTTTTCTGCAATTATTACCTTTTTCAAAGTATCACTCCTAATTATTATCCTTTTGTTATATTAACTTCTATATTCTCTCCTCTTCTATATCTTTGACAGATTTAAAAATTTATTTCACTTATTAAAATAATAAGGGCTGTCTCAAAACTTAGTATTTAATTATAAGTTTTACTAAGTTATATTGATACAGCTCCATTAATTTATCTAAAATATATTAAAAATCAAATTCAAACATTATTTATTATAATATAAAATTGCTTTTATTCCTAGTCTTTATAAACTACCTCTCCATTTATAATTGTATAAATAGTTTTTGTAGCTATTTCAAAAGGACTTCCATTTAAAATTACTAAATCTCCATCCTTTCCTTCCTTTAAGCTTCCAACTCTTTCATCAATACCTATTATTTCAGCTGGATTTATTGTTATGGCTTCTAAGGCTTCATTAAAAGTAATTCCTTCTTTCATAGCCATAGCTGCACATAGGGGAAGGTTATCTATTGTTACCACTGGATGGTCTGTAGTTATTGCTACTTTAATTCCTTTATCTATTAAGGCCTTTGGAGTCTTAAAGGTTTTATTTAAAGTCTCTGCCTTTCCATTAAAACTTAAAGTTGGCCCAACTATAGCATCTAGATTTTCTCTTTTAATATAATCACTTATTAAATGTCCTTCTGTACAATGATCTAAAGTTAATTTAAGATTAAATTCCTTAGCTATTCTTATGGCAGTCAAAATATCATCTGCTCTATGAGCATGAGCCTTCATAGGTATTTCTCTATTAATTAATGGAAGTAAAGCTTCATATTTTAAATTCTTACTAAAATCCCTATCCTCTATTTCAGCATCAATTTTTCTATTTTTATAATTAACAGCCTCTGTTAAAGTTTCTCTTAATAAAGCTGCAATAGCCATTCTTGTATTAGGCATTTTATTCTTTCCAGAATAAACCCTTTTTGGATTTTCTCCAAAAGCAACCTTTATTGCTACAGGTTCCTTTATTATCATGTCATCAATACATATTCCACTTGTTTTTACAGCGGCAAACTGTCCTCCTATTACATTGGCACTTCCAGGCCCAATTACAGCTGTGGTAACTCCTGCTTCCCTTGCAGATTGGAATCCTCCATCAAAGGGATTTATTCCATCTATAGCTCTCATTTGTGGGGTTATAGGCTCACTAGCTTCATTGGTTCCATTTCCAGCCCCATTATTTCCTTCTTCATGTAATCCTAAATGACAATGTGCTTCAATAAATCCTGGAAATATTAATAGTCCTTTAGCATCAATAATCTCTTCTTCTCCTATGTATTGACTTAAATCTTCCCCAATTCTACTTATCTTTCCATCCTTAATTAGAATATCACCTTTTTCATATATCTTACCTTCTTCACAGGTAAATATTTTCCCATTTCTAATTAACATTTGCTCTCCCCCTTTTATTTATCTGATTTATATAGATATTACTTTTAGCTATCTTTTAAATCATACTTTATTTTAAAGAAAGTTTTTATTAAATATCTCTATATAATTATATCACTAAATAATTAATCCCTCTTATTTTAATAGAATAAGAGGGATTTTAAAATTACATTTCATTTAACATCCATACAAAGAAATTTAATACTCCAGCAAAGGAAACCCACATTATATAAGGAGTCATAAGAATTCCTGCTATTTTATCAAACTTAAAGAATTTAATTGTGGTTATAACTATAAATATTAATAATATGATTAACTCTATAAAGGCTAATCCATATAGTTTAAAGTGAAAGAATATTATGCTCCAAGCAAAATTTAATACAAGTTGTATTATATAAAACCAAATGGTTGACTTTGTTTTTTCTCCTTGCTTATGCCTTAAAAATATTCTATAGGCTGCTATTGCCATAAGTATATATAAAATAGTCCATACTATAGGAAAGACTATAGCCGGTGGACTAAAACAAGGTTTATTTAATGTATCATATACTTGTACACTCTCTTGAGTAAACTTTCCAATAATATATCCTCCACCTAAAGTTATTAACAAACTTATTATTAAATCACCTAAATTAAATTTTTCATTAACCTTGAATATATTCACATAAATCACCTCTCAGGTAATTATATGTGTTCCTTTTGATATATATTATATGTATATATCAGAAAATTCAATTTCAGCTTTTTCATTTAAATTATAGTAATTATTATTAAAAATATGTTCTGTTCTATCAGTTTCCTTAAATAAATCTACATCATAAAAATATAATTTAAATTTATTACCATATCCTTCATATATCTCAACTTTTAAATCTCCCCCTTGCATTTTCATAAGAGATTTACTTATATAAAGCCCTAAACCACTTCCTTCTTGTGTTCTATTTAAAGCCTTATTACTTTTAGTGAATTTATCAAAGATGTATTTTTGTTCATCATAACTTATAGAAACTCCATCATTTTCTATCATTATTACAAGATCTTTTCCTTCAAAATATATTTTTACATATATATTTCCATCTATTCTTCCATATTTAACCGAATTTGATAATAGGTTTAATATTATTCTTTCTAAAAAATCTCTATCAATAGCTATGAATATTTCTTCAAAATCTGGATCAAAAACAAAATTTATCTTTTTCTTATTTATATATTCTGCAGATGCATCTAATATATTTTCAACAACTTCAACTACATTAAGAACCATAACGTTTGCTTCTATCTGTCCTTCTGATATTTTATTAGCATCAATAAAATTATTTATGGTCCTTATAAGTCTTAAACAATTTTGTTTAATTACTAGGTTATTTCTTTCTATTGATTTAATGTTTCTATTTTCTATATTTAAGTTATTTAATTGAAGGGCTGAACTTATTACATTTATAGGAGTTCTTAATTCATGACATATATTTGTAAAAAATTTCCCCTTTATATTCTCTTCTTCTAACTTATCTTTTAAATACTTATTTAATCTTAAAGCATTATTCTTTTTAGTAATATCATTTATAATTATAATTTTATAATTATCTCCGAAAAGTATTGTATAAAACTCCCCATTAGAATATCCTCCATTAATGTTTTTAAAAATTATTTCTTCATAAGAATCTATACTCTTTTTTTCCTTTGAATAAACTTGTTTTTTTAAAATTTCTTCATATAGAACTTCCATACTTTCAAATAATATAGATTCTCTATTTCTAATTCCTAAAAACTTTAAAGCTTCATTATTTAAATAAAATAATTTTTCATCCTTAAAAATAAATATATAGTCTCCAATTGTAGATATCATTTTATTAAATAATAACTCTTCTTTCTCTAAAAGAAATTCTAATCCTTTTAATTCATCTATTTTTTTCTGTAAATACCTTTTGTTCCTTTTATACTCTTCTTTTTTTAAGAGCATTATCTTATTTATACTATTAAAACTCTTATTTAATGAAAATCTTATTATTCCTTCTACTAAAACATAATAAGCTGAGAATTCTAATATCTGACTTAAAAAAACTCCTAACTTTTTAGTATTATTTATATCATTAAGATTATTTAAAAAAATAATGTTCCCTACTGATAATAATAATATATATAAAATTAAGTAATAAAAAAATTTATCAGATGTATTTTCCCCATAAGCAACAATTATTATTAGTAATAATACAAAGAGAAAAACAACCAATATAAACATAAAATTATTTATATATATTCCATTAATAAATGCCCTCATTAAATTTTTATTATTTATTATAATTAAATAAATAGTATTATAACCAACACTTAATACTAACAAAATATTATTAAATTTTTTAAAACCTAAATTCTTTTTCTTTCCTAAAATTATTATAAGTATAATTGAATATTGAAATAATATACCTATTAGTTTATAAGTTATCATCTCATCTAGCACATAAAATTTTAATTGAGCAACTAAAGAAAGTACCTCTGGAATTACAAACCAGAAAACCCCTATACTAATAAAATATACCAAATTTTTCTTATCACCTATTTTATTACTTATTCCAATTAATAATGCAGTACCCAACATTATTGCTGAAGATAAATCTATAAATTTATAAAACATAATATATTCTTTTTCTCTTATAAAAAATACCGCTGATAATATTATTAATATATATATTAGTCTTAAGATATAATATTGTAATTTAGGATTTTCATATTCTACTTTATATTCCACATCTTTTCTCCCTATTAAATTCCAATCTTATATTTGTTCCTGTGTCTTTAATTGAGTTTATTTTTATAGTCCCATTCTGCAATTCAACCAAGTTTTTAACAATATATAGTCCAATTCCTGTACTTTTATTTTTTATCCCTCTTTTATTTCCTTTACTATATCTTAAGAAAGCCCTTTTTAAAAACTCTTTGTCCATACCTTCCCCCGTATCTGTAAAACTAATCATAACTTTGCTTTTCTTAGCGTTGATTTCTACTCCAATTCCACCTTCACTTGTATGCTTTATTGAGTTTGAAATTAAGTTTAAAACTATTCTTTGGATAAACTCTTGATCACACTTAACGTATACTTCTTCTTCATTAGTATCAAAAACATATGTTAAATTTTTCTCCTTTATATATTCAGCTAACATCCCTATAGAATCTTCAATTAGTGTTACTATATTATAAGTTTTAAAATTTGGTTTTAGGTAATCATAGTCTATTTTGGATGAATCTATTAAGTTGTTAGCCAACCTCATCAAAGTTATACAGTTTTCTTTATTAACTTGATTATAGTAATTAACTTTTTCAATATATTGTTCACTATAAAACTTTTCTTGTACCTGTGCTGATGAATATATAACATTTATTGGTGTTTTTAAGTCATGGGAAATACTTGATAAAAAATCATTTTTTATTTGTTCCTCTAATGTTTTTTTCCTTAAATTATCTTTTATTTTTTCTGAATATTTTAATTCAGTTACATTTTTCATTGCTATTATTAAACATCCCTTTGTGTTTAGCAAAATATGTAGTTCCCAAAAATTTTCTATTCCATTATTAAAAAAGGATGCTTCGCCCTTTTTTATCATTAACAATTCTTCTTTATTTTTTACATCTATTATTTTAAATAAATTTTTATTTATTATATTTCTCTTATTTTTTAAATTTAATTCATTCATAAATCTTTTATTTACTGCAAAAACCCTATAATTATTACTATTTAAAATAACTATAGACATAGGCGCATTATCTAAAAAGTCTCTAAAATAACTTTCCTTATCCCTTAATTTTTTCTTGAACTCTTTAAATTCTTTATTGCTTTCTTCCATTCTTTTATTTAATATTTCTAGTTTTCTATTTTCATCAATTATATCTTGACTTAAAGTTTCATATGGTTTTCTAATTAGCATATCTGAAATCCATATATACACAAGTAAATATAAAAATATTTTTAATATATCATTCAATAATATAATCATCTCTAACTTTAATTTATATGTTAAAAAATCTAAAACTACTAACCCTAAATTCATTAATACCAATAGCTTCAAATGATTTAAAAAGTTATTTTTACAAAGCTTAAAATCCCTTAAAACATATAAAATTATTGAAAGTAGCCATATTGAAAATATCCAAAAAACATAAATACTATCTAAAAAAACACTAATTAATGAAATAACAGTAAAAAACCAAACTGTTACTTTTATATTTAAATCTATTGCCTTAACATATGCTATTACCATAAAACAATATATACTTTCTAAAACCATACAAATAGAAATAGGTTTTAAAGTTAAATATTCAAGTATCTCTTTCTCTTCAAACGAAGCTATTAGATAAATAAGTGTATTAAATCTTAATAGCGCAACAAGTAACAAACAAATACTTATTAATTTAAAAATCTTTTTATTAGAAAATTTAAATATCGTTGTTGCAATAAATGTTATAGCAAATATTAATACTGTCTCAATACCTTTAGATAGACTAATAGCTATATGCGGACTAAAAAAATATACTGTATATAAAATAATTGCTAACAATATAAAAACACTAATTAAATTTCTAACTTTACTAAGTTTCAAATACATATAATCATTTTCTATACACTCCAATATCCTTCCCCCTTAAATATAACCATATAAATATACATTATCATAAAAAACAGATGAAATTATTTACTTTTTGTAAATTATTGTATTTAATTGTAATTAAAGAGACCTTAAATATTGGCATCAACCAATATCTAAGGTCTCTAAGAAACTTTTAAACTTATTACTATTTCTTACCTCAATCAAATCATTATCTTTATTTATATATTTCATAAATTCTGGATAAAATTCAACAGCTTTAATTAAATCCTCTGTGGCATCCTCTAAATCATTTCCTAAAATAGCCTTAAAGCAACTTCTATTATAATATAAAAAATGATTTTCCGGATTAAATCTTAAACCTAATGATAATATTTCTATTCCCTTTTCTATATTATTTTCTTCCTTATATATAACTGCTAAATTTAAGAATGAAAAAGCATAACCAAAATTCTTTTTAATGGCTTTCTCATAAAATTTCTTAGCCTTATCATATACATTTAATCTCTTATATATTACTCCCATATTAAAAAGTGCTAAATAGTGCTCTCCATCTATTTGAAGAGCTTTAGAAAACATTCTATAAGCCTCTTGAAGCATATCTCTTTCTTCATATATAGATCCTAAATTTATATGAGCCCAAAAGTCTTCTGGACAAACCTCTATTGTCTTTTTATAATACTCTATTGCCCCTTCTTTATCCCCTACATTATCTAATGCATTTGCTAAAAAGAATATAGCCCTATCATAAACTGGGTTTATACTAATAGCCTTTTTATATAATTCTATAGCCTTTACATAATCCTCTTTTTCATCATAAATCACAGCTAATCCATAATAAGCTCTAACCTCAAAACTATTTATACTTAAGGCTTCTTCATATTTTTCCTTAGCCTTTTCAGTATCTCCTAGCTCATCTAGCATTAAAGCTATACTTATTATTAAGTCTATATCCCTTTCTCCTTCTAGAAGCTCCTCTGCTCTTAAATAATAATTTAAGGCTTTTATTAAATTCCCTTCATCATGTGCTTTGTCACCACTACGTATATAATTATCTATAGTTCTATAGTTATTATCCATATCTTCTCCTACTTTTCCAATCTGTTATATCAAAATCATGTTAACTTACATAAAGCAAAAAGGAGGTATCAAAATTTTGACACACTCCTAATTAATACTCTAATTAATTATATATATCTTTTAAATATTTTTCAACAGCCACTGAATAGTATCTTCCATAACTTCTACTTTATTTTTTTCATTTAACATTTCATGTCTTCCATTTTCATATAGCTTATACTCAATATTTTTTACGCCTACTTCTTCTAATTTATCTTTTAAGTTGATTACACCTTTACCAAAATTACCTACTGGATCTTCATCTCCTCCGAAAATATAAATAGGCATTTCTTTATTTATTCTATTCATATTTTCAGCTTTATGTATGCTTCTTACCCCTCTTAACAAATCGTAATAAAAGGAACTTGAACATATAAAACCATATCTTTCATTTTCTATATACTTGTCTACTTCACTTTCTACACTACAAAGCCAATCAAAATCTGTCCTATTTGGTTTAAAATTCTTATTAAATCCTCCAAAAATCAACTTGTCCATAAGTTTACTTTTATGTTCTCTTCCCTTTAATGACATTTCTACTTGAGCTACAAATTCTCCAAGTGGAGCTAACTTATCTGGCTCACCATTAGTTCCTGATAAAATCAAAACATCCACTAAATCATTATATTCTTGAACTAGTCTCTGACTTACAAAAGATCCCATACTATGTCCAAAAAGTATTATTTTATATCCTTTATGTTTTTCTTTAGAAGACTCTATTAAAGTTTTAGCATCATCAATCATCCATTGGAATCCATCATTCTCAGCTTGATATCCTAAAGAATCTAAATCCTTAGCTGTAAATCCATGCCCCCTATGGTCATGAGCATAAACTAAAAATCCTGCGTCAACAAGTTTTTCTGCAAATTCATCATATCTAATAGCATCTTCTGTCATTCCATGTAATATGTGTACAATTGCCTTAAATTCCTCGCCATTACTCCATTTATACCCTTGTAATTCTAATCCTTCATCATCTTTAAATATAAAATTCTCTCTCAAATCCATCAACTCCTTTTAGACTATGTAGTATAAAAATCTCCTTAATACTAAGATACTACTTAATCTAAAATCTTTAAACAGGTACTTTAAGTGATTTACTATTTTTTATTAACTTATTAATATTATATTAACAAATCTTTATCCTCTGCATAAATTTCAAACTTTTCTCTCCATATAT
The DNA here is from genome assembly GCF_054767895.1 of Clostridium sp. CTA-17. Lineage (NCBI taxonomy): Bacteria > Bacillati > Bacillota > Clostridia > Eubacteriales > Clostridiaceae > Clostridium > Clostridium sp. CTA-17. The sequence goes on from NZ_BAAABF010000004.1 coordinate 37,013, forward strand.
GAGCTCTTTTTTCATCAATTTCTGCTACATAATTTAAAAATCTATTTAACTCATCTCTTTTAAAAAGCCCTTTAAAAAGATGCCTTGGAAATGATACTCTCTTTCTATAGTTATTTTTAGGATCTATTATTTTAAGAGTATAATCATCTTGTATATATATATCCTTACACCTTATATCAATTCTTTTAAATCCCAATCTTTCAAATTCTAAAATCATTAAATATAATTCCTTACAAAGCTCCTCATCTAGATTTCCTCTTCTTAGATACTTATCTAATCTAACCCCATCAACATATTCCCGTATAATATATCCTGGCTTAGCTTCATATATCCTTGGAAAAAATCTAGACTTTCTAACTCGTTTTAATATACTGCTTTCATCCTTCCAAACACTCATTCTTCTAAAAATTTTTATGGCTCTATTATTTTTAAGGAGAAATACAACACCATTATGTCCCTCCCCCAATAATTCTGCTTCTTTCAAAGATTTTTCTAAATTACTACTTATATCTTTAAGGCTATAATCAAAATTTTTACTCATTTTACCCCTCTTATTAATAAGTGCTTAATACTATATTATACATTTTTTATAATAAAAAATGACTAATTTCTTAATTAAGAAATTAGTCACCTTGAATAAGTATATAAAAAATCAAATCATATTATTTTTTAATATATCATAAATTTAAATTGGTGCAGATAGCGGGACTTGAACCCGCATACTCCTTGAAGTAATACCCCCTCAAGATATCGTGTCTGCCATTCCACCATATCTGCATAAAATATTGTCCATTATATTTATATGAACAATATTATTATTTTATTACTTATATTTTTGAAAAGCTAGTAGAGCATTTAAGTTATCAAAAGAATATACACTTTGAGTCTTTTCATCTCCAAATCCACCATAAAGCACACTATCCTTATTTTTTATTTGATAATATTTTAGTTTATCTATTGCCTTGTTAAATAACTCTTTATCTCCAATGTGATTTGCTATTAAGGCTACATTAGAGTATATTGATGGAGATTCAATCTGTGATGTAGCCTCACCATTTTTAGCATTATAGGTAGCTACTAAGAATCCATCTTTCTTAAACTTTTCCTTTATCCATTTAATAGATGACTCCTCATTTTCTCCAGCTTCAATTCTATTTAAAATTACTATTGTAGATAATAATAAATCAACATTTTCTTCTTCATCATATTTTTGAGTTTCTTGATAGAATACTTTTCTGTATAAAGGAACCTTTTCAGATATTTTTCCATTTTCTATTATACCATTAGATTTTTCATAAATACCTTCCCATTTCTTATCTACTTGACTCAATAATTTCATAGTAGGTAAATCTAAATAACATAGAGTAGTTGTATTACCTTTTCCATAGTTATCTATATAATCTACTAAAGTTTCATTTTCTTCTGCATGTTTAAGTAAAGAATTAGCAATATTTATAGCATAAAATTTATAATAAAAACTACCCCATCTGTTATTAGCTAAAAGAAGAGCTTTTATTATTCTAAGTTCATCTATGGTTGCAGAGGAAGGTGAATTTTCATTTCCTTCTTTTCTCCAACTGATAAGTCCATTTTTTAATCTCATTCCTTTTACTATGTCAAAATGCTCATCAAATAGTTCTCTATTATTAGCATTTACTGAGTATAACATCATAAGCCCCTCTGACTCTGATAATACTGAGTGACCTTTAGTTATCTCTCCTTCTGAACTCGTATCTAGATAATTTGTATATATTCCATATCCACTTTTACTCAAATCCTTCTCTATAAAATCAAAAAGCATTTTTTCTTCTGGTGGATTAAAATTATCATCCCAATTAACATCCATATGTACTGGTTTTAAATACTCTCTATTAAAAAATAATATAAAAATAGCGATTATTAAAATACCACCTATAGCTATTAGCCATTTTTTCAAAACATCACCTCCCAAAGCTTTATCCATAGTGTATTAAAATATATAGGTCACTTAAGAATAAAGTGACCTATATATATTGTAATAAACATTTACTTTTTTTACATATTTATCAGTTTCTTTAAATGGTATATAAGTAAGATTTTTTCCATCGTTAGAATGTTCGTTACTATTAAGCCATTCTTGAACTCTACCTCTTCCAGCATTGTAAGCTGCAATTACAAGATCCCAATCTCCAAATTCTTTATAAAGATTATTTAAATACCAACATCCAAACCTTATATTAACTTCTGGCTCTAATAATAAATCGGTATTAAATTCAATAATCCCTTGTTTTTCGGCTATCCATTTTCCAGTAGATGTGGTAATTTGCATAAGCCCCTTTGCGTCCTTATTAGATTTAGCATCTTCATCAAAATTACTTTCTGCTTTCATAACTGACATAACAAAATAAGGATCTAAATTATATTCTTTACTATATTTCTCTACATAATTCATATACTTTAGTGGAAATATAACATTTTTTAATATATATCCACTCCCTAAAAACAGTAAACAAATGGCTAAAACAATTATAACTAGCCTTATAATTTTCTTCATATAACTCTCCTACTGATATAAAGTAAAAAACTCTAACAAATCATCAATTTGTTCCTTTGTTTTAATTAAATTACCACTATTATCAATTATTATGTTAGCATAATCTTTTTTTCTTTCAAGACTTAATTGAGAATTTATTCTATTTATAGCTTCACCTTTACTAAGCTTATCTCTAAATCCCATTCTTTCTATTTGGCTACTTTTATCTACCCAAACTAGAACAACCATATCCATATCCTTATGCATATCATTTTCTATTAAGGTTGCCCCATCTATAACTACTAGCTTAGTATTGCTTTTTTCATATTCTTTAAGTTTAATCTCTATTTCCTCTTTTATATAAGGCATTATTATTTCCTCATACTTTATTCTTTCCTTTGGAAATCTAAAAATATGGTTGCCAAACTCTCTTCTTCTAAAATCACCTCTCCAATCAAAGAAATGACCTCCAAAAGTAGCTCTTACCCTTAAAAGTATATCTGGGTATTTTTCTAATACTTCTCTTGCAATAATATCTGCATCTATAACTGGGATTCCTGCCTCTTTTATCATAGAAGAAATAGTGCTTTTGCCTGAGCATATTCCTCCTGTAAGGCCTACTTTAATCATAGAATCAGTACCCTCCTTATTTTAACTTATACCAATCTTCTCCAACATTAACATCAACATCTAATGGTACACTTAATTTAATTGTATTTTCCATTTCCTCTTTAAGAAGTTTCTTAACAATTTCTAATTCTCCTGGAACAACATTTATTATAAGTTCATCGTGAACCTGTAATATTAACTTACTATTTAAATTTAATTCTTTTAACTTGTTATATACATTTACCATGGCAAGCTTTATTATATCTGCTGCTGTTCCTTGTATTGGAGCATTCATTGCAAGTCTTTCTCCTAAGGCTTTTACTATTTTATTTGAAGCATTTGCTTCAGGTATATATCTTCTTCTATTTAACATAGTTAATACATATCCTTTTGTTTGAGCTTCTTCAATAACATTAGAAATATACTCTTTAATTTTGGGATATCTTTCAAAATATATATCCATATATTCTTTAGCTTCTTTTCTTGGAATATTTAAATCCTGTGAAAGACTAAAATCACTTATTCCATATACTATACCAAAGTTTACAGCCTTAGCTCTACTTCTCATTAATGGAGTTACCTCTTCAACTGGAACTTTAAATACTTCAGAAGCAGTCTTAGTGTGTATATCTGAATGATGATTAAATGCATTTATCATATTTTCATCACCAGAAATATGAGCTAAAACTCTAAGTTCTATTTGTGAGTAGTCAGCTGATATTAATAAATCTCCTTCTTCTTTTGGTATAAATACCTTTCTTATTTCTCTACCCATTTCATATTTTATAGGTATATTTTGAAGGTTAGGCTCTGTTGATGAAAGTCTACCTGTAGTAGTTACAGTTTGATTAAATGTTGAATGTATAGAACCATCTGTATCTATAACAGCCTTTAATCCCTCAACATAAGTTGAATATATTTTTGAAAGCTGTCTAAAATATGTTATTTTTTCTATTATAGGATGTTTGTCCTTAAGCTTTTCTAAAACTTCTGCATTAGTTGAATATCCAGTTTTAGTTTTCTTTATAACTGGTAAATCTAATTTTTCAAATAATATCTTACCTAATTGCTTTGGAGAATTTATGTTGAACTCTTCATCTGCAAGTTCAAATATCTCTTTTTGTGTTTCTTCTAGCTCTCTTTTAAACTTAATAGATAACTCATCTAAAATATCTTTATTTACTTTAAATCCTATTGATTCCATAGAAGATAAAACTGTTTCTAAAGGAAGCTCAATATCATACATAAGTCTTTCCATTTTCTCTTCTTCTATCTTTTTCTTTAGAACTAAAGTCAACTCTTTCATAAATGAAATTCCAACTAAGTCTTCCTCTCCCTCTTTTACATTAGGGAATTTTGAAAGATAGTTATTTATTAAGGATAAAAGAGTATATTCTCCCTTAGATGAATCTATTAAATATGCTGCTAATTCACAATCAAAAGCTAATCCCTTAAATTCTATTCCTAATTTCTTTAAAGCTGTTAAGGCATTTTTTATACTATAACCATTTTTTAATATATCTTCATTCTCAAAAAATTCTTTAAATGATTTAATATTCTCCTCTTCTTTTACTAACTCTCTAAAGTTAATTAAATAATTTTTCTCATCATAATTAATAAATATTTTATCAATCTCTATAGTAGAATACTTTTCTTTATTTAAGTAAGTAAAATTAATATATACTTCCTCTTTTATATTCTTAAATAACTCTTCTAATTCTTTATTATTTTCTATATTAGTTATTTTAATTTCTATTTCTGGCTCTTCTTCTTCTCCATTTGATAATTTATCTAATATAGATTTCATTTGAAGCTTAGTAAATAAAGCTTTTAACTGATCTTTATTATAATCATCCTTTGATTTAATCTCATCTAAATCAAAATCTATAGGAACATTAGTCATAATAGTGGCTAATTTTTTAGAGAATATAGCCTGTTCGCTGTACTCAGTTAAATTTTCTTTTAACTTTTTACCACTTATGTTATCTATATTTTCTAAAACTGCCTCTACTGAACCATACTCTTTTATTAATTTAAAGGCTGTTTTTTCTCCTACTCCTGGTACCCCTGGAATATTATCAGATTTATCTCCCATAAGTCCTTTAACATCTATAAACTGAGTAGGAGTCACTCCATACTCTTCAACCATTCTATCATAGTTATAAACTTCTATCTCAGAAACACCCTTCTTAGTTATACATACATTTATATCCTTAGCTGCTAGTTGAAGGGCATCCTTATCTCCAGTCATAATATAAACTTCGATTCCTTCACCTTCAGCCACCTTAGCTAAACTTCCTATAATATCATCTGCTTCGAATCCATCTAATTCGTAAGTTGTTATTGAAAATAACTTTAGCATTTCCTTAACAATTGGAAACTGCTCTGCTAACTCAGGAGGCATTTTCTTTCTTCCAGCCTTATAATCCCCATACTCTAAATGTCTAAAAGTTGGTGCTTTTTTATCAAAAGTACAAACTATATAATCAGGTTTTATATCCTCTCTCATCTTAAAAAGCATATTTGTAAAACCATAAATAGCATTTGTATGAGTTCCTTCACTATTGCTAAGCAAAGGCACAGCATAAAAGGCTCTATTTAAAAGACTGTTTCCGTCTAATATCAATAATCTTTTCATTCTAATCCTCCAATATATTATTCTATTAATCTAACATTCTAGATATTTACTCTATTATATAAAGTCTTTCTATAATAAAACTTATAAATAATATGAAAAAAATATCTGAATGAGTTTTAGAATTTAAGCAATTATGTAGAAAGATTTACGTTAATAAGCTGAGACTGTTTGACCAGCGGGAGTTTCGAAGCTTTAGTAAATCTTTCGGAGTAATTGCTATAAATTCTTAACGATATTCAGTAATTATTTGAATATATTTATAAGTTTATTTTAGACTTTTAAACAACCATCTCTTTTAATGATTTTTCCCATTAGTTCTAATAATATTAACACATTTTAGAAAATACTTAAATCTAATTCCTCAGATAAATCCTTCATAACATGTGTTCCTGCTATACTATTTCCTTTATCATCTAAAGAAGGTCCAAAAATACCTATTCCCATTCTTCTTGGAACAGCAGCCATTATTCCGCCACCAACTCCACTCTTAGCTGGAATTCCTATATGTACAGCAAATTTACCTGAGTCATCATACATACCACAAGTAACCATTATTGTTTTTATTATTCTGCAAATTTCTCTAGATATTACTCTTTCTCCACTCCAAGGTAATACTCCATCATTGGCAAGCATAGCACCAAATCTAGCTAAATCTTTAGCATTAACTTCTAGAGAACATTGTTTAAAATATAAATCTAATATGTCATCTATATTTCCTTCTATAACTCCATTACTTTTCATAAAGTATGCTAAAGCTCTATTTCTATCTCCAGTTTCCTTTTCAGATAAATAAACATCTTCGTTTAATTGAATATCATCATTTCCTGTTACTTTTCTAGTAAATTCTAAAATTCTCTCAAACTTATCTTCCTCACTATCACCTTCAATTAAAGATGTTGTTAATATAGCTCCTGAATTAACCATAGGGTTAAAAGGTTTTTTAGAAGGCTTTCTCTCTAAACTTACTATACTATTAAAGCTATCCCCAGTTGGTTCAACACCTACTCTTGAAAAGACTCTATCTTTTCCATTATCTAATATTGCAAGCATTAAAGTTATTACTTTTGATATACTCTGGATAGTAAATTTTTTCTCATACTCTCCTGCCCCTACCTCTTTTCCATCAAGAGTAACTATATATATACCTAAATCTTCTTTATTTGCTTTTTCTAATTCTGGAATATAAGATGCCAGTTTTCCATGTTCAACATATTGTCTATTATTTTCTATTAAACTTTCAAGAAAATTTTTCACTTTTGTTCGCTCCTTAGTCTAATTTTTTTATTTAATGACTTAATAATTAATATATAAACATTATAACATTTTCAACGAATTATTATAAATCTTTTAAAATACTTTTATGTTCTATATGTAATACAATAAAAAATATTAGTAATTTATGTTTATTATCTCAATAATATATTACTTCAATCAACTTTTATTAAAGTTCCTTCATAGAATATAGAATAAAAAGCTTTGAGGTTTTTTTATTATGGATATAGATGATATTAATATACTTATGAAATATCTAACCAACCTTCCAATGAAAGAATATAAAAAGAAATTTACTTTTTTAGGAGAAGGAATAGCAAGAAAAGTTTTTGCTTTAAATAAAAATTTAGTTGTTAAAGTTGCTAAGGATGAAGATGGTCTCCATCAAAATTTTGTTGAATCATATATTTTCAAAAATGCTCCTTATAAGCTAAAAAGGTATTTATGTCCTGTACTTCTTTATAATAAAAGGATTTTAATAATGCCTAGAGCAGAGGTTTTTCCTAACATAAGAAGAAAAACTTTTGTTGATTTAAAGGAATTGCGTGAAGAAAGTTCTATTGAGGAAGACATTTGTGACCTTGGAGAAAAATATCTTCTATTTAAAGAAGATTTATATGTTCACAGTTCTTGGGGAATTATAAATGATACCTATTATTTAATAGATTATGGTTGTACTTCTGAAGAGGGAGACGTATATTACGACCTTCTTATGAAAATAAATGGAATTTTATAAAATAATCTTTTTAATTAATTGTTTTATAAATTTTACTGCATTATAATAATGGTAAGAATTTGTAAAGAAAGGACTGATATTATGAACAAATTTGAAAGCATGTTAGAAAATTATGCAAAGTTAGCTACTCATATAGGAGTAAATGTTCAAGAAGGTCAAACACTTGTTATATCATCTCCTGTAGAATGTGCAGAATTTACAAGAATGCTTGTTAAATCTGCTTATGAAAAGGGAGCAAAGGATGTTGTTGTTCAATGGAATGATGAAATATGCGGCAAAATTAAATATGAACACTCTCCATTAGAAGTTTTTGAAAACTTCCCAGATTGGATGAAAGAATCAAGATTAAGCTATGCTAAAGAAGGAGCTTGTTTCTTAAGTATTTCTGCCTCTGATCCTGAACTTCTAAAAAATATAGATCCTGCTAAAATAGCTGCATTTAGAAAATCATCAAGTACAGCTTTAAAAGAATTTAGTGAAATGTTAATGAGCAATAAAAATGCATGGTCAATAGTTTCTATTCCAACTAAAGCTTGGGCTAAAAAAGTTTTCTCTGATCTATCTGAGGAAGAAGCAGTAGATAAATTATGGAATGAAATCTTTAAAATAGTTAGAGTTGATACAGATAATCCTGTTGAAGCTTGGAATAAACATAAAGAAACATTAAAATACCATATGGATTACTTAAATGAAAAGAATTTAAAATCACTTCATTTTGAAAATTCACTTGGAACTGATTTAACTATAGAATTACCAGAAAATCACCTTTGGGCTGGTGGAGCTGAATACACTCAAGATGGAGTTGAATTCATAGCTAATATGCCTACTGAGGAAGTATTCTCTATGCCTTCTAAGTTTGGAGTTAATGGAACAGTATTTAGTTCTAAACCTTTAAACTACGGTGGAAATTTAATAGATAATTTCTCAGTTACTTTTAAAGATGGAAAAGTTGTTGATTTTACAGCTGAAAAAGGATACGATACTTTAAAACATCTTTTAGATACTGATGAAGGTGCTAAATATTTAGGAGAAGTTGCTCTTGTTCCTTACAATTCTCCTATATCAAATTCAGGAATAATTTTCTTCAATACTCTATATGATGAAAATGCTTCTTGTCATTTAGCTTTTGGTAAAGCATATTCTTTATGTATAAAAAATGGTGAAAATATGACTAATGAAGAACTTGAAAAAGCTGGAGCTAATGATTCATTAACTCATGTAGATTTCATGATAGGAACTAAAGATTTAAAAATTACAGGTTTAACTCACGATAATGTTGAAATTCCAGTATTTAAAGATGGTAACTGGGCATTTTAATATTTAAATACCTATTTAGAATATATAATTAAAATAAATTATATTATTATCTTAGCATAGGCACATGTTTTAAATTCATATTTATTTCTAAATATAATATTAAAAGCCTATATTAATCTAAAGTAAAAGGGCAAAGAATACCTTATTTAATGTAAAGTATTCTTTGCCTTTTTTATATTAATTATTTAAATTCATTTTAGATTCTATATAATATTTACACTAAGTATTTTTAGATGAATCAAAATATACTCTATGAAGTTTATTTCCATTTATAATTGTTGCAAATCCATTAGAATACATTTGTAAGAAGTCACCTTCATATTTATACTCTTTTCCATTTTTAATATCTTTAACAACTTTTTGTTCTTCTTCTAAAACGTATATTTCTCCATCTTTTCCTATATAGATATTATTTAGCTCTAAGTTTTTTTCTAGAGGTATTTTATTCCAAGTATCAATTGACTTTTCTACATTTCCATAAACTATTTTAAATACTTTGTTATCTTTTATTTCACCAAAATATATATTTCCAGTTTCATCAACCCCTAAAAGTCTAACTTTATATACAGGATTAATTCCTAATTTCTTATTTGGTTGTGTAAGATATATTCCTGACTCTTTTTCACTGTCATATACTAATCTATCTGCTCTTGGCATTATTTCAATATTTCCTGGTGAATCAGTCACTAGCTTTACATCAGTTACATCATCATTATTATCTATTCTCTTAACTATAGACTCTTTTGTATCTTCATTATTAAATTCAATGTATATAACTCCAGTCTTAGTTGAAGCTGTTATCTCATTAACTTTATAAGAAGAATTTATATTACCAAGCTCAATTTTCTTAGTTTTATTTGTATCTACATCAATAGAATATAACTTAACTATATTTTTTTTATTATTATATTTAATATCTGTAATTACAAGCAATCTATTTCTATCTCTAAGCCAAGTATAATAAGATGCTTTTTCATTATCTATATCAACATTACTTTCATCTTCTTTAAGAGTATTAAATACTTTAAGTTCATTATTATTATTTAAATATGCTATATACTCTCCATCATAAGATATCTTTTTATCTATCATATGTCCTGGTAATTTTACATCATTATTCTCTTTTGTATGTTGGCTAGCTATATCTATAGCTTTTACATTTACATCAGAATTTAACTTAAAATAAAATTTATCAAAAACAAATAAAACTAAGCATTGTAAAATTACGGACAATAGTCCCCACTTTAAAAATTGCTTTAATTTATCCATAAAATTCTCCTCTTTATTATTTTACTATTACAGCTGAAGGAATAGATCTTTCACCTACATTTGATGCTGGATTATTTATTACTTTTCCATTTAAGTACATAGTAGTTGATTTACCTCCGTCAAGGTTTATAGCAGTAACTACATTACAAGTATTTAATAATACTTCCTGTAATTCTTTTAAAGTAGCTCCTCCACTTGTTAAACTTCTACCATCAATAACTAACATTACTATTGATCCATCAGCTCTTTGTCCAATAGCAGTTCTTGGGGCAACTCCCCATCCCCCATCACCTTTCATAGGTGTAGGTTCTCCTTCTTTAACTAAAACAGGTCCAAAACTTACAGCTTCCTTAACATTTAATTCTTTAAGATTATTAAATGAATACATGCCTGCAATCATTTTTCCTTCTTTAGTTATTCCAACTAACTCAATTTTTTCATCGTCTGGTACATCTTTATAAACCAATTTTCCTTCTGATATAACTATTCCAGCAGGAGTTCCACCATTACCAGTCCATTGAGCAGTACTAGATTTATCTGTAAAAGCTCCTCCATTTATTGCTGCAACGGCATTATTTTCCTTAGCAATCTCTGAAGTAGTTTGTCCTTCTTCTCCAAGATATTTAGAAACTCCTATTTTTACCCTAGTAGGATCTTTTACTACTATATAATATCCACTATATTTAAAGTTTTCAAAAGAGTATAATTCTATACTATTATCATGTTTAGTTGGTAAATTAACATTTGTATTTGTATTTTTATGATTTGTATTTGTATCCTCAATATTAGAATTTAATATTTCATTAATTTTTTCATCTGATAAAAATGTAGTTGCCATCCACTGATGACTAAAACTAGTCATAGCTGCCCCTACATAAGTCCTTTTAGCATTTTCAAATGGTCCATATAAAAGTATAAAAGGTGCTGTAACAGCAGTGAATATAAATTCAAAAGCAATAAACATTGCTATGGTCTTCCACTTCTTTTTACTTCTCCTCTTCTTTCTACTATCTCTCCCCATTTTTCCTCCTTAATTTAAAATAATTAAATTTCCTTTGTAATTTAAACCAACTAACCCTTACATTCTATTATTTTTAAAATATCACTTATCTATTATACATTATTTTTAATACAATATTATTACAAAGTTCTATTTTATTTATTAAAATTATCTATTTTTTTAAAAATCTCATAATTTATTCATAAATAACTAGTAATATACCTGTATATTTATAAATTAAACTTTCTTTCGTCATAACCTAAAAATAAAACACAAAATATAATCTTTATAATCTCAAATACTTTCCTCATTTGTTTCAACTCCTTTAAATTCTTACAAAACACTTATGAATTTATTAGTTATGAATTCATATTTTTCTAAATTACGAATTCCTTTCAAATTTGTAATCTCCTCTATTATGTATATCCAATAAAATTGAATTAATACTGTAAGATTAAAGTTAATAAGGAAACAAAATATCAGTATATTTTTCTGTAAAATAAAAAAACACTTAGGTATTATAACCTAGTGTTTTATAAATACGAGATAAGTCTATAAGCCGAGTTCTGTATTTGACAATCATCTATCTAGGCCTACCGTTGCCGATAGGCTCAAGCGACACACCCGAGGACGGGACGGGCAGCCCCTATATGTCCTCCTATTTGGTCTTGCTCCAGATGGGGTTTACATAGCAGTATAGTCACCTATACCCTGGTGAGCTCTTACCTCACCTTTCCACCCTTACCTAGATAAATCTAGGCGGTTTATTTCTGTTGCACTATCCTTAGAGTCACCTCCACTGGACGTTATCCAGCATCCTGCCCTATGGAGCTCGGACTTTCCTCTCCTAGTTCTAAGACTAGCAGCGATTGTCTGGCTTACTCGCAAGATTAATATTAACATATATAATTATTTTTTTCAAATCATTTTTTCTACCATTTATTACAAATAACAAATATTGCTACTATTCCAATACAAATAATAGCTAAAGGAACTCCTATTTGACTTATTATAAGGAAAGTTAATATTCCCCCTATAGCCCCCCACTTTAAAGCATTTCTGAAATAACAATTATTAATAAGACATCTTTTACAAGCATTTCTCCTAAAATTTCTAATTAATCTATTAAAATCTCTCCTTAAGCCTCTAAAGCAGTCTCCATTAAATTTATTTCCAAAATTGGACCACATAATTCTCCACCCTAAGTATTACTTATACACCATTATATGAAAAAGAACTTGTTTTCTCCATAAAACAAGTTCTTTTTCCTAAAAGTTTAATATAAAATTATGTTTCTATATAATCTTTATTTATATTCTTATAATAATTTAATTTATTTATAAACACACTACTATAAAATACTAATCTCCTACCCCAAAGTCTGTATTTTCAAATAATACTTCTATGGTTTTATTATCCTTTAAGAAAGAATATTCTTTTTCAAACCATTTAATAAGTTCCTCGTCTCTTTTGAAAGAAGTTGTGTTTTCAGTCCATATATTAACTGTTCCATACTTAAAATTATTTAAAAGTATATCCATATCTCTTTTTATCATATCCTTGGTCTGACCCTTTATTCCAACCATTAAGCATATTGACTTAAAGTATTTTTTTACTTCTTCTACATCATTAAATCTAGCATTTTTATTTAAGATATCATTTCTAAAATAATCATCAAAGGTTTCAATTCCAGTTTTAAATATTATAGGAACTCCAAAATATTCTTCTATTTCTTTTAATCTATTTCTATAACACCAATGTGCTTCAAAGAAAAGTTTTTTAATATTTTTCTCAATAACAATCCTTTTTATCTCTTCTAAGGTTTCCTTTGGAAGTTCAAAAACACTTCCAGAGTTTATTACTTCTAAAACACCATAAATTCCTTTTACATTACTAAGAACTTCTTTATTTAATTTTATTATCTCTTCAGTATTCTTTGAGTTATCTTCTATATAATCACAAAAGGCACACTTTCCCCATACACAAGGAAAAGATTTTAGAAGAACTATTTCTCTATTATTTTTATTATCTATAACATTATATCTATCCAAAATTTTTTCATCTCCATTTAATTATTTTGTACTCTTAACAAAATATTTTTAGGCAATCTTACAACAACCTGTAACATTATTAAAACTGCTACTAATTTATCACAATAATCTGTTAAAAATTGTGTTATAAAAGCACTTACTACAGGGTTAACCCCTAAATTATTTAAAATAACTATTATATAACTAGAACCTGATGAAGTAAGACCACCAAATATATAGGCAGTTAGACAAGCTCCTACGAAGCTTACAAATAAAGTCATTATAAATACACTTAAAAATAATTTCTTTCCTTTCATAAGACCTTTTTCATAAAAATATCCAGCGAAAAATCCAGTAAATATTTGAACTGGTGCAAAATATAAAGAATATATATCAAAGGTTATTCCACTAACCACACTTCCTAAGACTCCAGTTACCATTCCATAAACAGGTCCTAATACAAATGCAACCATAATTGTACCTATAGAATCTAAATAAATAGGTAATCTTAAATTCAATGCTATAAAAGCTCCAATTATATTTAATGCTATTCCTATTCCCATTATTGTTAACTTTAAACTCTTTGAACTTCTCATATTAATATTCCCTCCTTATTAAATACCATACTTTGGATTATTAAGTATATTTTTAATATCATCTTTATGACTCGGGAATATTTTATTAAGAAAACTTACCATAAATTCTTTGCTATTAACTTTATCTAAAACAAATACATTTTTTCTTTTTTTATAAAAATCTGCAACATCAACAACACTTTGTCCCATTGATATGTCCTGGCAAGCTATGTCCACATAAGCCTTAAAACCCTCACAAAGCTCTCTATTTATAAAATACTCTACTGCTAAAGGGTCATTTATAACACATCCAAGTGTTCTCTCTTGTTCCCAATGGAAATCAACATAGAATCTAGTAATATCATATATAAAATCACCAATTTCATCTTTAAATTGATGTATCATTTCTCTTAAATTTGGTGTTAAAACTATCTCTCTTGTAATATCTAAACCAACCATGGTAAATTCACCATTAAACTTTTTTAGAAACTCCCTTGCTCCATGAGGATCTACCCAGTAATTAAATTCAGCTACTGGTGAACAATTTCCATGACTCTTATAAGCTCCACCCATAGAAACTATCTCCTTAACTCTATGAAAAGTTTCCGAATCCTTCTCTATAGCTCTGCATAGATTTGTTAAGGGCCCAAGAGCAATAATACTAACATTTTCATCATTTTTTAAAGTATTTAAAATAAAATCAACACCATTTTCTCTAATATATTCACTAGAGACCTCTTCTAAAAAAGTTTCTCCTAAGCCATCTTCCCCATGAGTATCCTGTGCTGTTACAAGCTCTCTTTTAATTGGCTTACTTTCTCCTAAGTAAACAGGAATATCCAATCTACCTAAAAGCTTAAGTACCTTTAAGGCATTTTTAGCTCCCTGTAAACTTTCAACATTTCCTGATACAGTGGTTATTCCAATAACCTCAATCTCTTTTGACTTTAATGCAAGAATAATGGCTAAAGCATCGTCTATCCCTGGATCGCAATCAATAATTACCTTTCTCTTATCCATTTTAATTTCCTCCCTTTGATTTAACTTCACCAAAAGGAACTGTTATTATCTTTAAGCTTCCTAATAACTATCTTTTTGCTAAGATAAATTTTAAAACTAATCTTACTAAGCTTTATAATAATCCTAAAAAAAAATTAATCACCTATTAAAAACATAATTTAACTCTTCATTTATACTTTTAATAATCTTAGTTAAAATTTAAGTTAGTTATTAATAGCTATTTAAAAATCTACATTTACTTACAAAAAAGCTTATAAATTCAGCCTAAAAATAATAAAAACTATATTACAGGCATACTAAAGAGTATAACTATCCTATAATACAGTTACAGCCCTTAGTTTTTTATAGAGGGATGGTTACGAACCTCTACCAAATTACATTGGATTTTTTTATAAAATTTTAGGTATGGCGTAACACCACACCATACCTATTATATAATAAAATCACATAAATTCAAATAATGTTATTTATCCAATATTATGTTTTAATTGTAATATTATATACCAAAAAAATTATATGAATTCAAAGGGATCTTTAGCCTCTTTTGAAACAATAAATTCCACGTCTGAATCTAATCTTTCTTTTACTTTTTCACTTACCTTAATTAAAACAGGCCACTCTGAATTAAAATGTCCTATGTCTAGAATATTTAATCCCATTTCCTTATAATCTGAAACAAAATGATATGTTGTATCTCCAGTTATTATTAGATCTGCTCCAAGTTTTTTTGCATCTCCAAAGAAATCTTGCCCACTACCATTTACAATAGCAATTTTCTTAATAACTTCATTTAAATCTCCTGCATATCTTAAATTCTTAATATCTAAAGATGATTTTATAAGGTTTATTATTTCTAGGACAGTCATTTCCTTAGTTAACTCTACTACTCTACCAATTCCAGCCTCAGAATCAACTGGGCTTTTATCCATTATGATTCCTTTATTAAATCCTAAGATTTCAACTAAGGTATCATTTAATCCACCTTTAACTGAGTCCCAGTTAGTATGTGCTGAATAAAGATTTATATCATTTTTTATTAAGCTTATAATTTTTCTACCTAATAGAGTGTCTGTTGTTATTGTACTTGGCTTTCTAAATAAAAGTGGATGATGAGTTAAAATAAGCTCTGCACCAATCTCTTTAGCCTCTTTAATAACCTCTTCAGTACAATCTAAAGCTAATAAAATCTTAGTTATATTTTTTTCTCTATCCCCAACCATAAGGCCTACATTATCAAAGCCTTCTTTTAAATTAACTGGGGCAATATCTTCTATTATATTTATAATGTCATTTAATTTCATTATAACATCCCCTTAAGTTTATTTATCTTTTCTTCTAAATCACTTTTTCTCTTTTTAGCCGCTTCTGTATCTTCTTTTATAAAACTTAATATAGTCTCACATCTATTTATTTTTTCTTCTATAAATTCCTTAAATAATGGATGACCTTTTTCTCTTAATAAAGGACTTACTTCGTAATATAATTCATCCTCAAATATTAGTTTTTCTGAATTTTCATTGTATTTTACTTTAAATAATTCATAAAATCTGCCTTCATCTTTAATTAAGTCTTCATCTATTATTTCGTAATCATTCTTATATAAAAACTCTCTTAAAACCTCTGGATTTTGAGCCGGTTGTAATATTATAAAATCATACTTTTTTACCTTCTTCATATCAGCTAATAAAATATCTCTAGTTAAATTTCCACCCATTCCAGCTAATATAACTCCATTTACTTCGCCTACTTTTAAAGGATTAAGCCCTGGTCCTAAAAGACATTTAACCTTATTTGAAACCCCTTCAAAAGCAACATTAACCTTTGCCTTCTCTATAGGTCCTTTATTTATATCTGAAGCTATTGCTTTTTCACATATTCCTTCTTTAACTAAATATATAGGTATGTATCCATGATCTGTACCTATATCAGCTACACTTTCACATTTATCAACATGTTCTGCTATTCTTTTTAATCTCTTACTTAATTCCATCTTATCCCACTTTCTACAAATAATTTACCAGTGTTTGTATTTGAGAAATTAAAAACACCAATGATATTATTAAAGACAAATAAATATATCTTTGAGCTAATTTTTTATCATATTTAGCACAAAAATGACTTGCATAATAAATACATACTAACAGAATCATATTCATTATTCCATATATAATTTGTCTTCCTACAAAATCCTTAGCACTTCCAATAGTACAAGGTATGAAATGTGCATTGAAGTCAACTGGCATTTTATCAGGCATAGCTCCTGATAAATATAATATAGAAGGTATTAATATAATACCTAGTATTAATAAGGATGTTATTATAAAAGGAATATAAAATCCCTTATCCCTTATTATTGCTCTTGCATTATTAACTTTCACCTTGAAACTTTCTTCCTTTATGCCCTTTGATACTATTAACTCTTTAAACTTTTCAAATTCATCTGGAGATAATCCATAGCTTATATCCTCTGTATGTATATATATAACCCTCTTACTAGAAGTTACAAACATACGAGCAAGCCCTACATTATGAACAACACATCTACCAAAACAATATTTATGTTTTCCAAAACCAGATAATTTAAATCCATTTATAACTTTATCTTGCTCTAAAAAACCATTTACATCTTTAAAATCTATCCTAAGTTTTTTTAATCCTTTAAAACAATTTATTTCAATGTAATCATCATTAACTTCGTAAACTAAGGATAAATCAAGTAAAATGTAATAAATGCATACAATGCTATAAACAAAGCTTGATACTATTACTAAGTTCCTCTCTAAATAACCATTGACTATGTTATTTAATATGATTAATAGTGCATTTCCTAATAAAAGATATGCCAAGACTTCAAATACGCCATGGCCTCTTCTAGCCTTAAATTTTGTCATTTACTACTTCACCTCATTGTAATTATATCATAAAATAAAGCTTTATTCAGAAACTAGCTCTTAGCTTTTATTATTATCTCTATACTTTATATGAATCATAATTTTTATCTATTCCTTCCCTTAAACTCAGAATCTTTTTCATATAAATTTAAACTTCTCATTTTATATAACATTAAAACTTTTTAAATATTAACTAAAAAAAGATTAGTACCTTTAAGGCACTAATCTTAAGATACTAATCTAAATAATCTTTTAACTTTTTACTTCTACTTGGATGTCTTAATTTTCTTAAAGCTTTTGCTTCAATTTGTCTAATTCTCTCTCTAGTTACATTGAATTCTTTACCAACTTCTTCAAGAGTTCTAGCTCTTCCATCATCTAATCCAAATCTTAATCTTAATACTTTTTCCTCTCTAGGAGTCAAAGTATCTAAAACATTTATTAATTGTTCTTTTAACATTGTGAATGCAGCTGCTTCTGCTGGTGCTGGAGCATCATCATCTGGTATAAAGTCACCTAAATGTGAATCTTCCTCTTCACCAATTGGAGTTTCTAATGAAACTGGTTCTTGAGCTATTTTTAAGATTTCTCTTACCTTATCTACTGGCATATCCATTTGTTTTGATAATTCCTCTGGTAATGGATCTCTTCCTAACTCTTGAACTAATTGTCTTTGTATTCTTATAAGTTTATTTATAGTTTCTACCATATGAACTGGTATTCTTATAGTTCTTGCTTGGTCAGCAATGGCTCTAGTTATTGCCTGTCTTATCCACCATGTAGCATATGTTGAGAACTTATATCCTTTTCTGTAATCAAATTTTTCAACAGCCTTTATAAGACCTAAGTTACCTTCTTGTATAAGATCTAGGAATAACATTCCTCTACCAACATATCTTTTAGCTATACTTACAACAAGTCTTAAGTTAGCCTCTGCTAATTTTTTCTTAGCATAGTTGCTTCCTTCTTCTATTTTTTTAGCAAGCTCTATTTCATCTTCTGATGATAATAGTGGAACTTTACCTATTTCTTTTAAGTACATTCTTACAGGGTCATCAATAGCAATACCTTCTGGAACAGAAAGATCTAATTCTTCCTCTTCTTCCTCTTCTTGCTCGATTTCACTGATTACCTCTATACCCATTGATTCTAGAACCTCATAGATTTTCTCTATTTGTTCTGGGTTTAATTCTATTTCATCAAGCTCATCCATTATCTCCTTGTAAGTCAATGAACCGCTTTTTTTACCTTTATCTATAAGTCTTTTTACTAAGACCATTTTGTCAACTTTTTCTTTACCTTCACCTTTTTTTGCTTTTGTTGTTTTAGCTTTCATTTTATTACCTCCTTCCGCCATTAAAACTACTTACTCCTTTCTAGTTCTTTTAATTTATCACTTATTTCTTTAGCTCTTTTCACTAAATCAAGTGACTCTTTAAACATATTGTTTTGTTCACATCTTTTTAATTCTTTAAGCACAGTAGTCTGTTCTTGTTCTAACTTATATTTTCTAATAAGATTAATATAATCTCTAACAAGAACTTCTATATTAGAAGAATGATCTAGAATAAGTAAGTCTTTTACTTCTAACCATTCCTTTAAAACTTTTGGATCTTCACACTTAGCTTCTACATGTTTTCCTAAGTTATTAAATCCTATTTCTTCAATTGAATCATTGATTATCTTTTCTAAGGATTTAATATTAGGAGATATTAAATCATCCTCTTCTAAGTATTTCTTTACTAATGAATGGTTTTCCTCCATACAAAGAAGTTTTAAAACACTTCTTTCACATTTAACATAAGGAGGTTCTACATATAATTTTGTTCCATATTCTTCCTTATTATTCACATTTTCATGGTTTTTATTACTATTTATTAAATTTTTATTTAATAAATCATAAAATGCTTGTTCTTTTATGGATGTTTCTTCTGAAATCCTCTTTATATAGACATCTTTTTCTATAGGATTTAAATCTGATAGTATATTAACAACTCTTTCAGCATACTTTATTAATCCATTATTATCTGAAAAATCTATACCAATTCTAGCCCTATGAAGCTTATAATCTATAAGTTTTTTTGCAGATTGAATCAACTTTATAAAAGCCTCTTTACCATTAGCTCTTATAAATTCATCTGGATCTTTGCCTTTTGGTACAGTTAGTACTCTAACATCTAATCCTGCATTTTGCAATATCTCAAGTCCACGTATAGTAGCCATTTGCCCAGCAATATCTGCGTCATATGATATTATTACTCTGTCTACATACCTTTTTAATAATCTAGCTTGATTGTCTGTCAATGCAGTACCTAAAGAAGCAACTACATTAGTTATTCCATATTGATGAAGTGATATACAATCCATATATCCTTCAACTATTATTAATGTTCTTTCCTGTAATCCATGCTTTATAGCAAAATTTAAAGCATATAGATTAGTTCCTTTGTGAAAGACTAATGTTTCTGGAGAGTTTAAATATTTTGGTTTAGAATCATCTAAAACTCTACCACCAAAACCTATTACACTTCCTTTGTAGTCAAATACAGGGAAAATAACTCTGTTTCTGAATCTATCATAAAAAGTTCCCTTTTCACTCTTAATCCCTAATCCAGCTGCCTCAATAGCTTCATTACTAAAGCCTTGTTTTCTAAGATAGTTTATGGTATTTTGCCATCCATCCTTAGCGTATCCAAGACCAAAGCTTTTTAATATATTTTCTTTTATTCCCCTTCTTAAAAAATATTCCTTAGCTTCCTTATTATTTTGAAGATTAGAAAAGTAATATCTAGCAGCTTGCTTATTTATGTTATATAAAACCTGCTTTTTCTTTTGCGATTCGCTTTGCTTACCATCTTCTATTGGTATTATTATATTAGCCCTATCAGCTAACTCTTTAACTGCATCTACAAAATTTAAATTTTTAGTTTTCATAACAAAACTTATTACATTTCCAGCTTCCCCACACCCAAAGCACTTAAATATTTGTTTGTCAGGAGAAACACTAAAAGATGGACTTTTTTCATTATGGAATGGACATAAACCAGAAAAATTTCTTCCAGTTCTTTTTAGTCTTACCACATCAGAAACAACATCAACAATATCGTTCTGCTCTTTAACTTTTTCTATAATTTCTTCTGAAATTCGCAAGAAATCTACTCACCTTCTTAATATTTTTTGACAATTAATTATTATTCGACATCAATTGATAAAATCCTTCTCAAATTTTAAATATAACTTTTTTTTTAATATTTTTCAAGTGTAAACGCATAATAATTATATTTTAGCAATATTTAGCCCTAATTATTCCAAAAATATTTAATACATCACAAACTTTGGAATATATATTTTATTGAACTCATTTGTACAGTAATCATCTGTCATTCCTGCGACGTAATCCGTAACCCCTCTATGTATTCCTTCTTCTTCACATATATTTTTATATAGTTCAGGCATTTCTCCCCAATTTTTGTAATAATATTCTATAACCTTACTTAGTACAAATTCTGCTTTTTTCCTCTCATCCTCTAAGTATTTCCCTAAATATATATTATCAAACAAAAATTTTCTAAGCTGAATAAAGGCATCTCCTATTTCATTACTTAAAGATACCCTAGGTTCTCCTTTATCTATGTTATCAATTGTATTAAAAACACAATCTTTAACTAAGGTATCTATTCTTTCACTGCCACTAGCGCCTAAGATTTCAATAATGTTCTTAGGTAAATCTTCTTCTTTTAAAATTCCCGCTCTAATTGAATCATCTATATCATGATTTACATATGCTATCTTATCTGCAAATCTAACTACTTGTCCTTCAAAAGTTCCTGCTACCTTGCTCACATTTGAAAAACCACTATGATTTAATATTCCATCTAAAACTTCTTTAGTCAAATTAAGACCTAAACCATTTTTCTCTATTTTTTTTGCTACTCTAACACTTTGTTCATTATGCTTAAACCCTCCTGGAAGAAAATCATTTAAAATATCCTCTCCAATATGAGCAAAAGCTGCATGCCCTAAATCATGACCTAAAGCAATAGCCTCTATTAAATATTCATTTAATGATAGAGCTACTCCTATCGTTCTTGCTACTTGAGAAACTTCTAAAGTATGAACAAGCCTTGTTCTATAATGATCCCCATAAGTTCTTATAAAAACCTGAGTCTTTCTTTTTAATCTTCTAAAAGATTTACTATGAATTATTCTATCCCTATCTACCATAAAACAGGTTCTTATCTCATCTGGTTCTTCTAAGCGCTCTCTTCCTCTGGATTCATCTGAAAACTTTGCGACTTTATTTAACTTTATTCTTTCGAAAATTTCAATATTCTCTCTTATTTTCATAGCATCACCTACTATATATATTCTATGCACCTATTTAAAATCCTTTTATAATTCTAGAGATTTACAACTTTATATATATTTTTATAAAGCAAACTCTAAATGAATTTTTTTGACTTTAAATCAAACTATTTCACATTTTAAAGTATAATCTAAAGTTAATCATAATATGCTTATAATAAGGAATTTTTTATTAGGAGGTTAATCATGGGAAAGCATTCTAAAAAGTTTAATGAAGCTGATGAAATTTTTAATGCTGTAGAGTCCATAGTTTTACCTATGTATAATTTAGAAAACTATTCTATAGAGAATATAAAATTTAAAAATACAGATAAAAATAGAGCTGTTTATAAATTAATTGATGATATTAATAATCCTAAAAATACTTTTTGCTTAAAAAAGGTTTATTATGATGAAGGGACTCTCTTATTCATATATTCAGTTATGGAATGGTTTGCTAGAAATGAAATTAAGCTTCCCAAAATGCTCCCTTCAAAGTTTAATGGTAGATTTGTTAAAGCAAATAATATGCTTTTTATGCTTTGTCCATGGGTTAAAGGTGAAAAATGTAACTTTGATAATTTACAACATATCTTACTATCCATAGAAAATCTAGCTAAAATGCATAATTGTTCAAGAAACTTTAAAGCAATTGAAGGTAGTTTAATTAAAACTGGATTTGATAGTCTCTACATATCCACATTAAAACACTTTAATAAGATTCTTTCATCATTTAATACTGCAACTAAAATGAAACATAAGGACAAATTTTCATCAATATTTTTAGATGTTTTTGATGAAAATATTTATCTAGCTAAAGAAGCTCTCTTAGTTTCAGGAGCTATTAATAATAAAAATTTAAGTAGATCTCTTTGCCATGGAGATTATGTAAATAAAAATATTTTAATTGATAATACTGATGTTTGGGTAATTGATTTTGATAAAGCATCCTTAAATTATTCTATGTATGATTTATGTTATTTCATGAGACGTTTATTAAAAAGATCAAATACTAATTGGGATATAGACTTAACAAGAAAGATACTTAAAACATATAATTCAATTGCTCCTCTTACAGAGGATGACTTCAAATATGTTTTTTCATATCTAGCATTCCCTCAAAAATATTGGCGCTTATCAAAGGACTATTATAATAACATAAAAAAATGTAATAAATCAATGTTTGTAGAATCTCTTAAGGAAGTTGCACTAGATACTTATGCTCAGGTTAGATTTGTTGAAGAACTTAGAACATTATTAAAAAAAGATTTTCTACTTACTCTATAGGCTTATTTTTATTCAAAAATGGCGTGTATCGAAATAAATTTTACTAAAAAATTATTTTGATATACGCCTTCTTTTATTAACTATTTTTTATATCATTAACTATCAAACCATCCTCAATATTTATTATTCTATGGCATTGAGATGCTATGTTTATATCGTGAGTTACTAAAATTATAGTAGTTCCTCCTTTATTTATATCCTTAAAAATATTCATAACCTCGTTACTTGTTCTTTTATCAAGAGCCCCTGTTGGTTCATCTGCTAGAATAATTTTAGGCTCATTGATCAAAGCTCTAGCTATTGCAATTCTTTGACATTGTCCTCCTGAAAGTTCAGTAGGATATTTATTAAATTTATCTAATAAATCTAACTCTTTTAATATTCCCATTACCTTTTCTTTCTTATTCTTAATCTTTTTATCACTATATTCTAATGGGATTTTTATATTTTCATATACTGTATAATCATTTAATAACTCAAATGACTGAACTACAAATCCTAAATTAGCATTTCTAATTTTAGCAAGTTCCTTCTCACTTGTATCAGTAATTTCTCTACCTTCTAGCTCATAAGAACCAGAGTCAGCGGAATCTAAACACCCTAATATATTTAATAATGTTGTTTTTCCCGAACCTGAAGGTCCCATTATAGCTACAAACTCTCCAGATTTTATAGATAAATTTATATTTCTTAATGCATGTACAATATTTTCGCCCTTTCCATACGTTCTTACTACAGATCTTAGTTTTATTAAATCCATTTCTTATTCCCCTTTTATTAAATAATTTAACTTATATTTTTTTATATAATATATAGGAATCATTGATACTAATATTATAGCTCCAATAATTATTGATATACTTTTAGCAAAAGTTCCATATTGAAATTGAACTACGTCTGTAACAAAATTAACACTATGTAACATCAAATAAGAGTATGCTATTATTGTAGATATAAAAACTAATATAAATTGTTCGATTATAACTCTGAAGCAAATATCACTTATTGTTGCACCATGCATTATATGAATGGAAAATTCCTTTCTTCTATCTAAAACCCTATTACAAAATATAACAACAAATCCTCCAATAGCAAAAATTCCAACAATATAAATAAGTAAAAGATTTAAGTTAATATTATATTTTATCTCTTTAGTAAAAGTATCTATATTTTCATTTGGATCATAAACTGATATTTTAACTTTATTGTTCTTAGCTAAACTTTCTACCTCTTGCTTTACTTCATTAAATTCTCTAGGATCACTATTGTAAACTAAAAAGGCATTACTTACATTTGCATTAATAATATCCTTAGGCATTGGAGTAATAATAAATGTGTTAAGATTTTTAACCCTACTTAAATCATAAACTCCCTTATCTAAAAAAAACTTATTTTCTTCTATAAAGCCTACAACCTTATAGTTAAAATATTTATTTTCTATAATATCACCTATATTAAAAATTCCTTTATAAGCATTTCCTAATACTATTGGAATATATTTATTCTCCCATTCAACAGAATTTAATTGAGAAAACTTTTCAAAATCTTTTAAGTTTCCCTCTGATAAACCTATATTAAAAGTATCAAAAAAATTTGGACTACATTGAAGCGAATAAACAGACTTCATTTCTTCCCCTTGCTCTGACTCTTTAAAATCATTATCTAAAAATTTCTCTATTCCATTAAAATATGGAAGTTTTATTTCCCCTAAAACAGTTGTAACCATGTTAAAATTCTTATCAATATCTAAAGCAAAGTTAGAAAATTTATTTTCATCCTTTTGGTCTTCTAAAAACTCATCAATAGAGTCATACTTTAATGCTATTTGATAAATAGTTTTATTACCTATTATTTCATTCATAGAACTAAGTTTCTCATTTTGATAATTTTTAGATTCAATAATTCTATAAGTCAATATTATAACTAACATTAGCTGTAATATAAGTACAATCTTAAAAAACAAACTATTTTTCAACTCTCTAATAGAGTACTTTAAATTATTCATTTCAGTTTTCCCTTCATTATATTAATAGGTTTCACCTTTTTTGCCTTAAATAAAGGTATTAAAACCGCTATTAAGCCAATAAACATAAATATTATAGTTATAAAAATTATACTTTGATAGTAAACATCAAAAGTAAATTCAGGAAACATATAAATCAAAAGTCTTTTCAATAGTAAATGTAAAGAAACTCCCATTATTAAGGCAATACATATGCTTATTAAATACTGTTTTAATATATGTATTACTATTTTACCATTGCTTGCACCATAAGCTTTTCTTACCCCAATCTCCTTTATACTCTTTTTAATCCAATAATAGATAGCTATTATTAGATTTAAAATTCCTATTATAAAAACTAAAAATAAAATATCTATAAAGTCCTTATATTCATTTAAGGCTTCCTTTAAATTAAAATCTTTCTTTATATCCTCTAATGAAAAACTTGTATTCTTATTTACTGCTAATTTTTTATAATCATTTAAAATATTTTTTAACGCTTCATTATTCTCTATGTTTATTTTCCATGATGAACGAGTGTCTGAAAATTCATCGCTAGATTTTAAGTTAAATAAAAATGTATTATCATATCCAGTTTGCCTCTCACTACTTCCTAAAATACCAATCACCTTAAATTTCTCTTCTCCTATAGTGAAAAATCTCTCATTGTTTTCTTCAAAAACTTCATCTTTAAAATTTACTCCAACTAATGCCACCTTTTCTCCATTTTCTATTTCTTCTTTAGTAAAATCTCTTCCTTCTAATATGGGAAAACTTTTTTGAAAACCATTTTTAAAATATATTCCTCTTCCAAAAATAGTATCATTATTAAGATACTTAGGTAAAGGTTCATACTCTAAATAAATTTGTGAATTATTATAATTATCAACTATCTCACAGACTTCTCTAAAAGTAATATTATTAGAGTCATTAAACTTAAAATATTTTTCAGTTAAGTTTGAAATATTATTTACTTCTTCCTTGTTTTTATAACTTAAAACTAAAATGCTCAAAACAATTGAAAAAGTAAATACTATTAAAGTAAATGTCGTTATTATATATGTTAATTTTTTATATTTTTTAAAACTAATCATTTTTCACCTATTAATAGATTGTACTATTAAATAGTACAAGCTATTTTCATAATATTATTTAGTATAAGCGTGCAAAAGTTCTTGAACTTCCAGTTGATGTACCAACACTTCCATATGCATTTCTACCACCAGTACGAGTTATAGTGGATGAATGTGCTCTTGTATTTCCAGTATTTGATGCCCAATTACCAATTCTATATCCATCAGCATTAACAATTTCTACATATGCATATGCTTTTTCATTTCCGGAATCTATAACTGTAGTTGTTGCTCCATAACAATTAGATGAATTTCTACTTCCCTCTACCCACCCATGGTATGATGTTGTTTTAGATGCTCCTGAAACAGTTGTACCCTGAGCTGCACTTACTAAAATACCCCCTGAAAGCATAACCATTGAAGCCCCTAAAATAATACTTTTTTTAATCATAAATACCAATTCCTTTCTTTTTTTATTTTCTATATTTTACATTTTTTATTATACAATAGCTTTTGTGTATGTTTTGTCGCACCATGTCTAAAAATAAAAAAAAACGACTTTTTTCTACAATATAAATTGTACATAAACTCTTTTAATACATACAAAAAGATGAATTCAAACTAATGAATCCATCTTAACTTTAAATTTATTTTCAATATTTTTTTAATTTAAATTATTATTTATTATCTTTTATTTTTAACTTGTGCTTGTGCAGCTGCAAGTCTTGCTAATGGAACTCTATAAGGTGAACAACTTACGTAATTTAATCCTAAGTTGTGGCAGAATTCAACAGATGAAGGATCTCCCCCATGTTCTCCACATATACCTAATTTAATATCAGGTCTTGTTGTCTTACCTTTTTCACAAGCAATTCTCATAAGCTCTCCAACGCCTTCTTGGTCTAATTTAGCAAATGGATCTTGCTCATATATTCCTTTTTCATAGTAATCTTTTAAGAATTTAGCTGCATCATCTCTTGAGAATCCAAATGTCATTTGAGTTAAATCATTTGTTCCAAAGGAGAAGAACTCAGCCTCTTCTGCTATCTTATCAGCTGTTAAAGCAGCTCTTGGAATTTCAATCATTGTTCCAACCTTATAATCTAATTGAACACCTTTCTCTTCCATTACTGTCTTAGCTGTTTCAACAACTACATTTTTAACATATTTTAATTCTTTTATTTCACCTATTAAAGGAATCATTATTTCAGGAACTATATTGTATCCTTTATTCTTCTTAACTTCTATAGCAGCCTCTATAACAGCTCTTGTTTGCATTTCAGCTATCTCTGGATAAGATACTGCTAAACGACATCCTCTATGACCCATCATTGGGTTAAATTCATGTAATTCAGCAACTACATTCTTAATCTCAGATGGACTTACTCCAATTTCTTTAGCTAAGGCATTTATATCCTCCTCTTCACTTGGTAAGAATTCATGTAGAGGTGGATCTAAGAATCTGATTGTAGCTGGTCTTTCTTCTAAAGCTTCATACATTCCTATAAAGTCTTCTCTTTGCATTGGTAAAAGTTTTTCTAATGCAACTCTTCTACTATCCTCATTCTTAGCTAAAATCATTTCTCTAACAGCTAAAATTCTATCCTCAGCAAAGAACATATGCTCTGTTCTACATAATCCAATACCTTCTGCACCAAATTCAACAGCTTGTTTAGTATCTCTTGGTGTATCAGCATTAGTTCTAACCTTTAATTTTCTTATTTCATCAGCCCATCCCATAAATGTAGCGAAATGTCCTGTGATTTCAGGAGATACTGTCTTAACTTGTTCAGCATAGATGTGTCCTGTTGAACCATCTATTGAAATATAATCATCAAATGTTAATACTTGTCCATTAACTTCTAAAGTTCTAGCTTCTTCATTAACTTTTAATTCTCCACATCCTGCTACGCAGCAAGTACCCATTCCTCTTGCTACAACGGCTGCATGAGAAGTCATTCCTCCTCTAACAGTTAAGATACCTTCTGCGGCAATCATACCTTCTATATCTTCTGGTGAAGTCTCTAATCTTACTAATACAACCTTTTCACCATTTGCTTTTCTTTCCTTAGCTTCTTCAGCTGTGAAAGCTATTTTACCACATGCAGCTCCTGGTGATGCCGGTAATCCCTTTGCAACTATTTTAGCTTCTTTTAAGCCATCAGATGCAAAAGCAGGGTGAAGTAATGTATCTAATTGTTTAGGCTCAACTTTTAATATAGCCTCTTCCTTAGTTAACATTCCTTCTTCAACTAAATCAACAGCTATTTTTAAAGCTGCTTGAGCAGTTCTCTTACCATTTCTAGTTTGAAGGAAATATAATTTTCCATCTTCTATTGTGAATTCCATGTCTTGCATATCTCTATAATGCTTTTCTAATGTATTAACTATATCTGTAAATTGCTTATATATTTCAGGATTTTGAGCTTCTAAATGACTTATTGGCTCTGGTGTTCTTATACCTGCAACAACATCCTCACCTTGAGCATTCATTAAATACTCACCATATAATTCATTATCCCCATTAGCTGGGTTTCTTGAGAATGCAACTCCAGTTCCTGAAGTTTCTCCCTTATTTCCAAATACCATCTCTTGAACGTTAACTGCTGTACCCCATTCTCCTGGAATATCATTTAATCTTCTATAAACAATTGCTCTTGGATTATTCCATGATCTAAATACAGCTGTAACTGCTTCTATAAGTTGTTCTTTTGGATTACTTGGAAAATCTTCGCCTTTTTCCTTTTTATAAAGCGCTTTAAATTTTACTACTAAATCTTTTAAATCCTCTGCTGTTAAATCAGTATCTATTTTATAACCTTTTTCTTCCTTAACTTCGTCTAGTAAATCTTCAAAAAGTCTTTTTTCAACACCCATTACAACATCAGCAAACATTTGAATAAATCTTCTATATGAATCATAAGCAAATCTTGGATTATTTGTTAATTTAGCCATAGCTTCTACTGATTCATCATTTAATCCAAGGTTTAAAATTGTATCCATCATACCTGGCATTGAAACTCTTGCTCCAGATCTAACTGATACTAATAATGGATTTTCAAGAGAACCAAATTTTTTGCCAGTTATTTTTTCTAACTCAGACATTTTATTTTCAATCTCTTCAATAATTTCTTGAGAAATCTTTTTGTCATCTTCATAATACTTATTACATGCTTCAGTTGTTACTGTAAATCCTTGTGGAACTGGTATTCCTAAAATAGTCATCTCGGATAAGTTAGCACCTTTTCCACCTAATAAATTTTTCATACTTGCGTTACCTTCATTAAAAAGATAAACATACTGCTTTTTTTCCATCTCAATACTCCTCCGTTCAATACTATAGTTGAATTTTTATATACTAACAGAGTATTACCCCCGATAGTTACCCATTTAATCTTTCTTTTTAACCATAATTTTAATTTTCTCCAAGCTTAACAAATAACTTTGTTATGTTAGTCTTAGAAATTTTTCCTATGATCTCTAATCTCTCTTTTCCCTCATTTTCTTCAATTCTTTTTACAACTGGTACGGAGTCTATTTCATGTTCTATTATCTTTTTTGCTACATCAAAAGCGCAATCTTCTTCTACAGCACATACTATGTTAGGCATTCTTGTCATTATAACACCAACAGGAACTTTATAAATATCTGTTCCTCCTATAGCGACCTTTAAAAAGTCTTTTCTGGAAACAGCTCCTGTTAGAACTCCTCCATTTTCTACAAACATAGTTCCTACATCATTCAAAAATAGATGTACTATAGCATCATGAAGCATAGTTTCTTCACATACTGTAACCGGTTTAGACATTATGTCTTTAACCTTTATATTTTTTATTTTTTCATAGATGAAACTGTTCGAAGGTTTGTCTGAATATACATACCCAACCTTTGGTCTTGCATCTAATACGCCAATCATTGTAAGTATTGCAAGATCTGGTCTTAAGGCTGCTCTTGTAACCCCTAACTTTCCTGCTAAAGCTTCTGAAGTTATTGGTTGACCCTCTTTTACAAGTCTAACTATTTCTTCCTGCCTAGGTGTTAATTTCAATTTGAATGCTCCTTCCTTAAATAAACTAGGAACAAAAAGGAATTTTTATATTAAAGTGACTTTTTATATATTAATTGTAACACAACCTAAATCTTTTTAGTATAGCAAATTTTCTGAAAAATCATTCAAATCTGATAATTATCACTTAAAATCATATAGTTTTTTCCTCTTTATTCCATATTCCTTTATTTTACATTTATTTGCTAGTCAACATCATCAAATTTTACCGTATATGTAAAACTTGTTTCATTTTCTAACTTATTATGTTTATGAAATTTGTTTATTTTATTCTCATTTGTTTTTCCATTTTCTCTTTTTTCTTTCATATCATTTGCTACACTAAAAGCTTTTTCCTTTAGTCCAAATGCTTTTCCTTTAATATCATTAGCTGCATTTTTGACTATTTTATTAACAATCTCAACGCTTCCATCAGCCTTAGTTATTTCTATTGTAATCTTTGTTGCAATAGCGGCTACCACACTTAGTGCTAATATACTTGGGAATATTACGGCAATGGCCCCTGCAGCTATCCCTGCATTAACTGGTATATCAGTTAATACTTTTTCATCCTTAAGAATTCTTATTCTAGATACATTTCCCTTATCAATTAAATCCTTTAAGAATTTTTTTATATCCTCAAAGCTTTCTGCCTTTTCTTCCATTACCTTTTCTTCTTCTACTTTACTTTCTTCTTCTCTTTTTTTCTCAATATATATTAATGCATTAACAACATCACCATCACAAGCTTCTAATGCCTCTTTAGCTTCTGCGTAAGTAGCATATGTTCTTTCTATTACTTGATCTACTTTTTCTAATGTTATTTCACTCATGTAAATCACTCCTTTATAAACTTTAACATTTCTAAACTTTTAGGTTTTCTTGAATATACAGAAGATATTATAAAACTAGTAACCTTAAAAAGTTCTTCCTTAACCTCTTCTGTTAATGTTAATCTATATACTTTATCCAAAGAAGTATTATTTAAGAATCTTAAGGCATTATATGTGGCTTTATTTATGTAAAGTCCATGTTCCTTGGGACATTTATCACAAACGCCTCCAAAATATCTTAAACTAATGTAGTTTGAAACACTTAATTTATTTTTACAAAATACACAATTATCAAATCTTAATCCATACCCAGTGTATTTTAATAATTTAAGCTCAAAAGCTCTTATTAATAGTTCATAACTTATAGCCTCAGTATTTATTAAATAAAGACATGTTATAAACTCTTTATATAAATTAAAATTTTCTTCTTCATCCTGTAGTGATATATCAATAAGCTCACATAAGTAAGATGCATAAGTAAGCTTTTCTAGGTCAGTTAAAGATGTCTGAAAGGAAGTTCTTATTTTTCCTTCAGATAATCTATATAAACCCTTTCCCTTGAATAATAAATAATCGCCATAGCATAAAGGGTGCGTTAATGAAAAGAGTTTACTTTTACTTTTCTTTGCACCCTTAGCTATAGCTGTTATCTTACCCATTTTCTCGGTAAAAATCCAAAGCAATTTATCGTTCTCTTTATAATCTTGAGCCTTAATGATAACTCCACCACTCTCTATAAGTGCCAGAAGCTATCCCTCCTATTTAAGTTTTTTATAACCTAATTCCTTTAATAGTGAAGTATTATCTCTCCACTCTTTTCTAACTTTTACCCATATTTTTATATTTACTTTTGCTCTTAAGAATCTTTCTAGTTCATATCTAGCTGTAGAACCAATCTTCTTAAGTGTTTGACCATTTTTCCCAATTATTATTCCTTTATGAGATGCTTTTTCACATATTAAATCTACTTCTATGTTATACTTACCATTATCATCTTGTTTCATTTGTATAACATCTACAGCAATACCATGAGGCACTTCTTGGCTTAAATTTTTAAGAGCCTTTTCTCTAACTATCTCTGCTACAACAAATCTTTCTTGAACATCTGTTATCATATCATCTGGATAATATTTAGGACCCTCTGGTAAATATTTAACCATAAGTTCTAAAAGTTTATCTGTGTTTTTAGCTTTCATAGCTGATATTGGAATCATTTCTGCAAAGTCATATTCTTTTGAGAATAATTCTAAAGTTTTAGCAACCTTTTCTGGTGAACTCTCATCAACTTTATTTAATACGAATATAACAGGAGCTTTTTGATTTTTAAGCTGCTCTATTATAAACTTATCTCCTCTACCAACTTCCTCACATGGATTACTTAAAAATAATACTAAATCTACATCTTTTATAGAATCTGTAGCACTATTTACCATATACTCGCCTAATTTATGTTTAGGCTTATGTATCCCTGGAGTATCAACGAAAATCATTTGATAGTCATCTCCAGTTAATATTGTTTGAATGTTATTTCTTGTTGTTTGTGGTTTATTAGAAACAATTGAAAGTTTTTCTCCCATCAATAAGTTTGTTAATGTTGACTTACCTACATTTGGTCTACCAACAATTGTTATAAATCCTGATTTAAACATATTTCCTCCTATTTTTCCAGATCCTTTTTAGTAAAAGATCCAGGTAAAATTTCATCTAATGTTGTCTCTATATAATCATCTTCACTTTTTACTATGAATATTTTTATATCTTTATCTTCTGCAAACTCTACTATTACTTGTCTGCATATACCACATGGATATGTGTATGAATTTAAATCTCCTACTAAAGCCATAGCCTTTAAGACTCTTGCTCCTTCTGAAACCCCTTTAAATATAGCAGTTCTCTCAGCACAGTTTGTTGCTCCAAATGATGCATTTTCAACATTGCATCCTGTATATATTTTACCATTCTCAAATAAAGCAGCTGCACCTACCTTAAAATTTGAATATGGACAATATGCTAATTCTCTTGCCTCTAAAGCTTTTTTTATAAGTTCTTTTTTCATAATAATTCATCCTCCATTCTAAAATCTAGACACTAAAAATTTATCAACTAAATATTTTAAAAATTAAAATTGTTATAAGCGTTCCTAATAATGCTCCAGCAATAACTTCCCATACACTATGGACTTCTGAATCCACTCTGCTCTGGGCCGTTATTAAAGCCATTAAATAACTAAGTATAATTATAATATGAGAATTACTTATAAGTGATATAGCCGTAGCTATGGAAAATGCTATAGCACTATGTCCTGAAGGCATTCCACCCTTTAATGGGGTTCCTTCTCCAAAATAAGCCTTTGCAGCAACCACAACTATGCATACTATGGCTAAGACAATAAATATAATATAAGGCTCTGTTGCCTTTACTCTATCCATAATTCTAAAAGTTACATTGGTAAGTTCATCCCAAAATATAATATACCCTACTAAGACAGCATTTATTGCAGTTATAAGTACTGCCCCAGCCGCTGTATTTTTAGCTACTTTAGCTAAAGGATGATAGTAATTTGTACTTAAATCTATAGCGCTTTCTATAGCAGTATTAACTAATTCTGCTGCTATTACCATGGTTATTGTTATGGCTAGTATTATAAACTCTATCTTGCTTATATCATAAACAAAACAAGCTGATAATATAATTAAAGCTACTATAAAATGTATTCTCATGTTTCTTTGAGTTCTTAAGGCATATATTATACCATCTATTGCATAATTAAAGCTATCAATAAGTTTTCTTACCTTCATAATATTCTCCTAAACCATTCTCATACCTTAGCTTTCCCTTGTTATATTTAACTTACCAAGTAACTCCTCTTCTCTTCCTCTCATTCTAGCTTTTTCTTCCTCTTCCATATGGTCATAACCTAAAAGGTGTAAAACTGAGTGAGTTACTAAGTAGCAAGCTTCTCTTTCAAATGAGTGATTAAACTCAATACTTTGTTCTTTAGTTCTTTCTAGAGATAAAACTATATCGCCTAAGATAAGTTCATCTCCATCAAAATAGCATTTATCAAATTCATGCTCTAAATAAACATCTTTATAGACTTTATCCTCTGGATAATCAATCATTGGAAATGATAAAACATCAGTTGCTCTATCTATTCCTCTAGTTTCATTGTTTATTCCTCTAATTTCTTCATTGTCTACAAAAACTAAAGAAACTTCACAATCCTCTTTAACTTTTTCTTCTTTTAGCACAAAAGAAATAACTTCTTCTAACTTCTTAGTTAATTCTTCCGTAACCTCAAATTTATTCTGTCTATTATCTATGAATATCATTTTATTTTTTCTCCTTCTTGTTATCATCTGGATATTCTATTCTTTCATGATGTATTCCATTTAATGCCTTTAGGAAACATTTTTTTATCTTACTTATATCTCTAAGAGTAAGATCACAATTGTCTAGTTGTCCAGTTGCTAACTTATCATCAATAATATTATTGACCATTTTTTCAATTTTCTCTTCAGTAGGTTCATTAATTGATCTTACAGCTGCCTCTGTTGAATCCGCTAGCATAACAATTCCTTGTTCTTTACTCATAGGCTTTGGTCCTGGATATTTAAAATCCTCTTCCTTAACCTCATCTGGATTTTCAGAATTATTTTTTACTGTTAAATAAAAATATTTAACTAAAGTCTCTCCGTGATGTGTAACTATAAAATCATGTATAGTCTTAGGTAAATTATATTCCTTGGCTAATTCTGATCCATCTTTAACGTGAGATATTATTATTTTACTACTTACTTCTGGTTTTAACCTATCATGTGGATTTTTCTTTCCAAACTGATTTTCTCTAAAAAAATATGGTCTCTTAGTTTTACCAACATCATGATAATAAGCTCCTATTCTAGCTAATAGCGGATTTCCTCCAACTTGCTCAGCAGCTAATTCTGCTAAATTTGCTACTAAAATACTATGATGATATGTCCCCGGAGCTTCCATAAGTAATTTTTTAAGTAATGGATTATTAGGATTAGATAATTCCAATAACTTAGCATTAGTTACTATATCAAATGTTGACTCAAAGAATGGTAAAACACCTATTGTAAGTATTCCAGAAAGTACAGCTCCTGCCGCTGCAAATGTGCTATCTGCAAGTATTTCCATAAAGTTATTAGTTGTTAAAGTACCAACACTAAAAGTTAATATTGAACTTAAAACTGCAACGGTTATTGAAGAATATAATATATCATTTCTCTGTTGCATTTTTCTAAGTAATGTTCCTCCTAAAACAACATTTAAAATAGCAAGGATTATTATATTAGGATTAAAGCCTACTGCTCCTCCTATTAAAATTACATTTAACATACTAAATACTAGGGATATTTTGTAATTTAGTAGAAGTGTTATAAGCATAGGCATACACGCCAGTGGTATTATATAGTTTGACATCATACCAAAAAGTCTAGCTAGTATTACTGGGAATACATTTAATATGCTTATCATAACTATTTTGGAAAACTCTTTATTTATGTTTGGATAATACTTATGTATGTATCCATATTGAAGATACATAACTATTATTACTAAAATCCCTAAAGCAATATAAATATATATTCCTGAAGCTGAATCACTTAATAACCCCAAAGTTCCTAAAAGCTCTAATTGGTGTGCCGTAACTGGCTCACCTTCGCTTACTACTATTTGATTTTTCTTTATCATAACTGGTGGAACTTGCTTTAATGTTTCTTTTATCAATTCATCAGTTTTTTCTTTATCATAGAAAAAGTTTGGTTCTACTACATTAACAAAATTTAATGCAATAGCCTTCTCTGAATCACTTAAATCACTGGAAGATATAAAATCTGTATATTCTTTTTTAGCATCTTTTAAATCCTGATTATTTCCATCTTCAATTGGCGCCTCATATGCCTTATTTAAAGCATCTATGCATAAGCTTTCTAATTTCTTAATATCTTGTTCATTCATTGAAGCAATTTTATTTGCCTGTGCATCTGTTATTTTAAATGGCACTCTAGGAATAAGTTTAGCCTTTTCTTCTTCTGGCTTATCTTGAGCTAAAACTTTTTCAACTGAAGAAAAGAAACCCTTTATCTTTTCTTCACTTTGCTTTTGAACATCTGTCCTTAAAGAATATTGTTTATCAACCTTTTCTTCAGCTTCTTTTTTTCTTGCTTCAGTAGCTGATTCATCAATAATTTCTCTATGTGCCTTAATGTCAGACTTAGGTATATCTCCTACCTTTAAATCATACTTTCTTGTTATTATACCAGTCATCAAAGTACAGTATAAAACTATAAAGGTTATTATATATAAGATTATTTTTTTATAATCTTTAAATACATTAAATGTTTTTTCCTTCAATTTCCCCATAATTGCTCATCTTCTCCTCATTAGGTCCTAATTTATCTAGTAACTTAAAGCTATATTTTGTTCTACTACGAAAAGAACCTTTAATCTAATCTTCCCTTCCCCTAAATCCTCAGTTGTAATTATATTATCAACTATTTTGGATTGCTTACTTATTTCTTTGTTTATTGAGTTTTTCATTAACTCAACAGCTTTATTTATTATGGTTTCCCTATCATCAACTATATCTTTATCTACTTTCTCATAGTATAAGTTTCTATTTATAAACTTTCCTGTACTTTCTATTTTATCATACTTATCAAACTCTTTAGTAGGCTTTTTTAGATAAATTTTCTTACCCATTATTTCTAAGTAAATATCACTGTCTACCTCTCCTGTCCTCTCCTCTTTTTTACCATCAACTTGCAATTCTATAGTCTTTTCATAAAAAGTATTAGCCGTAACTTCTCCTTCAGCATCAACTTCATATTCACCGCCTTCTATCCCTTGTTGAGGTATTATGAGAATATCTCCCTTTTTAACCACATCTCCTTCCTTTACAACAGCCGTACCTGAAGTTGTGTATATTCTCTTTATTTCGCCATCCATAGATGCCACTATATTCTTAAACTCTTTATTTTCATTTTCTTCTTTTATTTTTGGACTAACCTTTTCCTCAACCTTTATTTTTAAAGTTCCACCCTCTATACGAGCATTTACCCACATTATGTCTCCATGTCCATTTTCTAATTTTCTTTCTAATCCATAAACATTTACACTACTTTTTTTAACTCCTGGTTTAATATCAAAATCATTTAACATAGTTCTTATCTCAAAAGGAGCTATATTTTTCTTTGTTTCTATGTCTATTCTCCATATAAAACCAGAATAGATATATAAGCCTACTAAAAATATTAAACCTCCTACAAATATACTTATAGACTTTTTAGCTCTAGATAAGAAAAATATCATTCCCTTTGATGATATTATTTTCACTTTTCCATTAAGTCTTTTAACATAGCTTTTTAATTTTCCATAGTCAGAATAATCTACATTTAAAGTTACAGTTACTACATCTATTTTCCTTACATTTTCAACATTTATACCATTTCTCCATAAAACATTTAAAAGTTTATTTATATCAAAAGTTTTTATTTCAACCTTTACTTGTCCTTTTTTTAAAAACTCCAAATTCATCTTACGCCTCCTCAAAACTTAAATTCTTAAGTCTTCCTGTTAACGCAATAGTTTCGGTACCTATAAATCTTATCTCTAACTTTACTCCCTCAATTGTAATAACCCCTAAATTGCTATTAATCTTAATTTCATTTTCCTTAAAAACCTCTATTCCCTTATGATTTTCTATAATAATTTCACTTTTTCCATGTACAACTATTTTAGGCTCACCATTTATTATCTCCTTAGGTAAATCTAATTCCTCTGCAATTCTATTAGTTACCTGTCTTAATTTATCACCCACAACTATACCTCCCATAAAATATTTTCATACTAAATCTATGAAAATTTATATTTTTTTATTCTTATATAAAAAAACTAAGCAATATAAAAAGGCATATACATAGCACCTTTAGCTATGTATATGCCTTTTAAAACAATTCAAAAGTTTCTTTTTAAAAACTTCTAAACTATTCATAATCCATTCTTAAAACTAAACTTTAAATTATAAAAATAAAAGAGAGTTCTAATGAACTCTCTTACTTATTTAAATATTCTTTAACTAATTGACTTACAAGTTTACCATCAGCTCTACCAACTGTTTGCGGTCTAACCTTTGACATAACTTTTCCCATGTCTTTCATGCTATTTGCGCCCACTTCTTCAGCTGCTTGCTTTATGATATCTTTTATTTCTTCTTCACTTAACTGCTGAGGAAGGTAATCTAACAAGATTGCAATCTCACTATTGTTTTGATCAACTAAATCCTGTCTATTTCCCTTTTCGAATTCAAGCGCAGCTTCTCTTCTTTGCTTGATTTCTCTTGCTAATATTTCTATAACCTGTTCATCCTCAAGCTTAACACCGTCAGTCTTTTCGACTAAAAGTATTGCTGACTTAGCAGTACTTAAAACTCCAGCCTTGAACTTATCCTTAGCCTTTAAAGCCTGCTTCCAGTCTTCTTGAAGTCTTTCTTTAATAGTTGGCATTTGTATACCTTCTTTCAAAAGAAATTATTCTATAAATTTAAACCAAAAACTATTTGAATTTTCTCTTTCTTGCAGCTTCTGATTTTTTCTTTCTCTTTACGCTTGGCTTTTCGTAGTGTTCTCTTTTTCTTACTTCTGAAAGAACTCCAGCTCTAGCGCATTGTCTCTTAAATCTTCTTAATGCTTGCTCTAATGATTCGTTTTCTTTTACTCTGATTTCTGACATTCTTTATCCCTCCCTCCGCTAGCGTAAATTATTAATGTAATTCACAGCCATGGGCTAAATAACACACGCTATATTATACAACATAGTTTTCTTTAATGTCAAGAAGTTAAATCTAAATTTTAGCCTGGTGGCCAATTTAAATTTCTTCCTCCAAGAACGTGGAAATGGATATGTCCTACTGTTTGCCCTCCTTGCTCTCCGCAATTAGTGACAACTCTGTATCCATCCTCTGCAATTCCTTGTTCCTTTACTAGTTTATTAATAGTCTTGAAAATGTGTGCAAATACTTCTGCATTTTCTTCATTAACTTCATTTAAACTAGCTATGTGTTCTTTAGGAATAACTAAAAAATGTACTGGTGCTTCTGGACTTATATCATGAAAAGCTAAAACTTTATCATCTTCATAAATCTTTTTGCTTGGAATTTCTCCAGCTACTATTTTACAAAAAATACAATCTGACATGATTTTCACCTCCTAAGCAATGAATCTATTATCTATTATAACTCATTTTGAATGTAAAAATCTTCTTTTTATAATACTATTTCTCCTTGGGCTACTTCTCCCTCAAAAGAATTAATTTTTACATTTAATATTTTACCTGAAACATTGCAATCAGCCTTAGCATTTACCTTTATATAATTTCTTGTATATCCAGTATAAACACCACTACCTAATTCAACTTCTTCTTCAAATAAAACATCAATAACTTCACCTATATATTTTTCAGCAAAGGCTTTTTCATTAATTCTATTTAATTCAATAAGTTTTTTACTTCTTTCGTCTTTCTTATTTCCATCAACTTGATTTTCCATATTCTCTGCTCTAGTACCTTTTCTAGGACTATATTTAAATATGTGAGTTTTTGAAAGAGCTATTCTCTTTAAGAATTCATAAGTTTCTTCAAACTCTTCATCAGTTTCTCCAGGGAAACCAACAATTACGTCTGTTGTTATAGAAACATCTTCTATTTTATCTCTTAAAAGATTTACTATATCTTCATACTCTTTAGCAGTGTATCTTCTATTCATTCTTTTTAAAGTAGCATCACATCCACTTTGAAGTGATAAGTGGAAATGAGGACATAGTTTTTTAAGAGCTAAGATTCTTCTTACAACATCTTCTGTAAAGAATGTAGGATCTATTGAACCTATTCTAACTCTTTCTATTCCATCAATTTTTTCTATCTCTTCTAGTAAATCAACTAGTGTTACTTTTTCATCTAAATCAACACCATAAGATGCTGTATGAATTCCTGATAATATTATTTCTTTAAATCCATGCTCTGCTAAACTTCTTATTTCCTCTAAAACCTTCTTAGGGTCTTTTGAACAAACAGAACCTCTAGTATATGGAATTAAGCAATAAGCACAGAATCTATTACATCCATCTTGTATTTTTAAGAAAGCTCTAGTTTTATTATTATACTCTTCAATTTTTAGGTCTTCAAAAACTTTATTCTTTAAAACAGCGCCAACTTTAACTTGTTGCTTGCCTTCATCTCTAGCCTTATTTACATAATAAACTATTTCACCTTTATTTCTTGAACCTAAAACTACATCTACGCCTTCAATTCCTGAAACCTCTGTAGGTGCTATTTGAGCATAACATCCAACTACAGCTATAATAGCCTCTGGATTTTGTCTTCTAGCTCTTCCTATTATTTGTCTTGATTTCTTATCTCCCATGTTAGTTACGCTACAAGTATTAACTACATACACATCTGCCATTTCATTAAAATCTACAACTTCATAGCCTTCTCTAACAAATTTTTCAGTCATTGCTTCTGATTCATATGTATTAACTCTACACCCTAGTGTAGCAAATGCAACTTTCATTAAATATTTCCTCCTAAATCACCAAGCTCATACTGAATAAGAGAAATACAGGTAAATCCTGCTGTCTCTGTTCTTAAAATTCTTGGTCCTAAAGTTACAATATGAGCTCCTTTTTCTTTTAGGGCTTCTATTTCACTTTCTTCAAATCCGCCTTCTGGCCCAACCATTATTCCAACATTTTTTATACTATCTTTATCCTCTATAGAGTTAACCATAGCTCTTATTCCGTATCCTGTAGCATTTTCATAAGGAATAACCATAAGGTCTAATTGATCTATCTTTTCTAAAACCTCTTTAAAGTCCATTGGTTCTAATACTTGTGGTATTACCGTTCTTTTACTTTGTTTACATGCCTCTAAAGCGATTTTATTTAATCTATCTAATTTTTTAAATTCACCTTTTAATTTAACGTCTACTCTATCAGTTATTGTTGGAATTATTTCTGAAACACCAAGTTCTACACATTTTTGAACTATTAAATCCATTTTTGTAGCCTTTGGCATTCCTTGAAATAAAGTAATATTTAAATTACTTTCATTGTTTACATCAAGCTTCTCTAAGATTTTGATAGAAACCTCTTGTTTATTAACCTCTTCTACCTCACCTAAAAACTCTTCACTTTCAAGGTTATTTACAACAACCTTCTCACCTGGTTTTACCCTTAAAACCTTATAAATATGTTTTACATCTTCCCCTGTTATTTTTGCATGAGTGTCTGAAAACATATGCGCTGGTGTAAAAAACTTATGCATAATTTTATACTCCCTTACTAAATTATTTTAACTTAGCAACAATACAGTTCCATTCTCCATCTTTGTTAACTTCCATAACTTCAAAACCTTCTTGTTCTAATTTATCTATAACCATTTGTCTTCTCTCATGTATTATACCTGAAGTTATGAAAATTCCATCTTTGTTTAATGCTTTTTTAACATCATCAACTAATATGCAGATTATTTCAGCTATTATATTTGCAACAACTATATCAGCTTTTCCATCTACAACATCTAAAAGATTTCCGTATAACACTTCTATATTATCAACATTGTTAAATGATATATTTTCCTTAGCTGAATCTACAGCAACTGGGTCTAAATCAACTCCTATAACATGTTTTGCACCAAGTTTAGAAGCAACTAAAGCAAGTATTCCTGAACCTGTTCCAATATCAA
The DNA here is from genome assembly GCF_054767895.1 of Clostridium sp. CTA-17. Lineage (NCBI taxonomy): Bacteria > Bacillati > Bacillota > Clostridia > Eubacteriales > Clostridiaceae > Clostridium > Clostridium sp. CTA-17. Next base: position 79,230 of record NZ_BAAABF010000004.1, read on the forward strand.
ATACAGTAGTATCATCCTTAACATATTTATCTAAAGCTTGAACACACATTCTTGTAGTTTCATGGTCACCAGTACCAAAAGCCATACCTGGGTCTAATTCTACTACCATTTCTTCTCCAGTAGGTTCATACTCTTCCCATATTGGTTTTATAACTATTTTTTCTCCAATCTTTATTGGCTTATAGTATTTCTTCCAGTTATTAGCCCAGTCTTCTTCAAACATTTTTTCTGCTTCAACTGTTCCTTCACCAACATCTAATCCTGACTCTTTTAACTCTTCTACTCTTTCCTTAACATAAGCTATTACGTCATCAATGTTATCCTCTTCTGAGAAATAACCTTTAACAACGGCAACCTTCCCCTTATGTTCTAATATGTTTATATCTGCAAAATCCCAAGTTAAAGGTCCTTGTTCTCTTCCTAATATATCATTTGGATCCTCTATAGCAACACCCTTACAGTCTAATCCGTAAAATATTCCTGATATAGGTTCTAATGCCTCACTTTTAGTTATTACTCTAACTTCAATCCAAGTTCCTTCCATTTATGTATCAATCCTTTCTTATGCTACTTTGACTAATAATTTATTTTACACTTTAGTGTAGTATCTGTCTAGTTTATAAGCATTATTATGTTTAATATACTTTATTAAAATTTCTAAGATAAACTTCTTATCATTATTTTTATTATCACACATAAAAAAAATAAAGGCTATAGTCTATTATTGACATAACCTTTAAACTTAATCTTATTTAATCCCTCTAAATATTTAATTATAAATAAAATTCATTACTATGATAAAAGCAACAGGAATCATAACTAATGTACTACAAATAGATACAAAACTTTTTACTTTCATGTCTTCTCTAAAAATCTTTTTAATTATTAAGTATATTCCTATTCCAATACTACCGCCAACAGTATTAGTTATTATATCTGTTATATCACTTGCCCCTATAGCAAATATATATTGACTTACTTCAAAAGCTAAAGATATTAATGCTATTATCACTGTATTTTCATACCACTTAAGTTTCTTTGAAAACATACTTGCATAAATTCCTAAAGGTATAAACAAAATAACATTTCCTATAACATCAAGTTGATTATAATTCCCTTCTATAATATCATTAAAAGGAATTAAGTTTAAACTCCTATAAAATTCTCTTTCGCTGCTGAATAACTCAATAGGAGAAACATATTTAAAAAGTATATTCCATAATAAAAATGAAATATAGAATATAAAACTTACAAAAAACAATACATTAATAATCTTTCTCCACATAAAATTCACCCTCTTAATCTTTTATTTTAAACAAGCTAAAACTTTAAACAACTTTTATTATAAATAGAGCCAAAATATTGACTATAATTTCAAATATATTAATAAAATTAGAAACTATATAAATTGTTTAAAATTTATATAGCTTCTTACATTTAGTTATTTAATATCTCTCTCTAATAATTTCTAAAACTTCTTCCTTAGTTAATTTTATAGCTTTCATACTTTCTATAAATCCATCTAATGCATCCTCTACAAGTTCTTTTCTTATGTTTTTTAATATTTCTTCATCTTCTGTTATAGTACTTGGTTTATTTCTTATTGTTTCTATAAGTCCCATAGTCTCCATATCTCTATATGCTCTTTGAACTGTATTAGGATTTACTTTTAACATTTCTGCAAGCTCCCTCCTTGATGGTATATGATCTCCTGGCTTTAAATTTTCAATAACTAAGGATTGTTTTATATGTCTTATTATTTGGAGATAAATTGGTTCCCTATCATTTACTTCAAAAAACATTTTATTTACCTCCTGATATCTTAATGTCACTTAAATATCCAGATTCTAATTCACCTATATAAACTGGATTTCTACTAGGTATATCTATAACTGCTATATAAGTGCTGTTTAAAAAACTATCATCTCTATGATCAATAAAATTAGCTATAACCTTATTTTCTGCAATTATAAATGTACCTAAATCCCTAACATTTACTCCATATCTATTTAATCTTTCATTTTCTATAAGATCCTTATAAAATTTAAACTCTTTTGTTTTAGTGTTAAATACTAATACTGAAGTCTTCTGATCTAAAGTCTGGGTAATATATATTTCACCATAAGCCTCAAACATTGTACCCTCTTTTCCATTTGCATCAAAATAAGATTTCTTCATATCATCTCTTATTTCATCATTAGGATTATATCTTTTTATTTCTCTAGTATTTACATCTACTTCAAGGATGCTATCATCACTATATATGCCTCTCTTATCAGTATTATCAAGTTCAGTTAATTTATAATATACTTTATCTTTTTCAGTACTTGATAAAGCTCCAAATTTTTGTCTTACTGAATTTACATGAGAATACTCTTTATTTAAATCTAATTTCTCATCTAAATTTATTATATCAACTATATTAAACTTCTTATCTGATAAATTTATTTCTCCAAATACTATATCATTTTCTTGATAATTCACAGAAAATAATATATTTATTTTTCCATCCTTATAAGTGACTTTATCTATATTATTATTTCTAATATATTCATCTACTTTAACATTAAAAGTTTCATAAGTATTAGATTTTTTATCCTTAAATCTAACTTCAAGCTTCTGAAAACCATCGCCATATATATTAGTAATATCAACCATTACATTGTCATCCTCAAAGAAAGTATCTCTTGTTGGATATATTCCTCTAAAAAACTTCTTATCCTTAAGTACATCAATTCCATCAAAACGTCTCTCATTAATAACATTTCTTCTATTAACCATTTTAGTTCCAACAGTCATTTCTTCTCCAAAAATATCCCTATCTTTATAAAAAACTAAATCAACATCTCCAAGTTCACTTCTACTTCCATATATATCTTTAAACTTTATTGGCGAACAATTAATGTAAATAAATATTCCAGAAAAAACTATAAATGCACTTAAAAATATTACTGTTAACACCCAAGGTACTCTTTTTTTCATAATTTCTACTCCTCCTTACACATGAACCTTTTTTTCAAGCAAATACTTTGAATAAAACCATCCAAACAAATCATATAAGATTGCTATGAAAACAAACCAAATAAATTTTTCAAACATATAAAAATTCATTTTTCCTGGGAAGATTAAAACTAAGAAAAGAAAAGAACATCCTAATATTACCCCTAATATTCCACCCTTTACTCCAAAACTTCTCTCTAATATTGCAAATAAAAAAGTTAATAATATCATTGCTATAAAAAATAAGCCATGAGTTATTAAATTAACAAAACTAACTGGAATCAATCCATAAAAATTACTTATTGAACTAGATAATATGGTAATTAAACTTTCTTTTACTATAGCATCAGTTGGAACCATAATATTAAATATTATATAATTTATAAGTAATGCTACTATTTGAAAGAAAACTAAAGATAAATAATAAAAACATGCTGCTAAAAACTTGTATATAATAATAAACTTTTTAGGCAATGGCAATGTTAAAAGAGTATATGCACTTTTATTCTCTCCTTTAAACTCACCAAGCCATAGATACCAACAATATAAACAAAAACATCCTAGTATTAAAAGCGTTAATAGCATACCCTTTCCACGATTAGAAAAACTACTAAAAGAACCTATAGGAGAAAACATTTGAATAGCACCTATATTCTCTGTTTTTTCTAAATAAATTTTTAATTCATCACTTAAGCTATAAACGAAATAGGCAATGTTTAAAAGCATAATTCCAACAGCTGATCCTATTGTTATTTTTAAATCTCTTAATATCTGTAAATTTAAAAGATAACTTAACTTTTTAAAATTCCCCTTACTCACCTTCATGTACCTCCCTTATTTTCTCTACCATTGATAATCCTTCATTTTCTCTTACATCTTCAACATAAAATTCTATTTTAATATTTCCATCACTTAAAAAGACAACTTTATCAACTATATTTTCAACCTCTTTTAATTCATGAGTTGTTAGTAAAATTCCAATATCGTTATCCATATAGCCAATTAAAGATTCTATAAACTTCTCTCTTGTAAAAATATCTATACCTGAAAAAGGTTCATCTAAAAGTAAATATTCTGGATTTCTAGAAAAACCTAATATAAGTTTTACCCTTGCTATATTCCCTTTAGAAAGTTTATTTATTTTTAAATCATCAGTTAATTTAAAATCTTTTAGCATTTCATAAGCTTTATCCATATCCCACTTTTCATACATCATACTCATATATTCAAAGGCATCTTTTATTTTCATATCACCATAAGTATTTAAAACATCAGGTACAAAGGCAATATTTTCATAGGTCTTATAATTTAGCTTTTCTCCGTTAAAAAGCACTTTCCCCTCATCTGGCTTAACAAGTCCCATAATTATTTTTAAAAGAGTAGATTTTCCCACTCCATTTAACCCTAGTAAAGCAGTTATTTCTCCCTTCTTTACATTAAAAGTAATATTCTCTAAAACTTTTTTTCTTCTAAACTTCTTTTTAACACCAACCACTTCTATCATTTAATCACCCCTATATTTATGTTAATATATTTTTGTACTTATGTATTACTTCATTAATACACTTAACCTTGAGTGTATTATATCACTAATACATCCACTTGTAAATCATTTACTTTTTTTAAATTTATATAAACAAAAAATACTCTAGTCAGAAATGACTAGAGTATTTAAAATCAATTATTTTTTCTTTTTAAATTTTGAGAAGAATCCTTCATCTTTTTCATCTATATCATCAACTGATTCCCCAGATACCTTCATAAAGGCTTTTAATGCTTCTTCTTGCTCTTTATTTAGATGTTTTGGAACCTCTACTACCATATGAACGTATTGATTTCCTCTTCCTCCACCATTAACGTGAGGAACACCTTTTCCTTTTAATCTAAACTTAGTTCCTGGTTGAGTACCTGCTGGAACTTTATATTTAACATTTCCGTCTACAGTCGGAACAGTGATTTCAGCTCCTAAAGCAGCCTTAGCCATACTTATCTTGTAATCATAGTAAATATCTGAACCTTCTCTTCTAAATATCTTAGATGGAGCAACATTTACTCTTATATATAAATCTCCTGCAGGACCATTATTAGCACCTTGCTCACCTTGTCCTCTTAAAGGTATTATGTTTCCAGTATCTACACCTGCTGGTATCTTAACTGTTATCTTTCTATTCTTTCTAACAGTTCCTTTTCCCTTACAATCTGGACATGGATCTTCAATTACTTTACCTGTTCCACCACATTGATCACAAGTTGTTGTAGATACAAAGCTTCCTAAAGGAGTTTGTCTTTGAACTCTTATTTGACCTGAACCATTACATTTTGGACAAGTCTTAGGAGTTGTGCCTGCTTTAGCACCTGTACCATGACAAGTTTCACAATTTTCAGTTCTAGTTATAGATATTTCTTTTTCACATCCAAATACAGCTTCTTCAAATGTTATATTTAATCTATATTCTAAATCAGCACCTCTTTGTGGAGCATTTCTTCTTCTAGATGATCCGCCACCAAATCCTCCCCCAAAGAATGATTCAAAAATATCTCCAAAGCCACCCATTTCTGAGAAGTCGAATCCACCAGCATCAAAGCCTCCAAATCCGCCACCACCAAAGCCACCACTTCCATCGAAAGCAGCATGACCAAATTGATCATATTTAGCTTTTTTATCAGGGTCTTTTAAAACATCATATGCTTCATTTACTTCTTTAAAGTTTTCTTCCGCTTCCTTATCTCCAGGATTTCTATCCGGGTGATATTTCATAGCCATTTTTCTAAAAGCTCTTTTTATCTCATCATCTGAAGCACCCTTTTGAAGCCCAAGCACTTCATAGTAATCTCTTTTAGCCACTGTTATTCACCACCTATAAGTTTACTTATAAAAAGGGAAGACTATTGAGCCTTCCCTCTATTAATTCTTTTTATATTATATCAAAGCTTTAAGTCTTGTGATAGTTTTAATTATTATTTATCATCTTGAACTTCGAAATCAGCGTCTACAACATTGTCATCGTTGTTGTTTGTAGCACCTGCTCCAGCATTAGCTCCACCCATGTTGTTTGGATCGAATCCTTGACCTTGTGCTCCACCATTTTGTTGGTATAATTTTTCTGATACTTTGTAGAATGCTTGAGTTAAATCTTCCATAGCTTTCTTGATAGCTTCTATATCGTCACCATCTTTAACTTTTTTAACTTCTTCGATTTTAGCTTCTATTTCTGATTTTTCTTCAGCTGAAACTTTATCGCCAAGTTCATTTAAAGTTTTTTCTGTTTGGTAAACAGTTTGCTCAGCATTGTTTTTAACTTCTATAGCTTCTTTTCTCTTCTTATCTTCTTCAGCAAATTGTTCTGCTTCTTTTACAGCCTTATCTATTTCAGCATCGCTTAAGTTAGTTGAAGCTGTGATTGTAATGTTAGCTTCTTTTCCAGTAGCTTTATCAGTTGCTGAAACTTTAACTATACCATTAGCATCTATATCGAAAGCAACTTCTATTTGAGGGATTCCTCTTGGAGCTGGAGCAATTCCTGATAGAGTAAATCTACCTAAAGTTTTGTTATCAGCTGCCATTTGTCTTTCACCTTGTACTACGTGAATTTCAACTGAAGTTTGGTTATCTGCTGCAGTTGAGAATATTTGACTCTTTCTTGCAGGGATAGTTGTATTTCTTTCGATTAATGGAGTTGCAACTCCTCCTAAAGTTTCGATTCCTAATGTTAATGGAGTAACATCTAATAATAATACGTCTTTAACATCACCAGTTAATACACCAGCTTGGATAGCAGCACCCATTGCTACACACTCATCTGGGTTAACTCCTTTTGAAGGTTCTTTTCCAGTGAAGTTTTTAACAGCTTCTTGAACTGCTGGTATTCTTGTTGATCCACCAACTAAGATTACTTTATCTATATCATTTAATGAAACATTACCTGATTTTAAGGCTTCTTTCATTATGTTGATTGTTCTTTCAACTAAGTCATGAGTTAATTCATTGAATTTAGCTCTTGTTAATGTCATATCTATGTGTTTTGGACCAGTTGCATCAGCAGTGATGAATGGTAAGTTGATTAATGTTTGAGTTGATGATGATAACTCAATTTTAGCTTTTTCAGCAGCTTCTTTTAATCTTTGAAGAGCCATTTTATCTTGTCTTAAATCAATTCCGTTTTGAGCTTTAAAGTCTTCTGCTATATAGTCTATAATTCTTTGGTCGAAGTCATCTCCACCTAATCTAGCATCTCCGTTTGTTGATACAACTTCAAATACTCCATCTCCTAAATCTAAGATAGATACGTCGAAAGTACCACCACCTAGGTCATATACTAAGATTTTGTGAGCACTATCCATTTTATCTAATCCATAAGCTAATGATGCAGCTGTTGGTTCGTTGATTATTCTCTTAACATCTAAACCAGCTATTCTACCAGCATCCTTAGTTGCTTGTCTTTCAGCATCATTGAAGTAAGCTGGAACTGTGATAACAGCTTCTGTTACTTTTTCTCCTAAATAAGCTTCTGCATCTGCTTTTAATTTTTGAAGTATCATTGCTGATATTTCTTGTGGTGTATAATCTTTTCCATCTATATTAACTTTATAGTCAGTTCCCATATGTCTTTTTATTGACATTATTGTTTTGTCAGGATTTGTTATTGCTTGTCTTTTAGCAACTTGACCTACTAATCTTTCTCCATTTGCTTGGAATGAAACTACTGATGGAGTTGTTCTAGCACCTTCTGAGTTAGTGATAACTACTGGTTCTCCACCTTCCATAACAGCTACGCATGAATTTGTTGTTCCTAAATCTATACCGATTATTTTACTCATTGTTAATTCCTCCTCTAACAATATCTATAATTTAAACCTGTTAAATGCTAATTAAATTATTTAGTTACAGTTACCATTGAATGTCTGATAACCTTATCCCCTCTCTTGTATCCTTTTTGGAATACTTGAGCTACTTGATTTGGCTCTGCGCCTTCTTGTTCCACAACCATCATTGCTTGATGTAATTCTGGATCAAAACCATTTTCTGTAGATATTTCTTCAACTTGAAGTTTTTCTAAAGCATCCTCAAATTGTCTTACTGTCATTTCAACACCTTTTTTAAGATCTTCAACAGTTCCATCTACAGCTAAGGCTCTTTCTAAGTTATCTAATACTGGAAGCATTTTGATTAAAACATCTTCACATGCATCAGTATATATTCTTTCTTTTTCTTTATCTGTTCTTTTTCTGTAATTTTCATACTCTGCAGATATTCTTAATAATCTATCTTTTAAGGCCTCTAATTCATTTTCTAATTTCTTTGTTTTACTTTTAAACATAGTATTTTCTTCCTTTAAAGCCTTTAATTCTTCAAAATCAATAACTTTTTCATCAGCCTTAATATCTTCTGAAACTTCTTCTACCTCTTCATCAATATTAGGATTTTCAGCTTTTGTTTCGTTATCTAATTCTTCTTGGATATTTTCCTTTAACTCTTCGTTAAAATCTTTATTATCCACCATAAAGCAGCCACACCTCTTCTCTTTTTTTACTTACTTATTCTTTAAAGTTTCATTTAACTCTTTCATAACTTCAGTCATGATTGATAAGACTTTAGAATAATTTATTCTTCTAGGACCTATTAAAGCTATTGTACCTAAAGATCTATCTCCTACATGATATCCAGCTGATATTATTGAACATTCCTTTGCTTCTGGTACAAATATTTCATCACCTATCTTTACAGTCATATCATCACTATCACTTATAAGTTCTGAAATACTTTTTTTATCATGTAAAAGTTCTAAAATCTCCTTAGCTTTGTGAATATTATTATATTCAGGATAATTAAATATATTAATTGTTCCTTCTAAGAATACCTCAGAAGTTTCATCACCTTTTAAACTCTCATAAAGAGCAGGTAAAACTGCATTTACTATATCTTCATATCCGCTTAAAGCTCTATTGAGATTACTAATAACCTCTAAGTTTATTTGCTCAATAGTAAGGTTTTTAAGCCTTTCAGTTATTATCTTACTAATTTTAATAAGTTCTTCAGATATAGGAACACTCTTTACTTTTATGACTGTATTTCTTATTACACCATTATCAGTTACTAAAACACATAAAATACTTACATCATCAACTTTTAAAAGTTGAATTGATTTTACAAAGCTCTTATGTACTGAGGGTGCTTTGACTATACAAGTCATTTTAGTAAGTTCCGATAGAAGAGCACTAGTTTGTTTGATTATTTTATCAACTTCGTACAAGGTACCATCTATTATTGAATTTCTAATAAGCCCTTCCTCTTCAGAGGATAATCTTTCGAATTCAATCATTCTATCAACATATAATCTATATCCTCTGCTTGATGGAATTCTTCCTGCCGAAGTATGAGGCTGTTCTAAAAATCCCATTTCTTCTAAGTCAGCCATTTCATTTCTTATAGTAGCTGAACTTACTCCAAGATTATACTTTTTAGCGATAGTTCTTGAACCAACGGGCTCTCCAGTTGATATATAGTCTTGAATTATAGCTCTTAATATTTGAAGCTTTCTATCGTCTATCACTAATCTCACCTCTTTATTAGCACTCACTCTTAACGAGTGCTAACTAGTACACTATTAATATATTACCTACCAAGTTTTTTGTCAATTCCATTTTTTATCATTTCAAATGAAAATTTCGAATTTTACCTTATTTATTCTTTAATATCTTTATTTTTCTTTTATTTGCTTTAATTTATACCATAACCTATTTTAAATTTTATAATAGAAAATCAGCCATTATTACATTGGATATTTCTATGCCTTTTTCACTTAGAAAAATTCTTCCTGACTCCCTTATTAAAAGCCCTTCATCTATATACTTATTTAGTATTTCTCCATAAACATCATTTATATTCATACCAAATCTCTTTTTAAATTCATTTTCATCTATTCCATTAATTTTTCTAAGCCCCATAAACATAAATTCTTCCATATTATCATTTTTTGAATTATTTATTATTTCTTCTACGGCTTCTCCCTTCTCATTAATAGAATTTATATATTCCTCAACACTACTTATGTTTTTAATTCTTTTCCCATTAATATAAGAAGCAGCTGCTGACCCTACTCCTATCCAGTTATCCATATTCCAATATGCTAAATTATGTCTACATTCTTTTCCCTCTTTAGCATAATTAGAAATCTCATATTGATTAAATCCATTTTCCTCTAAAATTTCTTTTGCTAAGTGGTACATTTTTCTCTCTTCTTCTTCAGTTGGTAGTTTTAACTTATCATTTTCATATAAATTATAAAAAGCAGTTCCCTCTTCTATAATTAGACTATATGCTGATATATGAGCTGACTCTAAAGATATTATCTCTCTTAAAGTCTCTTCCCATTCATTTAATCTTTGATTGGGTAATCCAAACATTAAATCAACATTTATGTTATTAAAGCCAACCTTTTTTGCTAATAAAAAGTTTTCTTTAAAGGTTTTATAGTTATGTATTCTTCCCAGTCCTTTAAGAAGATTATCCTGCTTAGCTTGAAGCCCCATACTGATTCTATTTACACCATACTTCTTCATGACTTCTAGCTTTTCTTCTGTTAAGTTTCCTGGATTACACTCCATAGAGTACTCTATATCTTTTGCCATATTAAGTTTAGCTATTTCTTTTAATAAACATTCTAATTCATTAGATTCTAAAACACTTGGTGTTCCCCCTCCAATAAATATAGTGTTTATTTCTAGATTATTATGTTTCTCTCTTAAATTTATTATTTCCTTATTTAGAGCTTCTATATAGGCCTTTCTTAAATGATCTTTCCTGGCAAAGGAAGGAAAATCACAATAAAGACACTTTTGTGCACAAAAAGGAATGTGTATATATAAGGAAATTTTATCCATAGTTAATTACCTCCATGTAAAATAAATAAACTTTACAACTAATATAAAATAAATTTTTTTAATTAAATATAATCTATTAATTATGAGTCTTTCTTTCATATTACAATAAAAAAAGTCATGAGTGAATAAACCCATGACTTTTATATGATTCTTTCACAAAATTAAATATCTACCTTTAGATAAAACTAAAATTTTAAACTTTAATATTAATATTCCTATTAAAATAAGTTTACTCAAAATATTTTTAGCTTTATATCTCTCTTAAATTTATATTTATAGCATTGTGAACTAATAAATCTCTTTGAACTTCTATAATTGAAGTGTTTATTACTTCACCTTCTAAATTTATCTCTAAATCACTATGATCTCCATGCTTAGCTAGAAACTTATCTAAGTCAGAAATTTTAACACTAATAGAAATATTATCTCCATTTTTTCTATTTATAACACCAGTTGCCTTCCCATTATTTCTAAATTTTCTACACTTAATTTTAACATCTCTTTTATTAGCATCTAACATAATAATACCTCTCCTCTACATAATTTTTATTAATTTACTATAAATATATTGAGGAGATTTCTTTTTAATGACTAAATAAAAAATATTTATTTTAGAAATTTAAATTAAATGTATCTAAAAATAAGCTAACTCTAAAAGATTTAAAAACCTTTGTAAAGTTAACAAAAAAATTTAATTACTGTTATTAATGGTTTAAAAACAAAAGGCAATGATGAATACTTAATACTGTTCATCATTGCCTCTATATAAAGAATTTAATTAGTCCACTTTTAAAACTGACATGAATGCTTCTTGAGGAACTTCAACTGTTCCTAATTGTCTCATTCTCTTCTTACCTTCTTTTTGTTTTTCAAGAAGTTTTTTCTTTCTTGAAATATCTCCACCATAACACTTAGCTAATACGTCTTTTCTCATAGCTTTAACAGTTTCTCTAGCTATAATTTTTGAACCTACAGCTGCTTGAATTGGAACTTCAAACATGTGTCTTGGAATGATTTCTTTAAGTTTTTCAGCTATAGCTCTACCTCTTTGATAAGCCTTAACTTCTGGAACTATCATAGATAAAGCATCTACATTGTCTCCATTTAATAAAATATCTAACTTAACAAGTTTTGATTGCTCATATCCTTTTAATTCATAATCTAATGAAGCATATCCTCTTGTTTTTGATTTAAGAGTATCGAAGAAGTCATATACTATTTCATTTAATGGAATTTCATAATGTATAACAACTCTTGTTTCCTCTAAGTATTGCATATCTATGAATTTACCTCTTCTATCTTGGCATAATTCCATTACAGCTCCAGTGTAATCAGTTGGAGTTATAATTGAAGCCTTAACAACAGGCTCTTCCATGTATGCAATCTCTGTCATTGGAGGAAGGTTTGTTGGGTTTGTTAAATCAAAAGATTCTCCATTTGTCTTAGTTACTTTGTATATAACTGATGGTGCAGTTGTAATTATATCTAAGTTAAATTCTCTTTCAACTCTCTCTTGAATTATTTCCATGTGTAATAATCCTAAGAATCCACATCTAAATCCAAATCCTAAAGCTACTGATGTTTCCGGTTCAAATGATAATGCAGCATCATTTATTTGAAGCTTTTCTAATGCTTCTTTTAATTCTTCATACTTAGCTCCATCAACTGGGTATATACCTGAGTAAACCATTGGTATAGCTGGTTTGTATCCTGGTAAGGCCTCCTCTGTTGGTCTAGCTGCCTCTGTTACAGTATCACCTACTCTAGCATCTCTAACATTCTTTATTGAAGCTGTTATATATCCAACTTCCCCTGCACTTAATCCTTCTTTTAAAGGCATTAAAGCTGGTGTAAATACTCCAGTCTCAACTACTTCATAAACCTTATCTGTTGACATTAGTTTAATTTTTGTTCCTGGTTTAACTTTACCATCTTTAACTCTTATATGACATACAACTCCTTTGTAACTATCATAGTATGAGTCAAATATTAAAGCCTTAAGAGGAGCATTTTCATCTCCCTCTGGTGCTGGAATTTTTTCTACTATTTCTTCTAAAACATCTTCTATGTTTAATCCAGTCTTAGCTGATACTAAAGGAGCATCTTCTGCTTCTATTCCAATAACATCCTCTATTTCTTGCTTTATTTCATCTGGTCTAGCACTAGCTAAGTCAACCTTATTTATAACAGGTACTATTTCCAAATCATTATCTAATGCTAAGTAACAGTTTGCTAAAGTTTGAGCTTGTATTCCCTGAGTAGCGTCTACTACAAGAATAGCACCTTCACAAGCGGCTAAGCTTCTTGAAACCTCATATGTAAAGTCTACGTGACCTGGAGTATCTATAAGATTTAATATATATTCTTCTCCGTTCTCTCTCTTATAGATAAGTCTTGCTGCTTGAGACTTTATTGTTATTCCTCTTTCTTTTTCAAGCTCCATAGTATCTAATACTTGCTGTTCCATTTCCCTTTGAGTTAATGTTCCAGTTTTCTCTAAAAGTCTATCTGCTAATGTTGATTTACCATGATCTATATGAGCTACGATTGAAAAGTTTCTTATATACTTCTTTTTATCCATATCTAAACCTGCTCTCCAAACTATTTAAAAAGTTTTTGAACAGTTTTCACCCCCACATTGTAGAATAAGTCAAGTTACATTATATCACAATGTGCCATTAAACTGTCAATATACTTTACTTTACATTATTATATAGTTTCCTATAAATTGATTAATATTATTGATTAATTTATTTACTAGGTTAAAAGTACCAATTAGCATATTACCAAATAATCCTTTACTTAAGTTTAAAGTATGTTCTTTAAAAACCAAATAAACCTCGTCCTTATTTTCATATATTTTTACTGGACTATTGTCTTCACTAAATATAGTTAAATCCATGCCTGTTTCTTCTTTTATTCTATCATAATCAACTTTTTCGCTTAATTCATAATTTTGATTATTAAATGCCTCTGTATTCTCTATGTTAACACCTATAAGCCCCCAAGAAATTATAGAAAAAACTATTATGCCAAGAGTTAGAATAGTCATAAATTTTTTCAAAATAAAACACCCCCATAGATTACTATCTATAAGGATGTTCAAAATTCTTATATTTTATTCACTTTTTCCGTTTAATTCTTCTGCTATTAATCTAGCTATATACTTTGCTGTAGCTTGAGCCTCTTTAGAAGTATTTACTTCTGCACCAACTTCAATAAGCATTGAATTCTTATTGAAATCTTGGTTAAATGCATTTTGTCCCCTATTATACTTATAGGTTTCCTGTCTTCTTAAAATATCAGGAAAAAGCTCATTGGCTTTATTAATAAATCTATAGGCCAAGGATTCAGCATCATTAAAATATTGGTTATTCCTAGTTGTAACAAACATAACCTTAGCTAAACTTTCTCCATTTATATTAGCAGTTAAATTCTTTTTGTTATGCTCTCCAACAGAATCTCTATGAATATCTATTACCATTTTAAAATCATCATATTCATTAGTATATTTTTTAACTGTCTCTCTAGATTTATTGTAAGATTGTTCGTATGAAGCTGAGTGATTTGTTTTATCATGAATAACTGATATACCATAGTTTTCTTCAAGTTCTTTTGCCACTAAAGACCCTACTCCAACTACGTTATGTTCTTCATTGTTTGAAGTTCTTTCCTCACTATACCCCTCTGAATTATGAGTATGATAAATAAGCACCTCTGGCTTAGACTGATCAAGTTCCTTTTTTAAACTTGGATTATAAACTTCACTATTTTTACTAGCTTCTAATTCTGCATTTTCCTTAGATTCTTCCTCAGAAACTATATCTATACTTTCTTTATTTAAATCAAATGAAGATACTTTTTCAGCAGAAACATAATTAACTTTATCAATTGAAGCTATTTTATTTACTGCACCAAAGTAAGGTACTTCATTCATTACTAACTCTATCGGATCTAGAGGCTTTATATTTAAAGTTTCTAAGGCTAAACTTTTTAATGTAATATTACTTTCTAAATAAGCATTCTCATCGTAATATGTTCCCTTTGCAACAGGCATTCCTGCATTTAAAAGTTGTATATATGATAAATTCTCTCTCATGTCTTTACTTGCTGCAATCTTCATAAATCTAAACATAAATATTATCAATAAAGATAAAAGAACAATCATTCCTATGGGTATCTCTCTTTTATTAATACCTCTCACATTATCCCCTCCCTCATATTTTCATTTATATGAAGTTAGGTTAAATATTATGTTACTCTATTTAGGTAAATATTTAATTTATTCTTCTTCAAATTCACTTATAATTCTAAAAAAATCTCTTAATAATTTTTTCAATTTAAAACATAGCCTTAATTTAAAAATTTATTTATATCCTCTAATACCATATTAGGTTGAAGAGCTATATTGATTCCATTTGCTATTATTTTTGAAACTGATTCTATTACATCATCTATTTCTTTTGGAGTAACCATTAAATCTCCTACATAAGGATCTAAAAGACTCTTTATCAGAATTCCTTTTTCATTCTTATCTATGTTATTTAATATATTATAAAATTCTTTACCAGCTTCTGCTTGATTTATCATTTCATCTAAAACCAAATCCATGGCATCATTGGCAATAGTAGCTGCATCCACAACAGTTGGTACTCCTAAGGCAATAACAGGAATACCTAAACTTTCTTCATTTATTTGCATTCTATGATTTCCAACTCCAGCCCCTGGTGATATACCAGTATTGCTTATTTGAATAGTTCTTGCCACTCTTTCAAGTTTCCTTGAAGCTAAGGCATCAATACAAACTACTAAATCTGGCTTTATTTTTTCAACTAATGATTTTATTATCTCTCCAGTTTCAATTCCTGTTATGCCTAAAACTCCAGGAGCTATGGCACAAACTGGTCTTACTGAATCATCTATTATATCTGGCATAACCTTCTTTAAATGTCTTGTTACCATTAACTTTCCTACAACCTTAGGTCCTATGGCGTCAGGTGTAACATTCCAGTTTCCAAGACCAACTACTAAAGCAGTTCTATCTTCTGGTAAATTAATAAGTTCTTCTAAGGAGGCTGCCACCACATGAGAAACCTCATCCATAATGCCACCATCATAATGAGTATACTCAGGGATATCTATGGTAACATATCTGCCTATAGGTTTTCCCATAGCTTTAGCACCTTCCTCATTTAATATGTCAACATTTGTAACTTTAATATCCTCTTCCACAGTCTTTTCTTCAAAAACTACCCCATCAATTTCCCTATTATATCTATGTTTATAAATCTCTCTACTTTCAACAGCTAAATCAGTTCTTACATTGTACATTTTTCCACCTCTTTTTAATTTAAATTGATATATTATATATAATCTCCTTAAAAATGATAATTATGTCGATAAACACGAAAAAAGACTTGAACTTATATATTTATGATGTTATAATTACCTTTGTTAATAATGAACTCGTACGCAGATTCCCCAAAACTGCAGATACGCTATAAAAGTTGAAGGGGGTGAACTAGAATGGCAAATATTAAATCAGCAAAGAAAAGAATAAAAGTTACTGAAAAGAAAACTTTAAGAAATAAGATGATTAAGTCAGCTCTTAAAACTGCTATAAAGAAGTTTGAAGTAGCTGTTGAAGCTAATAACAAAGCAGAAGCTGCAACTTTATACGTTGAAGCTGCTAGAGCTTTAGATATGTCTGCTTCTAAAGGAGTAGTTCATAAAAACATGGCTGCTAGAAAGAAATCAAGATTAGCTGCTAAGTTAAACGCTATGGCTTAATTATATGGGTGTTAGAATTTCTAACACCATTTTCTTTTATTAGAAGTATTTCTTTAAGTAAAAAATCCAGATTAGATAATTCTAATCTGGATTTTTTATATTACAGTGCTCACTATCATAAGTTCTAACTCTGTTTTTTTATTTAAGTTTGAATTACTCTTAAGTTTCTTTTCTGTATATAAACATAGATTAATACATTTATTAAGCTGTTTATTAGAAAACTTCTTACTCTGATTAATAAATTTTTCTATTACAAAGTCAGGTAAATTCACTCTACTAGCTTCTAAAAAATCTTTCTTTATTTCATCAATTCTATACTTTTCAGAAAGTCTTATTTTAACCCTGTGTAACTTTTGAAATTGCTCTCTAATCTGACTTAGTATAAATATAGGATCTTGTCCTCTGCCTATTAATTCATCCATTAAGTCTATAGCTTGCTTTGCTCTTTTAATTGAAATAAGCTCAACTAAATCAAATATGTCGTCCTCATATCTAGGAGGAAGTAGTAAATCTATGTCTTTTCTAGTTATTTCTCTCTCACCAACATAGTTTACTATTTTATCAACTTCTCTTTCTATAACATCAAAGTTATTTTCTACTGAGTCACAAAAGTATTTTAATTCTATTTTTCCTATGTTTTTATTATATCTTTGAAAGATTCTTCCTACTTTTTGTTGTAGTTTTACCCCTTTTAACTTTTCAACAGAAACTATACAACTACTCTTCTCAAGTTTTTTTAGTTTACTTAATCTATTAACTCTATCCCTTTTATCCTTTAAAGTTGTATATGCTATTAAAACACAATGTTCTGGTGTATTTTGAAAATATTCTACACATTGCTTATATAATTTTTCAGTTTCTTTATCTTGTTTATCCCTAAATATATTAGTTCTATTTAAAACTACTACTTTTTTATCACACATAAAAGGCAATGTTTCACAAGCATTCATGAAGTCATCAAAATTAAGGTTATTACCATCTAATCTAATTAGGTTTAAATCCTTAAACCCTTCATCTAATACATTATCAATAATATTTTCTATACCTTCTTTAATTAAAAGCTCATCTAATCCAACTAATATATAACTTTTTTCTATCTTTCCTTTTTTCAAATTTTCATATAAACCGTCTAAATCTATCATTAAAATATCAACCTTTCAAATCCCAGCTACTTATTTACATAAGTTAAAGTATATACGCACTTTTCTTTTGAATCAAATCAATTATATCATAATCACTATTCTCTGGCATTAAAGTTATGGTATTAAAATTATCTTCTATGGATATTGAATATCTTTTTGTTAGTTCAAATTGAGACTCTTTTTTCACATGAATAACCTCATTAACATATTCCTTTTTCATTATGGATTTTTTAAAATAATCACTATTATTGTTTACTAAGGCAACTTTCTTAAATCCAGATTCTATGACTACAGCCTTATTCCATTTATCTTCCACAACTTTAATTTTAGCTCCAAATACATATAAATTTAAAAGCAAAACAGGTATGAATAAATAAACTCCTATTTTAAACTTTTTAAATCCTTTAAGACTCATGTAAATCCATAAAAACATAGTCATATAAGCAATTGCAAATACTGGGGATAAATAAGGGGTAACCCATACTACCTTATCTAAAAACACTAAAATCCCCCTAAATACCATGAATATTATATCTATTAAAAATACTATAATTCCAATTAAATTTCCACCAATTAAAATAGAAATTAATAGTATCTGTAATAATATTACTATTATTGGAGTTACTAAAAAGGTTGATATTAAAAAGTTAATAGAAAATTTTCCAAAAGCAATTACCAAAATAGGATATATAAAAGCCTGTGCAGATAATCCTAAACTTAAGTATTCATTTAACTTTGGTGGTAACATATAAAATCCCTCTAATAATTTTTTATAGAATAAAACTATGCCTAAGGTTCCACCAAAGGATAATAAAAATCCCATGCTAAAAAGGTTATAAGGTTTATAAATAAGTAAGATCACTGCTCCTAATGATATAGAACTTAAGGGGTCATAGGTCTTAAATAGCCTTTTAGAAGACTTTAATAAGGTTATCATAATTAAAGCTCTTAATGCTGAACTAGATGCCCCAACTAAAATTACATAAATAGTACATATACTTAAAGCTATCTTAAAAGAAAACTTTTTATAAATTATTGAAAAAAGTAAGGCTATATGAAACCCTGATATACATATTAAATGAATTACTCCTAAGTCTGATAAAAAATCCTTTTGATTATAGGTTAAATTTTCTTTATCTCCCCATAAGACAGCATTTAAAAGTGCACTTTCAGAGGATGAAAATTTTTCACTTAAGTTTTCATAATACTTCTTTGGTATATTTTTTATTTTATAGATTAAGTCCTTTTCTCTTTTTAATACTTTCTTTAAGAAAACCTGTCCAACATGACCTCTATCTAAATTAATTCCTCTCTTAAATTTACAAACTCCATATATTTTTTCTCCATATTCAATTTCACTTCCACTTTGATTTCTTACCTCAACTATTCTTCCATCTATCTTTCCTATTATAGCTTTATCTGTAACTTCTATTATTCTTATTTCTTGAACACCCTCTTTTTGAAATTTTGGCTCATAATAAATGGTGCAACTTAAAATAGCTATGAGGAAAAATATTATACCTATATTAAAATTATCAATATCTAATAAAAGATAGCTAAACAAAATTAAAGGTACAACTAAAAAAGCTGTACCTATTAAGTTAAAACTACCAAAATAGTATGTTATAATTCCTAAAATAGTAAAAATACAAATTAATCCTAAAGGTCTATTTACAATAACTTTCTCAAACTTTTTCATAGAATCTCTCCTTCGAAAAAATTATTGACCTTTTATAGAAATTATAATCATTTATTTAGTTTTTGGATTAAATATTAATGCCATTAAGTAACCAAAGAAAATAGCCGCAGTTATTCCACCTGCTGCCCCCTTTAATCCACCAGTAAATGCTCCCATTAAGCCTTGTTCATTTACTTCTTTTATAGTTGCCTTAGCTAAGGCATACCCAAAGCCTGGTAATGGAACTGTAGCTCCTGCTCCACCTATTTGAACTAGCTTTTCATATATTCCTAAAGCTCCTAATATTGTTCCTATTGAAACAAATGCAACTAATACTTTAGCTGGTGTTAGTTTAGTTTTATCTATTAATATCTGTCCTATTACACAGATTGCACCACCCATCAAAAAAGCATTTATGTAATCTTGCAAAATTCTCATCTCCTCATTATTAAATTTCTATAGCAAAATATTCACACGCAATAGCTAACTTACCTATAATAATATTTTTAAATATATTCTATAGCTACAGCATGAGCTATTCCTGGTATGCTTTCTCCTTGTAAGGCTGATGTAGAACTTAATAAAGCTCCTGTGGAAACTAATAAAACTCTTTTTAACTTTTTCTCTTTTAACATTCTATATAAATATCCACAGGCTACAACGGCTGAGCATCCACATCCACTTCCACCTGCAAAAGTTCCTTGTTTTTCATTATCAAATATCTTTTCTCCACAATCTATATAAACCTTACTAATATCATATCCATACTCTTTTAATAATTCCTCTGTTAGTTTCTTCCCTACAGCTCCTAAATCTCCAGTTGCTATTACATCATAATCTTCAGGTTTTCTTCCTGTATCAACAAAATGCTTATATATAGTATCTACAGCAGCTGGTGCCATAGCAGCTCCCATATTATCTGCATCCTTAATTCCATAGTCCTTAACAATTCCTGTGGTTACATGGGTAACATAAGGATAATCTCCTGACTTTCCTAAAAGCATAGCTCCAGAACCAGTTACAGTCCATTGAGAGTATTCTTTTCTTTGACATCCATATTCTAAAGGAAATCTAAATTGTCTTTCTGCTGAACTAAAGTGAGACGATGTGGAAGCAATTGCATACTTTGCAAAATCACCATCCATAATCATTGATGATAAACTTAATGATTCAGCCATAGTAGAACAAGCTCCATACACTCCAAAAAAAGGAATTTTAAATTCTCTAGCAACAAAATTTGTTGATGTTAACTGATTTAATAAATCACCACTAAAAAGATAATCTACGTCCTCTTCTTTTACATTCCCTTTTTTAATTACTCCTTCTATAGCAGTTATCATTAAACTACTTTCAGCCTTTTCAAAGCTTTCACATCCATTACAGTCATCTTGCAATATTTTATCAAAATATTCTTTTAAAGGCCCCTGACCTTCTCTAGGACCAACCACACTATATGTCGCTATTATTCTAGGTTTACTTTTTAATTCTATTGTTTGAGATCCTACTCTTTTTGTATTATTACTCATTCTTATCACCCCACAATTCCAAATCTAAGTAATAAGTAATATATTATTCCAATTATTACAGAGGTTCCTGTACCATAAACTAAAACAGGACCTGCAATAGTAAACATTTTAGCACCTACTCCCATTACAAATCCTTCTTTTTTAAATTCTATGGCAGGTGATACCATGGCATTTGAAAAACCAGTAATAGGAACTATAGTACCAGCTCCAGCCTTAGCAGCTATTCTATCATACAATCCAAGTCCTGTTAGAAGAGCTCCTAGAAAAACCATAGTCATAGGCGTCAAACTACTAACTTGCTCTTCTGTAAATCCATAGTATAGAAAAGTATTTCTCACAAATTGTCCTATTACACAAATTAATCCACCCACTATAAATGCCATTATACAATTTCTAAGAAGCTTTGGTTTTGGTCTTATTTGTTGTTCAAGTTGATCAAACTTAGTCCTTATTTTTTTGTCATTTTCATACATAGCTATATTAATCACCCTTTTCTATTAAAATATACTTATATTATTTGTTCTTATTTTTAATCTATACAAAAAAATGAGCATTATTTTATATGATTAATTTCACATAAAATAATGCTCCTAAAACATTTCATTTATAATCAATCCTCTTCTAATTTTTCTTTCATAATTTTTAGTACCTTTTTCTCTATCCTAGAAACCTGAACTTGGCTTATACCAAGCATTTTAGCAACTTGAATTTGAGTTTTATCCTTGAAATACCTAAGCATTATGATTTGCTTACCCTTTGAATCTAATGAACTAATAGCTTGTTTTAAAGCTATTTTATTAACCATGTCATCATCTTCACCCTTCTCACTAAGTTTATCTATTAAGAGAACTGGAGTTCCTTCATCATGGTGTATAGTATCATATAAATATTGCATACTACTTGCTGATTCTAAGGCTACTATTACCTCTTCCTTATCAACACCAGAGTATTCAGCTAATTCATCTACAGTAGGATCTCTATTTAATTTTTTTATTAGTTCTTCCTTATTGTAATGAAGCTTTTTAGCTAAAGTCTTAGTGCTTCTACTTACCTTTATTATTCCATCATCCCTTAAGAATCTCTTTATTTCACCTATAATCATAGGCACAGCATAAGTTGAAAATTTAACATTAAAACTATCATTAAAGTTGTTTATAGCTTTAACTAATCCCATTGACCCAATCTGAAATATATCCTCATAGTCATACCCTCTGTTTGTAAATCTCTTGCATATTGAAGAAACTAAAGGAGTATTAACTTCTATAAGCTTATTCATTGCCTCCTTATTTCCCTCTTTAGCCATGACTATGAGAGTTGTATTTTTGTCATAATTAAAATTATCTTTCTCAATACTACTTATATCCATAGACTTTATTCACCTGCCTATGTATTCATTTTTTTCTTCATTATTATTTTTGTACCCTTATCCTTTTCACTATAAACTTCTAAAGAATCCATGAATGTTTCCATAACAGTAAATCCCATACCTGATCTCTCTAATTCTGGTTTTGATGTATATAAGGGTTCTCTTGCTTCTTCTAAATTTTCTATTCCTATACCATTATCTTCTACAGTTATACTTATTTCATCTTCACAAATACTAGCCTCAATAATAACCACTTTGCTTTCATCACATTCATATCCATGAATTATAGCATTTGTTACAGCCTCAGAAACAGCAGTCTTTATATCAGTTAATTCTTCAATAGTCGGATCTAATTGAGCAATAAAAGCTGATACACTCACCCTTGCAAATCCTTCATTTTCAGATTTAGCCAAAAACTCTAATCTCATTTTATTATCCATATCTAACCCTCCATTAACCCACTTTTAGAGCTTCATCCAAATTTTCGTAATACTTTATTATCTTAAATATTCCAGATAACTCAAAAACTCTTTTTATGCTTTTACTTACAGATATTATGTTAACTTCACCTGAACGCATACTTATCTTTTTATACCTTCCAATAATAACACCAATTCCTGAACTATCCATAAAAGTTACACCTGAAAAATCTAATACAAGCTTTCTTATATTTTCTCTACTAATCCTATCATCAATTTTTACTCTTACTTCTTCTGCACTATGATGATCTAATTCTCCAATTAAACTTACAACTAAAACATTTCCTATTTTCTCAAAATCTAACCACATACAATCACTCTTATAGAGTTACACCTCCCACACAGCTTCTTTTCCATATTTTAACATATTTTAATTATTTATGTCAAATAATACTAAAATAAATTAAACCTATAGAAACAAACTCTATAGGCTTAATAAGATATTAATTGTCCTTAAATTTTTTAATTTCTTCACTAATTTTATTTCCTATATCTTCAAGAGACATAGTGTCATTTAGAAGCAATGTACTAAGAGCTTCATTTATATCTTTCATAAGATATATCTTAAATTCACCCTTTCTCACAGCCTCTTCTATTTCACTATTTAATATAAGCTCATCTTTATTGCTTTCTGGTATTAAAACAGCTTTTCCAATATAAGTGCCTATTTTCTTGCATACATTGAAAAATCCTTCTATTTTTTCATTTACTCCACCTATTGGTTGCACCTGTCCAAATTGATTTAATGAACCTGTTACGGCAATGCTTTGATCTACAGGTATTTTACTTAAAGAAGAAATCATAGCAATTACTTCTGCCACAGAAGCACTATCTCCTTCTATCTTTCCATAAAGCTGCTCAAAACTTAGTTGAAAATCCACAGGTAAAGCTTCATAAGAATTAAAGAAGCTACTTAAAAAGCCTCTTAGAATATTTAAAGATTTATTATGAATATTTCCACTTAAATTGCTTTCTCTTTGTGCATCCATAATTTTTCCGCTACCTTTATAACAAGTACAAGTTATTCTCATAGGCTTTCCAAAGCTCATATAACCAAAATCTATAACAGATAGTCCATTTACACTTCCAATAATTCTATCTTCTATATCTAAAATTATCTTCTTTTCCTCATACATTTCTAAATAATCTTTTTCAATTTCACTGCATTGATTTACAACCGCTTCTATTGAATCCTTATCTATCAATGACTTATTATTATTTTTTGCCTCTTCATTTCCAAGAAGTAATACTCTCTCTATTTCATCAATATCCCAAAGAATTTTCTTCCTTGTTCCAGCTTTTCTTGCTAATTGTTTTCCAATAGCATTAATTCCAGAAGTAGAGATCTTTATTAAATCATTATCTATTATGACTTTATCAACAAGATCTACCAAAGATTTTTTATTTTCATCTATTCCTATTAAGTTTGAAAATTCAGCTCTAATCCTAAATATTTTCTTGAAGTCTTCATCATGGTTATACAAAATATCATAACTTTCAAAATCTCCTATTAAAATTACATTTACCTTAATAGGTATTGGATCTGGATTTAACCCATTTAATGAAAGCACTTCTAAATATCCTCTATTAAAATCATAATTTATCTTTCCATGAAGTAATGCCCTTCTCAAATAATAATAGCTATTTGCATTATTAACTAAAGAACTTAACCTAAGTATTATGCACCCTTCATTTGCTTCAAGTAATGAACCTGATTTTATAAGTTTTACATCAGTTGAATACACACCATTATGATTTTCATACTCTATAGTTCCTAAAAGATTATTTAAGCTTGGATCTTCTTCAAAAATAACCTTAGGAGCCTCTTGCCCCTTGCTGTTTTTTATGATATTACAAACATATTTTGAAATAATCTCATTTATCTTTTCTTCATCATCATCAAAGTTTATTGTATAATTATCAATCAATAAGTTTTCTAAGCTTTCACAAACATCTATAAGATAATTATAAGCTTCATTTTCCTCTTTAAAATCATCCTTTATTTTTTCTTTAACACTGGCTGATTCATTTTCTAAATAGGTTCTAAGTATTCCCTTTAATTTCTCAATAGAATCTAGCTCTATATTTTTTAATTCTTCAAGAACTCCTTCTGCTCCCTCTTTTAACTTGTCAGCCTTTACAGAAATATTCCCTTTGCTATCCTCTTCTAAATCATCAAACTCATCTTCTGTCATAGCTTCTCCATCTACTAAAGGAATAAATGCAAAGCCTGAAGATGTAGCTTTTAAATCAAATCCTTCTTCCTTTGCACTCTTTATCAAATCACCTATATAATAATTTCTCTTTTTTTGTATATCATTTATAATTTCTTCCTTTTCTTTATTTATTGAAGAATTATAAAAAGCATATATTTCATCATAATAAAAAGATTTTAGATATTCTAAAGTTTCCTCTAACTTCTCTCCCATTCCATTTTCTAAAAATATAACCTTAGGAACCCTAATATCTTCTAAGGTAACATAACATATATCCTTAGGCTTACCCCTACTTTTCATTTTTTCTTTTAGATGTACCATTATGTCTTTAAGCTTTTGTTTTGAAAATTCATCAATTAAGTAAACATTAAATCCTTCTTTATTTATGCTTAATGCTTCATCAATTTTCTTAAAAACCCCTTGATATTCATTACCATAGGATTCCTTCTCAACTATCCTACTAGTAAAGTCTTCATTATAAATTACTTCTTTTGGAGTTAACTCTCTTCTCATAAAAATTCACTCATAAAACTAATATTAGCTTTAATAGAGTAACCTCCTCTTTATAAGTACTTTATTATATTAATATTCTATAACTTTAAAATTAGCCATCATTTTCTATTTTTTATTTATTTTTTTCTTCGACAAAAAAGCCTATAGAAATTTTTCTATAGGCTTTACTAAGTAAATATCTTATTTAATTTAGTTATATATTAATATGTTGAATCTGAAACTGTACCTTCACATATAGCTATTGAAGCTGATGCTCCTATTCTAGTAGCACCATTTTTGATTACAGCTTCAGCATCTTCTATTGATCTTACTCCACCTGATGCTTTAACTCCCATATCTGGTCCTACAGTTTCTCTCATTAATTTAATATCTTCTGGAGTTGCTCCACCTGTTGAGAATCCAGTTGATGTTTTAACGAAATCTGCTCCTGCTTTTTTAGCTAATTCGCAAGCTTTAACTTTCTCTTCTTCAGTTAAAAGACAAGTTTCTATTATAACTTTTGTAAGCGCTTTCTTATCAGCCGCATCTACAACAGCTTTTATATCTTTCTCTACATATTCATAATCTTTATCTTTTAATCTTCCTATGTTTATAACCATATCAACTTCATCTGCACCTTTTGCTATTGCATCTTTAGTTTCAAAAGCTTTAACTTCCATAGTATTTGCTCCTAAAGGGAAACCTATTACTGTACAAACTTTTACTTCGCTTCCTTTTAAAAGCTTAGCTGCTAATTCTACATTAGTAGGATTTATGCAAACTGAAGCAAAATTGTATTCTAATGCTTCTTTGCAAAGCTTTTCTATTGATGCCTTATCAGCCTCTGGTTTTAATATAGTATGGTCTATCATTTTTGCTAATTGTTGTTTATCCATAATACTTCCTCCTAAGATAACATTTTCATTACATATTTAATTATAGAATATAAATTCTAATAAGTCCATAATTTAAATATTTACATTGAATAACTTTAACACTACATGTTTATATAAAATTCTTATTCTGTGGGCTTTTGGACACTATCAAAGTATTTTAATATATTTAATATTATGTTATAATACTATCTATCATATAATATGTATTTATAGTAATAATAAATGTAAATTCGTCAACTTAAAAGGAGTTATAATTATGGGTTTCAAAGAAAAATTATCTAAATATTACACTGATTCTTATCTTGAAAAATACGGCGATAGAATGGCTCAATTTCAAGGAAGCGTAATTTCTGAAAAAGTCGAAGAAAAAACTATTCTTTGGATATTCCACAAATTAGTTGTTACTTTAATAGTTAAACCTGAGAGAAGTAAGCAAATAATAAAATGCGTATATAAGAAGAATCGTTGGTTTAAAAAACCTACTTTCATAAGTGTGAAAAAAGGAAATAATGTTATAGTTCAAGGACTTAAATCAAATAAGGAAAATGAAAAAGAGTATATTGCTCTAAATAACATACTTAACTTAACTACTAAACAAGATTTAGTACCTGTAGATCATTCACAATTAAAGAAAGCTAGACAACAACAATTTAAACAAAGATAAAAAGCTGTATATTAATACAGCTTTTTTTATTAAAAATTATTTTAATAAACACCATTTTTATATTAAAATTAAAAAAATAATAATTTATATATCTTATTAAATTTATTTCTTTACTTTTATAAATAAGTATAAGCTATTTATAAAGAATATTATTGTTGAGAAGAATAAAACTATTAACCAATGATTTATACCCAATACTGTGGTATGGAATATTCCACTAAAGAAAGGAATGTAAATAATACTTAATAACATAAGTATTGATATTGCTACTGCACCTACTAAATACATATTAGTAAATAATTTTATTTCAAAAATTGAATGTCTTTCTGATCTACATTCAAAAACATGTAATAATTGAGACATAACTAATGTTGATAAAGCCATAGTTCTACATGTACTTAAATCCATTCCATATAATCCACCAACAATAAAGGTTAGTAAGGTACATATTCCAATTAAACATCCTCTTACTAAAATTTTCTCAGTAAGTCCCCTAGCAAATATACCTTCTTTCTTGCTTCTAGGCTGTTGATTCATTATATCCTTATCAGCAGGATCTACTCCTAAGGCTATTGCAGGAAGTCCATCTGTAGCTAAATTTACAAAAAGAATTTGTATAGGTAACATAGGAGTTGGAAGATAGAATATGGTAGCTAAAAACATTGTTAAAACCTCTCCTAAATTACATGACAATAAATATCTTATGAATTTTCTTATATTATCATATATTATTCTTCCCTCTTCTACTGCTGATACTATGGTTTCAAAGTTATCATCCATTAAAATCATTGATGAAGCTTCCTTTGTAACATCAGTACCTGAAATTCCCATAGCAACCCCAATATCAGCTTCTTTTATAGCTGGAGCATCATTTACTCCATCTCCAGTCATAGCAACTATATTTCCATTTTGCTTAAAGGCCTTAACTATTCTAAGCTTATGATTAGGAGTAACTCTAGCAAATATTCTCAGCTTATTAACTCTCTTTTTAAGCTCTTTATCATCTAATTTGTCTAATTCTTCTCCAGTTATTACTTGATCTTGAGATTTTGCAATATTTAAATCTTTTCCTATAGCAAAGGCAGTGTTTTTATGGTCACCAGTTATCATTACAGGAGTTATTCCTGCTAATCTACATTTTATAACTGAGTCCTTAACCTCTGGTCTAGGTGGATCTATTATCCCTGCAATTCCAAGGAATATAAGTTCATTTTCAAGACTTTCACTTCTAGTTAAATTATCTACTCTATATGCCCCTGCTATACATCTTAATGCTCTATTACTCATATTCTCCACAACATTCAATATTTGTTGTTTCTTTTGAGAAGTTAATAATTTAACTCTTCCTTCCTCATGTATATATCTACATTTATTTATAAGTCTTTCTGGAGCACCTTTTACATAACAAGCTTCTCTTCCATTCTCCTTAACTATAACTGACATCATTTTTCTACTTGAATCAAAAGGTATATCAAAAACTCTATTTACATTAGATACTGTATTTTTTAATACATCTACGTTATTAAAATATGCCTTTATTAAAGCTGTTTCTGTAGGATCACCATTTAATACATCATCTAACTTATCCTTTGAAAAGTCATAGTTACAATCATTACAATAAACAAAGGCCTTCATTAAGATAGGTGAATTTGGAATTTTATCCACATCTAATCTACAATGCTTTCCATCTACAAAAATTTCTTTAACAGTCATCTTATTCTGAGTTAAGGTACCAGTCTTATCACTACATATAACTGAAGTACATCCTAGTGTTTCAACTGCTGGCAATTTCTTTACTAAGGCATTTCTTTTTAACATTCTAGAAACTCCCAGAGCTAAAGAAACTGTTACTATGGCAGCCAACCCTTCTGGTATAGCTGCTACAGCTAAACTAACACCTAGTAAGAACATCTCTGTTAAATCATTTCCTCTTATAATGCCTAATATAGTAACTAGAGCACATATAGCTAAACATAATACCAATAAAATTTTTCCTAATCCATCCAATCTCTCTTTAAGAGGAGATTTTTCCTCTTCTATGTCTTGTAACATATCTGCTATAGATCCCATTTTTGTACTCATACCTATAGCTGTTACTCTAAATCTTCCTTTACCTTTTAATACTTTAGTCCCCATGTAAATTAGAGAAGCTTCTTTAGAATTATTTGTTTTGTTAACTCCAACTGATTCTCCAGTAAGTAATGATTCATCAATCATAAAGTTTGTACACTCAAAAATTTCTCCATCAGCAGGTACTCTATCTCCAGCCTCTAATATTACAACATCCCCTATAGTTAATTCATTAGCATTAATTACTTTAATATTCCCATCTCTTAATACCTTACAAGTAGGTGCTGCTAAGGACTTTAAAGCATCTAAAGATTTTTCTGTCTTAAATTCTTGTACAAATCCTAAAATTCCGTTTATTACAACAATAACAAATATAGTAATAGCATCTGCAACATCGCCCATAAGTCCCGATATAATAGTCGCTCCAATTAAAACCCATATTATAAAATCATTAAATTGTTGTAATAATATTTTTATAGCAGATACCTTTTTCTTTTCTGTTATTTCATTTAATCCAAATTTCTCTATTCGTTTTTTAGCTTCTTGAGTTGTTAACCCTCTAAAGAGTTCTTTCTCATGCATAACTTCTTGTTCCTCCTTCTTTTCCTAGCAATCTATTGTAATATATGTTTAAACAACTTGTTTTTAGAACTAAAAATTTTCTTATGTAACACCATATATTAAGAATAATTCTTAAATTTTACCTCATAGAAAATTCTATTAAACTATGATAAAATGAGTGTTGTTAAACTTTACTTTTCATAATTTAGGAATTAAAATATATTCATGAATTAAAAAATTTCGAATAACAAAGGAGGCAACCTAAATGAAGGATGTTATATACATTACAGGACATAAAAATCCTGATTCAGATTCAATATGTGCTGCCTTAGCATATGCTGAATTTAAAAATAAAACTCAAGACACTCCTGCTATACCAGTTAGATTAGGAAATGTTAACCAAGAAACTCAATACATACTTGATTATTTTGGTGTAGAAGCACCTCAATTTTTAGAAACAGTTAAACTAAAAGTTGAAGATTTAGAAATGGATAAAATAGCTCCATTAGCTCCAGAAGTTTCATTAAAAATGGCTTGGAACATAATGAGAGATAAAAACTTAAAATCAATTCCTGTTGCTGATGGAAATAACCACTTACTTGGAATGTTATCAACATCAAATATAACTGCAACATACATGGATATTTGGGATAGCAATATTCTTGCTAAAAGTGCTACTTCATTAGATAACATATTAGATACATTATCTGCTGAAGCTCAAAACGTAAATGAAGAAATTAAAGTATTCCCAGGAAAAGTTGTAGTTGCTGCTATGCAAGCTGAATCTTTAAAAGAATTCATAAGCGAAGGTGACATAGCTATAGCTGGAGATAGAGCTGAAATACAAGCTGAATTAATAGAGTTAAAAGTTTCTTTATTAATAGTAACAGGTGGACATACACCTTCTAAAGAAATAATAGAACTTGCTAAGGAAAATAACATAACTGTTATTACAACTCCTCATGATTCATTCACTGCATCAAGATTAATCGTTCAAAGTTTACCAGTAGACTATGTTATGACTAAAGATAACTTAGTAGCTGTATCTACTGATGATTTAGTTGAAGATGTAAAAGTAACAATGAGTGAAACTAGATACAGTAACTATCCTGTAATAGATGAAAATAACAAAGTAGTTGGTTCAATCGCAAGATTCCACTTAATTTCTACTCATAAGAAAAAAGTTATCCAAGTTGACCATAACGAAAGAGGTCAATCAGTACATGGTTTAGAAGATGCTGAAGTATTAGAAATCATAGACCATCATAGAGTTGCAGATATCCAAACTGGTAACCCTATATACTTCAGAAATGAACCTCTTGGAAGTACTTCAACAATAGTTGCTAAGAGATTCTTCGAAAATGGAATCAGACCATCAAGAGAAGCTGCTGGACTTTTATGTGGAGCTATAATTTCAGATACATTATTATTTAAATCACCAACTTGTACTCCACAAGACGTAAAAATGTGCAGAAAACTTGCTGAAATAGCAGGAATAGTTCCTGAAACATTTGCTAAAGAAATGTTTAAAGCTGGTACTTCATTAAAAGGAAAGTCTATTGAAGAAATATTCAACGCTGACTTCAAACCATTCACAATTGAAGGTGTTAAAGTAGGTGTTGCTCAAGTTAACACAATGGACATAGAAGGCTTCATGCCTTTAAAAGGTGAAATGTTAGATTACATGAATCAAAAAGCTGAATCAATGGGATTAGAAATGATTATGTTATTACTTACTGACATAATAAATGAGGGTTCACAAATATTAGTGGCTGGAAGAAGTCCTGAAATAGCTGAAGAGGCATTCAAAGTTAAATTAGAGGATTCAACTACTTTCTTACCTGGAGTTCTTTCAAGAAAGAAACAAGTTGTACCACCATTAACTCAAATAATCACAACAAGAGTTAGTAAATAATTTTAATTAAAATAAAAGCAATCTCTAAATAGAGATTGCTTTTTTATTTCCAATTTAAAATCTTATAATCCTTACTATTTTTCTTATAATTTATTAAATAGCCATTTCCTACTAGATCTAATAAAGGTTTATCTGAAAGTGAATCTGAAAACATATATGAGTTTTTATAATCCACCTCTATATTATGTTCCTGTAAATATTCCTTAAGTCTTCTAACCTTTTCTTCCCCTTTGCAGTTCTTCCCTACCATCTTTCTTTCAAACTTTCCTTCATTAAAGGAGAACCTTGTTCCTATTATAACATCCACTTCTTTTATATTGTAAAGCTCATTTAAATAAAACTCTGGAGAAGCTGATATTAAGTAAATTTTATATCCTTCTGATTTTAACTTTTTCATCATATCAATAGAATCTTTATAAATTATCTTGCTTAAAACCTCATCATAATATTTTTTCACAAGGATTTTTAAATCATTCTCTTCTACTCCATCTATAAACTTAAGAAATGATTGCTTAACCTTTTTTTCATCATAAAACTTTAATCCATACATAAGTCCTGAAAAAGCAGCCCTTGGTAAGAATTTTAAGTTTTTCTTATCTTCTTTTATTAAAAATTTAAATAACTGTAATAAAGTTTCCTTACTAGTTAAAGTAAAATCAACATCAAATATAGCTAATTTTTCCATGTCATTCCCCACATTTCAAGTAAAATTTATCAAAAGTATTATAAACTAAATAAAAGATGATGTAAAACATCATCTTTCATTTATTATTCAGCTACATTTTCTTCGTAGAATTTAACAACTTCATCAAACTCTTCTTCTGAAGGAAGAACTAATTCTCCTTCTTCACCTTGAGATTTGAATAGGTAAACTGATTCATCAGGATGTTGTACTAAAACATACTCTTCATCTTTATATTCAAAAGCATCAATAACATCACAAGTTATTGTGTTTCCTTCTTCATCTTCTAAATCTACAACGAAATGCTCTAAATGTTCATCTCCGCATCCGCATCCTTCATGATGGTCATGTCCATGATCGTGACCGTGTCCACCACATCCACATCCTTCATGCTTTTCTTCTTTTTCGCTTCCGCAACCGCAGTTACCTCCGCAGCATTTGTTTAAATCTTTATCTGACATAATCTTTCCTCCCTTGTGGAAAATTTACTTTATATTAATTGTAACCTTAAATACAAAATAATAAAAGCATTTTCTTTATAATCTTTAATTATATTCTTAACATAATATAATATTATAATCAATAGAAAATATTTTTTCTAGTAATTATAATTTATAATAAAAAACTCTCCTTAAAGTTTTTGCTTTAAGGAGAGTTTTTTTTATACTAGTGAGTAAATCCTTGTACTCCCTTATTATCTACTTGAGTTTTGCTTAAAATTCTTGCATTATTTAAATCTTCTATAGCTGCTTTTAAATCTCTCATTAATAAATCAGCTAAGTTTCTACTTAAATCTGCACGACATACAAATCTTTGAATTATTACATTTTGTAAATCTTCTGGTAATGGATAAGCAGGTACTTGCCATCCTTTCATTAATAATCTATCTGCTAAATCATATAATGTCCAGTTTACTTTAACATCATCTTTTAATTTGTAGCAAACTATTGGTAAGTTTTCACCATTATTATATATTTCAAATAAACCAGTTTTTTCAAGTTCACTTGATAAGTACATAGCTACATCTTTTGTTCTTTGATGTATTTGTCTATAACCTTCAAATCCGTATCTTAAGAAGTTATAGTATTGACCAAGAATTTGGCTAGCTGATCTTGAGAAGTTTATTGCCATTGTAGGCATTTTTCCACCTAAATAGCTTACTTCAAATACTAATTCTTGAGGTAAGTATTCTTTATCTTTCCATAATACCCAACCTATACCTGGATAAACTAATCCATATTTATGACCTGATGTACTAATTGAAACAACATTTTTTAATTGGAAGTCCCATTTTAAATCAGGTTCTATAAATGGAGCAAACATAGCTCCTGAAGCACCATCAACATGTATTGGAACTGTTATTTTTGCTGTTTTATTGTATTCTTCTAATTTTTTATCTAAAGCTTTTATATCGTCATATTTACCAGTATAAGTTATACCTAATATACCAACTACACCAATTGTATATTCATCAACATAATCTAAAACTTTATCTACATTTATACTCATATGTTGTTCATCCATTGGAACTAATCTCATTTCTATATCCCAATAAACACAGAATTTTTCCCAACATACTTGGTATCCTGAAGAGATTACTAAGTTTGGTTTTTTAGATGTAACATCCATACCTAAAGCTTTTGCTCTATTTCTCCATCTAAATTTCATAGCCATACCACCAAGCATACAAGCTTCTGATGATCCAACTGTTGAAGTTCCCATATAATTTAATTCTTTTGGAGCATGCCATAAATCAGCTAATATATTTACACAACGGTTTTCCATATCTGTTGTTTGTGGATATTCTGATTTATCTATAGCATTTTTCTCTAATGTCTCTGACATTAATTTTACTGCTTCATCATCCATATATGTTTGACAAAATGTTGCTAAGTTTTGACGTGCATTACCTTCATCTAGTAAATCATCTTTTATTAATCTATATGCAACTTGTGGTGCAATTGATTTTTTTGCTAATTTATATTTTGGAATAGGTTCATTACTTTCAACTGTTCCAAATATAGGTGTTTCAAACTCATTTCCTAATTTTAAATTTTCTAAATCTTGTTTTCCAAAAAGCATTTTGAATACCTCCTAAGTTTAGCTAAAAACCATTCTTAATTTCTTCACCTGCCTTCAAGAAATTAAGATTAATTTTTAGTTATATAAATCATTTTATTTATATCTTCTTAATGAATACCTCATCAAGTTATTTATATAATACACCTTTTGGTATAATATTTAAATTCGTGAATTCGTTACATTTTGTTAATATTTTATTATTTGTTTATTAACATTTAATTTTTCTCTGTAATACTCTCAATTTCTTCAATTTCCTCGTCTTTTCTCTATAAAATATTTTAAAATCATTTTTATTAATAATATGTCAAAATAATCTTAGTAAATTTTATTATTTCCTTATAAATAATCTTATTATTTTATATTTTAATAAAATAATACATATATAACAAAATGTTATTTAAATATATACTCATAGAAAATATATATTAAAATTTATATTTCATTAACATTTTATTAAACATTTAAGTAGAAAATTTCTTTTCACTAACACATTAATATATTCAATATTATAAACCTTTATTTTCATTAAATATTTATAAAAAAAGAAGTAAATCTAAAAAAATTAACTTCAATAATAATAAATAAGTTTAATTTAATGTACTAATTTATAATATTGATACTATGGAGAATAATCCGAAACATATAGTTCCAAATCCAACTATAACACGAGCTAGCGAATTTAATTATTTCTCTATAAAAGATTTGAAGTAGTCTAAAATTATAGACTACTTCAAATATAATTCTAATTTATTCTTATTATTTATTCCATTTGCCATGTAAAGCATAAATTATAAATGGAATTAAAACTGTAACTATGAAACTTATAGATAATATAGTTAAATATTCTGATATACTTTTTCCTGTTAATTGTGATGGTGGTACAAAGGAAATAACTAAAGCAAATACTGATACAGAAAACCCAACTATTGCTACTATCATTTTAAATGTTTTTCCACCTGGTACATGATACGCACGTTTTAAATCTTCATGTTTTAATATTAAAATAATATATCCTATGAAGAATAATAAATATCCAACTAAGTATATAACAACTGTTAATGATATAGCAGTAAGGAATGAAACGTTATTTCCACCACCGCCGAATGTTAAAACAGCTGCCCATATAGTAACTACTAAACCTTGAACTAATACTAATGGAACTGGAACTTCATGTTTATTAACTTCAGTTAACTTTTTAGGTAATAATCCTTTTTTAGCTGCTGCATACATACCTTCTGAAGGACCTACAACCCATGAACTTACTTCTGCCATAACTCCTAAAGCTAATAATAATGCTACTATTCTTGTTATCCAATCAAAACTTTCACCAAGGTTTACAACTACTAATTGATGGAATGTTTGAACAACACCAGCACTTAGGTTTAATTGGTCAGCTGGTATAACTGCTGCTACTGTTAAACCACCTACTGTATTAAGAACTATTGCTAATACAACAAGTATAAACATAGCTAATGGATAGTTTTTGCTTGCATTTTCTAATTTATTAACATGTGATGCTGATGCTTCAACTCCCATATATGCTAAAATAAATGATACGAATACAACTAATGTATTTACTTTTGTAAAATCAGGTATAAGAGCATGTGCGCTTAAATCAACATGTACTGGATTACCTTTTGCTATGTACATTATACCTAATATAAATAATATAATTGCTGGAACTACAACTCCGAAAACAAATCCTGCTTTAGCTATTTTAGCTGTATTTTTAGTCCCTCCAAATTGTGAGAAAGTTAATCCCCAGAATATGATTAAAACGCCTATAAATTTTATTAATGGATTACTATTTAATGCTGGCCAATTTAGCACATAAGATAGAGCCCCTAATATAAAATAAATCATTGTAACAAATCCAACTGTTATTTGGAACCATTGGAAGAAGATCGCTGCGAATCCCCATCTTTCACCTAAAGTATTACCTACCCAAGCAAAGATACCGCCTTCTTCCCATCCATCTACAGTTGCCATTTCTGCTGCACATAATGCAACTGGTAAGAACCATAAAAGTCCGCCTACGATTAAGAAAAATACTAAATGAAATCCTGATGTTGCAAATGTAGGGTATTCATACACTGTCATTACCATTGATGCTGTCATAGCAAAGAACCCAAACAAAGTAAGTGTTTTTGCATTTGCACTTGATTTACTTGGCATAATAAACGCCTCCTCTGTTGTTATTGTTTAAATTATAATTTTAGAAACTTAATTTTATTAAATAAGCTTCAACAATTAACAACTATTACCTAAGACAAAAATTTACTATGCTCTAAATTTTTGTCTTGAATAATAGCTACCAACTATATTTAAATAATAAACCTCGTTAACAATTTATTCAAAAGTTCCATTCTTTTATTTATCTTTATTACTTATCAAAATACACTATTAATCAAGACTTTTCTTCAAAATACTTCTATTTTTTTAAATTTACTCAGCATTTAACTTAATATCATTTATAGCTTTATTTTATTAACACTTTATTAAAAAAATCATTAAACAAACATAGAAAAACATATTTATTTATTTAAAATTTTATTTTGCATAATTAAACATATAATAAATCTTTATTAAAAATTTATTAATATTTATAATAAATTATTTAATTTTTTATTTTACACTTATATCTATGCTTTTATTTTTTATAAAAACTTAATATATTAACTATTTTGAATTTTAATAAAATTAGTTTTTTTACTTATATATAAAAATATATTTTTCTCCATATAGAAATAAAAAAATAAGAGTTAGAGCATAATACTCTAACTCTTATCTTATTTTATACTTCAATCAATATATCAAACGTAATTAGTTATCTACTACTTACTAGTTAGCAGCAAGTTTTTTGTAGTTTTCTAATCTTTCTTTAGCATCTCTTTCAGTCTTTTCGAATAAAGCTTCAGCAGCTTCTGGGAATGCTTTTGCTAATGCAGCGTATCTAACTTCTCCCATTATGAATTCTCTGAAATCACCAGTTGGTTCTTTAGAGTCTAATGAGAATGGATTCTTACCAGTTTCTTTTAACATTGGGTTGAATCTGTACATAGCCCAGTATCCGCATTCAACAGCTCTCTTCTCTTCTAATTGAGAGTTACCCATACCAGCTTTTAATCCGTGGCTGATACATGGAGCGTAAGCTATTATTAATGATGGTCCTTTGTATGCTTCAGCTTCAGCTATAGCTTTAAGAGTTTGGTTCTTATCTGCACCCATAGCTATTTGAGCAACATATACATAACCATAGCTCATAGCCATCATTCCTAAATCTTTCTTCTTAGTTCTCTTACCTGCAGCAGCGAATTTAGCGATAGCAGCAGTTGGAGTTGATTTAGAAGCCTGACCACCAGTATTTGAGTAGATTTCTGTATCCATAACAAGTATGTTTACATCTTCTCCACTAGCTAAAACGTGGTCAACTCCACCGTAACCGATGTCGTAAGCCCATCCGTCTCCACCGAAGATCCATTGTGATCTCTTAGCTAAGTAGTCTTGGTCTTTTAATATTTCTTTAGCGAACTCGTTAGTTTCACCTTGTAATGCAGCTACAACAGCATCAGCTCTATCTCTAGTTCCTTCTCCGTTGTCAACTTCAGCTATCCAAGCTTCTAAAGCTTCTTTAGCTTCTGGTTTAACACCAGCTTCAATTGCTTTTCCAGCAAGATCAACTAATCTTTCTCTTATAGCTTTAACTCCTAAGAACATACCTAATCCGAATTCAGCGTTGTCCTCGAATAATGAGTTAGCCCAAGCTGGTCCATGACCATTGTGGTTAGTTGTGTATGGAGTTGAAGGAGCTGATCCACCCCAGATTGATGAACATCCAGTAGCGTTAGCTATCATCATTCTATCTCCGAATAATTGAGTTATAAGTTTAGCATATGGAGTTTCTCCACATCCAGCACAAGCTCCTGAGAACTCGAATAATGGTTGCTCGAATTGGCTACCTTTAACTGTGTTTTTGTTCATTGGGTTTTTCTTAGGTGCAACATCATTTACACAGTAATCCCAAGCTTCTATTTGATCTTCTTGAGTATGTTGTGGTTTCATAACTAAAGCTTTTTCCTTAGCAGGACAAACTTGAGCACAGTTTCCACATCCAGTACAGTCTAAAGTACTTACAGCCATAGTGAATTGCATTGGCTCTTCAGTTTTTAATGCTTTAGCAGCAACTAACTTAGTTGAAGCAGGAGCATTTTTAGCTTCTTCCTCAGTTAATAAGAATGGTCTTATTGTAGCATGAGGACAAACGTAAGCACATTGGTTACATTGGATACAGTTGTCTGCTATCCATTCTGGTATGTTTATACCGATTCCTCTCTTTTCGTATGCAGCAGTACCTGGTTCGAAAGTACCATCTTCCATTCCGTTGAATGCTGATACAGGAAGTTTATCTCCTTCTAATCTGTTCATTGGTTCAACAATGTTTTTGATGAATGCTGGAACTTCTTTAGCTTCAACAACTTCATCTTTAGCGTTAGCCCACTCAGCTGGAACAGTGATTTCAACGATAGCGTCGATTCCTTTGTCTATAGCAGCGTGGTTCATGTTAACAACTTTTTCACCTTTTTTACCGTATGAAGTTACAACAGCGTCTTTTAAGTATTTAACTGCGTCTTCTACTGGTATTATGTTAGCTAGTTTGAAGAATGCTGATTGCATGATCATGTTGATTCTTCCACCTAATCCAACTTCTTGAGCTATCTTAACAGCATTTAAAGTGTAGAACTTAATGTTGTTTTCAGCTAAGAATCTCTTATAGCTTGCTGGTAAATGTTCAGCAACTTCTTCTGGAGTCCAGATAGTGTTTAATAAGAATGTTCCGTTTTTCTTTAATCCATCTAAAACGAAGTATTTGTTAACATATGATTGGTTATGACAAGCAACGAAATCAGCTTTGTTTATTAAGTAAGGTGATTTTATTGGTTGTTTACCGAATCTTAAGTGAGAAATTGTAACCCCACCTGATTTTTTAGAGTCATATGCAAAGTATCCTTGAGCATACATGTCAGTATGGTCTCCGATGATTTTGATAGCACTCTTGTTAGCTCCAACTGTTCCGTCTGATCCTAATCCCCAGAACTTACAAGCTTTAGTTCCTTCTGGAGTAGTATCTATATCTCCAACTGGTTCTAATGAAGTGTTAGTTACGTCATCAACTATTGATAAAGTGAATCCATTTTTAGCATCCTCTTTATTTAAGTTTTCGTAAACAGCAACGATATCAGCTGGTACAGTATCTTTTGATCCTAATCCGAATCTACCACCAACTATTACAGGAGCATTTTCTAATCCGTAGAATGCATTCTTAACTTCTAAGTATAGAGGTTCTCCTGCAGCACCTGGTTCTTTAGTTCTATCTAAAACAGCAACCTTTTTAACAGTTTTTGGCATTGCTTTTATTAATCTTTCATTTGAGAATGGTCTGAATAATCTTACTTTGATTAAACCAACTTTTTCTCCTTTAGCGTTTAAGTAGTCTACAGTTTCTTCTATTAAGTCAGTAACTGATCCCATAGCTACGATAACTCTTTCAGCATCTGCTGCTCCATAGTAATCGAAACAGTTGTACTCTCTACCAGTTAACTTAGTGATTTCTTTCATGTAGCTCTCAACTATTTCTGGAACTGCATCGTAGAATTTGTTTACTGCTTCTCTTTCTTGGAAGTAGATGTCTGGGTTTTGAGCTGTACCTCTTGTAACAGGCTTGTTAGGGTTAAGAGCTCTTCTTCTGAACTCTTCTACAGCTTCCATATCTACTAATTCTTTTAATTCATCGTATTGTAAAAGTTCAACTTTTTGTATTTCATGTGATGTTCTGAATCCATCGAAGAAGTTTACGAAAGGTATTCTAGCTTTAAGAGCTGCTAAGTGAGCAACTGCTGATAAATCCATAACCTCTTGAACTGATCCTTCTGCTAACATAGCGAATCCAGTTTGTCTTGCAGCCATAACGTCTTGGTGATCACCGAAGATGTTTAATGCTGAAGTAGCTAATGCTCTAGCTGATACATGGAATACTGATGGTAATAATTCACCAGCTATTTTGTACATGTTTGGTATCATTAATAATAAACCTTGTGAAGCTGTGTAAGTAGTAGTTAAAGCTCCAGCTTGTAATGAACCGTGAACTGCTCCAGCAGCACCTGCTTCTGATTGCATTTCCATTACTTTTACAGGTTGACCAAATATGTTCTTTAATCCTCTTGCACTGTTTTCATCAACCCACTCTGCCATTGGTGATGATGGAGTGATAGGGAATATTGCTGCAACATCAGTGAACGCATATGATATATAAGCGGCAGCTGTGTTACCATCCATAGTTTTCATTTTTCTCATTGCCATTGAGATGACCTCTCTTTCATTAATTTTGTAGATATATAAATTAAAATCTTAAAAATTATAATATATTTAAAGTAATTAATTAAAATTACTTATTAGCATAAGCATTATTTTATTAATTTTTTTGCTAATTCTTTTGCTGAATTAATTTCATCATCGTTTGGTGATTCATTTACAGCTAAGCTACCAACAACGTCGAATCCATAATCTTTCATTCTTTTAACCCATTCAACCATGAACTCTCCATTATCCCAACCATATGATCCAAATAAGATCATTTTCTTATTGTTATTTGGAGTTAATTTGAATTGATTAACAAATGGTTCCATATCGTATTGTTCTATTCTATTATTATCCATTGAAGGGCTGCCTAAAGCTACTGCATCGGCTTCTAGCACATCTTCTACTTTAGCGTTTGAAACATGTTTTATTAAAACCTCTGCT
The DNA here is from genome assembly GCF_054767895.1 of Clostridium sp. CTA-17. Classification (NCBI taxonomy): domain Bacteria; kingdom Bacillati; phylum Bacillota; class Clostridia; order Eubacteriales; family Clostridiaceae; genus Clostridium; species Clostridium sp. CTA-17. The sequence continues at coordinate 120,468 of NZ_BAAABF010000004.1, forward strand.
CCTAAATCTGTTAACTCATCTGCAATAGTGTTTGCTAATACTTCAACATTCCCACCATTGCTCCAATATATTACTGATACTTTACTCATAAAAACACCTCTTATACTTGATAATATATTTTATCTTAAAGCCCAATATTATTTGATACAAAACTAATTTTACTCGACATTAATAATTATACTCTTTGATAGAAATTTTTCAAGTTTCATATTCCGATATTTTGAAACATATTTTAATAGTTTATTCTTAATTCTTGTAAAACATCTACCATATGCTAAGAATTATCTATAAAAATTTACATATGTGCCGATTTTTTTATTATATCTATGATATTATTAACACCATTGCCTATTTTACTCATTTTCATGGAATTTAAGTACTTTTCTCTACTTTTTTCTACTTCATTTATTGATTTTAATAATACTTCTGAATTAAGTTCCTCTTCTTTTATGACCATAGAATATCCACTCTTTTCAAAAGAGTTAGCATTTAAAACTTGATCTCCTCTTGAAGCATTAGCTGATAGAGGTATTAATATATTCAACTTTCTAAGAGCTAGTAACTCAAATATTGTATTTGCTCCTGCTCTAGATATAACTAAATCTGCTAAAGCCATTAAATCTGGAAGTTCCTCTGATATATACTCATATTGTCTATATCCATCTAAGTTCTTTAATGATTCATCTAGGTTTCCTTTTCCACATAAATGTATAACATTATATTCTTTTAATATCTCATTTAAAATTTTTCTAACACTTTCATTTATAACTTTTGAGCCTAAACTACCACCAACTATCATAAGAACTTTTTTATTTTCTTTGAAGTTACAGAATTTTCTTCCTCTTTCTTTGTCTCCCTTTAAAAGTTCCTCTCTTATTGGTGTTCCTGTTAATTCACCTTTATTATCTTTTATATATTTTAGACTTTCTGGGAATGTAACACACAAGGTATCACAAAATGGTGATGCTATTTTATTTGCTAATCCAGGGGTTAAATCTGATTCATGAGATACCACAGGAATTTTTTTCATTGAGGCTGCTATTACTACAGGTACTGTTACAAATCCACCCTTTGAAAATATAACATCTGGTTTTTCTTTTGAAAGTATTCTTGAGGCATCCATAACACCTTTTAATACTTTAAATGGATCTGTAAAGTTTTTTATATCAAAATATCTTCTAAGCTTACCTGATGATATTGAAAAATAAGGTATATTCTCCTTAGTTATTATTTCTTTTTCTATACCATTTTTACTTCCTATATATTTTATTTCAAAACCTAACTCTTTTAATTTAGGAACTAAAGCTAAATTTGGGGTAACATGACCTGCAGAACCTCCACCAGTCATAATTATTTTATACTTTTTCAAAAAATCAACTCCCTTAATAAAATGTGATTTTATTATATTTTAATAAACTATGGTTTTATAAATATTTTTTTGTAATAACTCCTATAATTCCCTCTCATATTTTACTCTATTCTGCACAATATATAAATGCAAACTCAATTAATAACTAAGGAGGAATTCAAAATGGCACAATTAGTTCCAGAAGCAAAAAACGGATTAGCAAAATTTAAAAATGAGGTAGCATCTGAAATGGGAGTACCATTCTCAGACTACAATGGAGATTTAAGCTCTAAACAATGTGGAAGCGTTGGTGGAGAAATGGTTAAAAGAATGGTAGAACAATACGAAAAAGGAATTTAACCTAAAACAATTAAAATCTACTATATAAATAAAATTAAATATTTATAGTGTATATAATTAATTTATGCCTAATTATATACAAAACATTGGAGCAATATTTTTAAAATATTGCTCCTTTAATTTTATAATCTAAAGTATTTTACATTAGCTTGAATAGATTTATTTCCATTAAACTCATTTATATTTGGGTAATAAATTAAATCAATACTAAAGTTGCAGTTTCCACCATCTAATACTCTTAATAGTTCCTCTTCTCCATATTTATTAGCAAAATCTTCTTTAAATTCCTCAACCTTATTTCCAAAGGCTATGGCATCTATTGTTTTATAACTATTCTTTAATTTGCATCTAAATTTAATTACATTCTGCTCTTTTCCCATTATCCAAACCCTGCTTACTTTAACATCTTTCTCTCCAAAAAGCGGGCTAGAATTTCCTTTTCCAAAGGGTTCTAACTTATCTAAACTATCTACTAATCCATAATTTAAACTTTCTAAAGGTAACTTAACATCTATTCTAACCTTTGGTATTATATCATAATCTGTTAATTTACAGTTTTCTAATAACATATTTCTTAATATAGGTATGTTTTTTTCTTCCACAGATAAACCAGCAGCCATTGGATGACCTCCAAATTTGCTTATGAACTCTTTACATTTTGATAATTCTTCAAAAATATTATATTCCTCTATAGATCTTGCAGATCCCTTAGGCATATCTTTTCCCTTAGTCATTATTATTGTAGGAACATTATATTTTTCTTTTATTCTCCCTGCTACAATTCCAGCAATACTTTCATGTATATAAGGATTATAAACTAAAATAACCTTGTCATTTTCCATATTATTATCTTCTATTTGCTTTATTACCATATCAACACTGTCTTTAGTTAATTCCTGTCTTCTTTGATTAAGCTCAAAAAGCTCCTTAGCTAAAGTATCTGCTCTTTCATCATCTTCAGCTAAAAGCAATTCAACAGATAAGTCAGCTGTTTCAAGTCTTCCAGTGGCATTTATACAAGGGCCTATAACAAATCCTAAGTGATATTGTGCCATTTCTTTGCCTTCAAGACCTGTATATTTCTTTAAGGCTATTAATCCCTTATTTTTAGTATTATTAAGCATTTCTAATCCATTTTTTACTATTATTCTGTTTTCTCCTAATAAATCAACTACATCGCAAACAGTAGCAATAGCACAAATTTCTAATAATTCTAAAGCTTCCTTCTGTGGAATCCCTAGTTCTTTATATAATGCACATATAAATTTAAAGGCAATTCCTGCTCCACATAGGGATTTAAATGGATAATTACAATCTTCTTGTTTAGGATTTATAACAGCATAGGCCTTTGGAACTTCTTTATTTATCTCTCCATTTTCATCTTTAACTAAAGGAATATCGTGATGATCTGTTAATATTACATCCATGCCTAATTTCTGTGCTAAATCTATTTCTTCAAAGGCTGCAATTCCATTGTCACAAGTTAAAATTATCTCAGTACCTTCTTCCTTTAAAATTTTAACTCTGTTAGAGTTCATACCATACCCTTCATCTTCCCTATCTGGAATATGATAATTAAAGTTAGCATTGCATCTTTTTAACCCTTTATAAAAAATTGAAGTACTTGATACACCGTCGCAATCATAGTCTCCATATATGGTTATTTTATTACCATTTTCTATGGCTTCTTTTACCCTTTTAACCCCTTTCTCCATATCTTTCATAAGATAAGGGTTATTTAAATTTTCAATTCCACCAAATAAAAATTCACGTGCATCTTTTTCATCTTTTATATTTCTATTCACCAAAAGAATAGATGTTAATAAATCTATATTTAATTCTTCTTTTAAACTTTCTATTTCATCTCTTTTTCTTTGTTTAAGTAGCCACTGCTCTCTCACGCCATCACCTCTTAGTTAATTATTTGCACAATGGATTTCTTTAAAACTCTTTTAATTAAATTTTTCATATCTTTTAAACTTAAATTTTTAACTAAGTTTAATTCTTCAAAAATATATTCTCCTCTATTAAACATAGTTTCATATATAGCCATTCTATTAGCAAGAACTATACTTTTTTCTAAATCCAATGAATTTTTAAGTTTAAATCTCTTTATTAGTTTATTTAATCCCTCTTCACTTAAATAATTTTCTATATCCATAGCCTTTGATATACACTTTTCAATAAGTCCTAAGGCCTCTTCTTCCTTTTCCTTAGAGGTTCCTAAATAAATTTTAAATAATCTTATTCCCTTTTCATACTTAACTTCACTATAAACTTCATAAGCTAGTCCATTTTTAGTTCTAATTTCATCATATAATACGGAGCTTACCCCTTCACCAAACCAAAGATTAAATACCTTAAGTAAAGTTACCTCTTCCATACTTAAATCATTTATATCAAATAAACAACATATTTTTGCCCCAGTATTACCCTCTATCTTTTTAGAGAATATGCCACAATTAATATTTCTTTCTAAATTATCTTTAGATATTTTTCCACTTTTTGCTCTATTAAAATTTTTCTCTACAATCTCTTTTACTTTTTCTAAAGGAAGAGAAGAAACAACTGAGATAACCATATTTTCACTTAAATAGTTTTTTTCATAAAAATCTTTTAACCCTTGAAAACTTATAGCTTCTATATGATTTTTTTCTCCTATTATTAAGTTTCCTATTCTTTCATCTGGTAAGCCATTCATTAAAGCAAGGTCCTCTACATGTTGCTCTAAATCTTCTTTCCACTCATCACTTTCTTGTTTTATAACATTTAATTCTTCTGAAAAACCAAATTCCTGAAGATTTGAATTTAAAACTATATCTGAATATAAAGAAAATCCTTCTTCAAAATCTTCCTTTGCAGTAGTTCCATAATAAATAACATAAGGAAAATTAGTCATAGCATTATTAAATCCAAATAAATCATCTAATTTTTCATTTATTTCATCTTCCTTAAGATTCTCATTTCCTTTAAATAAAATATGTTCTAGGGCATGTGCCATTCCTATTTCATCTTTATTTTCTGCATTAGCTCCGCTCTCTAAGCTTATGCAAAAAGATGTATGTTCTATATCTTTAAATTTATATAATAATCTAACACCATTATTTAAAATTATTTTTTGCATATATTTTCCTCCAAATATATTAAATCTTATTATATTTTAACATACCTAATAAACTTGTAAAAAATAAAAAGAGCCGTATCAAAACTCAAAACAAAATTTATAAATGGAATATTTACTATAAACTTCTTAGATTAACTAAGTAATTTTCCAAATATGTTTATAAATTTTATTTTTAAGTTATTTTGATACAACTCTCTTTAAGTTATAAAATTTCTACTTACCTTCTTTTTCTAAGAAAAAGTTAATAAGCATTCCTTCTCTTATTTCCTCTGCTTCTTTTTCATATCCTAGCTTTTTTAATATTTCTAATCCAAATACTAAGGCAGTTGCAGGCCCTCTACTAGTTATTATGTTTCCATCCACAACTACTGTGTCCTCTTCTACATAATTAACATTTCCAAGTTCCTCTTTAAACCCTGGATAACTTGTAACCTTCTTTCCTTCAATAACTCCAGCCTTAGCTAAAGCTATTGGAGCAGCACATATTGCAGCTACAATTTTATTTTCTTCATTATATTTCTTTATTAATGATTGTACTCTTTCATTATCTCTAAGATTTGTTGATCCTGGCATTCCACCTGGAAGTACAATTGCATCATAAGTTTCTAAATCATCATCTGATATTAATTTATCACAAAGCACAATTGTTCCATGAGCACTATTAACAGTTCTATTTTCTGTAAGGCTACATGCATGACATGTTACCTTAGCCCTATTACAAACATCTACAACAGATAATGCTTCTATAGTCTCAAAACCTTCTGCTAAAAATACTAATACTTTTTTCATGACCATACCTCCTACTTAATAATTACGTCCTTGATGTAGTCTTCCAATACTAAAATCATTAAACTACTTCCTCTTCCCGCTCTATTTTGTAGTTTAATATCTTCAATATTGACTTCAGCCTTTTCCTTCTGCTTAGACTCTAAAACAAGTTTTTCATAATTACTAGTTAATTCTTTTTTATAGTCATTATACGCCTCTAAAGTTTTATCATCAATACCTTCAGTTGGTGGTATAACCTTACCAAATATGACTTTATTATCATCTTTTAAGCTTATTCCTGTTACCCCTGAAGCCACTCTTCCCATTGGATTAATAGCTGTAGCTGAGAACTTAATTCCCATACCATTCTTAGTTACTAAGATTATTGTAGCATTTTCAAAATTTATATCTACATTTACTAACTCATCCTTTGGAGTTTTAAACTTATAAGCTATTTGATTATTAAATTCTCCTAAGAACTCTCTTAAAGATGTCTTTTTAACTAATCCTTCTCTTGAGAAGAAGTAAACAAATAAATCTTCACCTATTTTTCCAAATTCATTCATAGGAGCTACTTTTATTATAAGTTCATCTTTTTCAAATCCATCTACTAGGTCTGAAATATTACTTTCTTCTGTATTTTGAAGTAAGTATGCTGGGAATTTAAATACCTTTCCTTTATTTGAGAAAGCAATTATGTTTCTAAAGGAATTAACTTTTACCTTTTCATAAGAATTGCTATTCATATTACTGAAAGTTTTTATATTTCCCTTTTTATTTATTCCTATGATGAATTCTTTATATTCATAGTTATCTACAAATCTTATACTCTTAATTTGGTTACCACTTTTTAATGGTACTAATTGAACTCCTAGTATATTTCTATCTGTAAACTCTAATTCTGGTTCTGAAACAACAAAGTTTAATCCATTAGTTGTTTCAATTTCAACAAATCTTTCTTCATCCTGTGAATCTATTAAAGATACACTTGCTAATAAATCGTCATTCTTAAGCTTTATAGCCATAAGCTTTGAGTAAGCAGTAACAAATTTATCTAAAGTGGTCTTCTTTATTAATCCATTAGCAGTTATAAACTTAAAGCATTTGTTTGGAAGGAAATTTTCAATTGATTCAAGAGCAATAATTTTCTCATCTTCTAAACTTAATCCTCTTATTAAATCCTCAAGTCTTTCTCCTTTGTCTTTCCATTTCTTATCTGCTACAGAATTACATTTTATTTGATAAACAGTTCCTTTATCAGTGAATATAGCTAAAGTATCCTTAGTATTTGATTTAATAAGGAATTTTAAATAGTCTCCTTCTCTATATTCGATTTCATTTTCATCAACATTTGAACGATTATAAGTCTTAAGAGGAATCTTCTTTATAAATCCTTCATTTGATAGAGTAACCATAACATCTTCTGCCACTATTAACTCTTCTAGATCTATCTTAGCTTCGCTTTCATCTTCTATTAAAGCAGTTCTTCTTTCATCACCATAGACTTCAGCCACTTCTTTTAACTCATCTTTTATAACACCTAAAAGAACTGACTCATTTTCTAAAATTTTTCTAAGTGCTTTTATTTTCTTTGATAATTCTTTATGCTCTTTTTGGAATACTTTTATCTCTAATCCAGTTAATCTATAAAGCATTAATTCTAGAATTGCCTCTGCCTGTAAGTCAGTAAATCCAAATTTTAAAACTAAATTCTCATGAGCATCTTTCTTTGATTTTGAAGCTCTAATTGTAGCTATAACTTCATCCATTATTCCTATAGCCTTTATGAAACCTTCAACTATGTGGAATCTCTTTTCTGCTACTTCTAACTCTCTTTTTGTTCTTCTTGTAACAACATCCTTTTGATGGTTTACATAATGAGATATTATTGTTTTTAATCCCATAGTCTCTGGTTTTCCATCCGCTAAGGCAACCATATTAAAGCTTATATTACCTTGAAGATCAGTTTTCTTATAAAGATACTTAAGAACCTTATCAGCCATATCGTGATCTACAGCCTTCTTAAATTCTATTACAGCTCTTATACCAGTTCTATCTGATTCATCTCTAATATCCACTATTCCATCTAAAGCTTTAGCATGTCTCTTGTCACCAGTCATATCTGATATTGTTTGAAGTATTCTAGCCTTATTTCTTCTATAAGGGAATTCAGTTATTACTATTCCAAGTCTTCCATTTTCTAAAGTTTCAATTTTAGCCTTAGCTCTTAAAGTTACTTTTCCTTCTCCAGTTTCATAAGCAGATAATAGAGTTTTCTCACCAATTAAAACTCCTCCTGTTGGAAGGTCTGGCCCTTTTATATAGTTCATTAATTCTCTAGTAGTAATTTCATTATTATCTATATAAGCTAAGGTACCATCTATAACTTCTCTTAAATTATGTGGTGGTATATTAGTTGAAAGTCCAACTGCTATACCAAAAGTACCATTTACTAAAAGGTTTGGATATCTAGCTGGTAATACCTTAGGTTCCATTTCAGAATCTGAGTAGTTTGGAACCATATCTACTACATTTTTTTCTATATCTCTAAGCATCTCCATAGATATACTAGAAAGTCTAGCCTCTGTATATCTCATAGCCGCTGCTCCATCTCCATCTATACTTCCCCAGTTTCCGTGTCCATCAATAAGGGGAGCTCTTGTACTAAAATTTTGAGCTAGAATTACCATAGCATCATAAACTGAACTATCTCCATGTGGGTGATATTTACCTAGTATATCCCCTACTATTCTAGCTGATTTGTAATAAGGTTTATCTGGAAAAGCCTTTAACATATATGCACCATATAAAATTCTTCTGTGTACAGGCTTTAATCCATCTCTTACATCTGGAAGTGCTCTATCTTTAGCAACTTCTACTGCATAAGGTAAATAGTTATCAGGCATAACCTCTTCAAGAGGCATTCTGATAATATTATTATCCTTAGGTATTTCAATATTCTTCTTAGCCATTTAATCTCCTCCTTTAGAACTCAGCATACTTATACATATAGTTCTTTCTAGGCTGAACAACATCACCCATTAATAAAGAAACCATTTTTTCAGCCTTAGCGGCATCTTCTATAGTAACTTGTACTAAAGTTCTTGTTTCTGGATTTAAAGTTGTCTCCCATAATTGGTCTGGATTCATTTCTCCAAGTCCTTTAAATCTTTGAATAGTTGCTCCCTTTCCTACCTTCTTTTTAACTTCTTCTAATTCATCATCACTATAAGCATAAAGAATCTTATCTTTACCTTTACCTGATTTAGCAACTTTATAAAGAGGTGGTTGTGCTAAATAAAGATGACCATTAGCTATAAGAGGTCTCATGTATCTATAGATATATGTCATCCAAAGAGTTCTTATATGATATCCATCTACGTCAGCATCACTCATTATTATTATTTTGTCATATTTTAAATCTTCTTCATTATAATTATCTAAAATTCCTGTACCTATGGCAGTGTTAAAGATTTTTAATTCCTCAGAAGCTATAACATTTTCTAACTTTTGTTTTTCTGTATTCATTATTTTACCTTTTGAAGGCATTATTGTTTGGAATCTTCTATCTCTAGCTTGCTTAGCTGATCCACCTGCAGAATCTCCCTCAACTACTATGAATTCATTAGCTTCTTTATTTTTTAATGTGCATACTGCAACCTTTCCTGCTAAAGGTGCTGTTCCTTTTCCTATTTTCTTTCTCTCTGCATCATTAATCTTTTTAATTTTTTCTCTTCTAGCAGCTGCATCTAAGGCATTATTTATAATCATAGTTGCAACTTCTTTATTATCCTCTATCCAATGACCAAACTTAGTGTAAGCTAAATCATTCATCATTGTGTAAGCTTCATTATTTCCAAGCTTAGTTTTTGTTTGACCTTCAAAGACTGGATTTGTGATTTTTATTCTGACAATAGCTGTCATACCTTCTCTTAAATCATCACCTTCAAATTCCTTATCTTTTTCTTTTATAAGGTTAAGCTTTTTAGCCCATTCCTTAAAAGCACGAGTCATTCCTGTTTTAAAACCAGTCTCATGAGTACCAGCCTCTGTAGTAGGAATATTATTTACGTAACTAACTATATTCTCTGTTGTTGAATCAGTAAATTGAAGACATATCTCTCCATACATTTGTATGTTATTTACTTCTTTTTCTCCTTCAAATAAAACAGGAGTTGGATGAAGAGGGGTTTTACTTTCATTTAAATAATCTATAAAGTCTAAAAGTCCTCTTTCAGAGTAATATTCTTTACTTACGCTTTCTTCTTTTCTATTATCAATAAGTTCTAATCTTATTCCTTTATTTTGGAAAGCTAATTCTTGTAATCTTTCATCTATTATGTCAAATTTAAAATCTGATGTTGAAAATACTTCTCTATCTGGTAAAAAAGTAACCTTTGTTCCAGTTTCCTTAGATTCTCCTACTACTTCTAATGGAGTTACTGGTGTTCCTGGCATATCTTTTTTAAGCTCTTTGTCATAAGCATATTCAAATCTTTGTCTATATATTTTTCCATTTTGTTTTACTTCAACTTCTAGCCATCTTGATAAGGCATTAACAACGGCTGCCCCAACTCCATGAAGACCTCCAGAAGTCTTATAGTTTTGGTTATTAAACTTACCACCAGTGTGAAGCTCTGTAAATACCATCTCAACACCAGTTTTTTTCTTTATTGGATGCATTCCCGTAGGAATTCCTCTTCCATTATCTATTACAGTTACACTTTTATCTTTATTTAAAATAACCTTAGCCTTATTTCCATATCCATTTGATATTTCGTCTATAGAGTTATCTAATATTTCCCATATACAATGATGAAGTCCCTTGCTTCCTGTAGAGCCTATGTACATTCCTGGTCTTACTCTTACTGGTTCTAACTTTTCTAAAGAAGTTAAAGAGGTAACATCATAATTGTTATTTCTATTGCTCATATAAATCCTCCCTTAATTCCTCTGAAATCTCTTTATATATTTCTTCTAATTTAAATAATTCATTTTCTATGTCATTTATCTCTAATTCATTTCTAAATGTTTTTTTCTTTGCACTTGTTCCATATCTAGGATCATAATATTTTTCCATAAGTTCTAAGGCTACTTTCTTATAGTCACCTTTGGCTACTAAGTCTTTATATTGTTCCACTCTTTCTGGACTTATATGCTTCTTAAGAACTCCTAAAGCTTCATCTAATTGTTCATTTACATTTTCAAAGGCAGTATATTCTCTAACTAATCTCTCTGCTCTCACTTCTGGATCAGCACTTATTTTAAGTTTTGCACCTTCATACATCTTTTCAAATAAAGGATCTGGTATTAAAATTCTTCCTATTCTTTTACTCTCTCCTTCAATGAATACAATATTAGAATTTCTATGTCTAAGTTTATCATAAACTAATGCATCAAATCTCTTCTGAGTGTTGCAATCTCCTAATCCAACTCCTCCTAGAATTGAACCCCTATGATTTGCACATCCTTCTAAATCTAAAACATCATATCCCTTTTCTTCTAATTTATATAACATTTCTGTTTTTCCTACACCAGTATTTCCGTATAATACTATAAAATCAATTTCCTTTGAGAATTCTTCTATTTTATTTATTATAAAACTTCTGTATGATTTATATCCGCCTTCTAATTTATAACAATTTATTCCTAAACTATTTAGTAATGAATGTAAACTTCCACTTCTCATCCCACCTCTTGCACAAAAAATAACAAGTTTTTTACCATGCTTATTTCTATAAAGCTCTTGAACTTGTTTAAATATTTCAGGCAATCTTCTAGAGATGAATTCTATTCCTTGCTCTTTTGCAGCCTCTGCACTCTCTCTAACATATAAAGTTCCGACTACATCTCTCTCTTCATTTAAAAGCACAGGAATATTTACAGATCCTATCATAGGCTCTTCAAAAGCTTCCTTTTGACTTCTAACATCTATAAAGATATACTCGTCCTCATGTCCATATATCTCCTCATAACTTATTAATCCAAACATTTATATATCATCCTTTCAATTTACTAAAATAGTATAATTCTTAAAAAATACATTGTCAAACATTTGTTCCCATCGAACATATCTTTATAGTACTTCACGATTATTAATTATATCAAAAGATTTTAAAATACAAAAATTTACGTTATTTAAATAAATATCTTCTAATAATATTGTCAACTTTATATTCTCATAATCACTTTTACAGCAAAAATATAAGACATCCATTAATGGATGTCTTATCATAATTAAACTTCATATATTCCAATTTGTCTAACGTGTTTAGTATGTGACCATTCTTTTTTATCTTTATCGATTATACCTTGGATTGTTATTGGTATCCAAGTTAATATATATAATGGATAAATTAAATATCTATAGAATATTTGGAAATTTCTCTTTCCTAGGAATAATAATGTTCCTATTAAGAATATTCCTATATAAGCCACATTAAATAATGTTAATAACATTATATTGTCTAATATACCTAATTGATTTATTAAGTATGGTTGTATAAATACGTTACATGCATATAGTCCTAATACTACGAATAACTTTCCGCTCATCTTCTTGTCAAATAGTAAGGCAAATGGTGTTAATAAGAACTGGAATACACAGAATAATTGCCATGCTGTGGCATTGAATAAATAACTTATAACAAATATTCCAAGACCATCTACTGCTCTTATTTGTACAAAAGTTAATAGACCAGCTAATCCAGTTGCTAAAGTAACAAATGGTTGCATTACATATAATGTACAGTCAAAAGCAACTAAGCTTCTATCTTTTATAGATTTCTTTAAAAGTTTCATTCCATATCTAGTAGCAACATCAGCAAATCCTTGCATCCATCTCTTTCTTTGATTCCATGAAGCTTTTAAAGTTAATGGTTTTTCATCATATATTATGGCATCATGTGCCCAACCTACTTTTTCTCCATTTAATATAAGCTTACAACTAAATTCTAAGTCTTCTGTTAAGCAAGTAGCTCCCCAGCCTAATTTTTTAAGAGTTGCAGTATCTATAACGAATCCTGTTCCACCTATTTGAGCTGATAAACCTATATTACTTTTAGCTAATTGAAGCATTCTATTAGCTGATGTAAATGCTATAGCATAAGATTCTGTTATCCATGAATCCTGTGGATTCTTAGAATCTATATATCCTTGAACAACCTTAAATCCTTCACACATTTTATTATTCATTTCTTTTAAGAAATTTTTATCAACTAAGTTATCAGCATCAAAAACTGCTATTCCATCGTAATGAGTATCCATTTTGAATATTTTATCAAACATCCATTCTAATGCGAACCCCTTACCTCTCTTCTCTTTATTAAATCTTTCAAATACATTTGCCCCTGCTGCTCTAGCAATCTTAGCAGTATTATCAGTACAGTTATCTGCAATAACAAATATATCATATAATTCTTTTGGATAATCTAAATGTTTTAAACTTTCAACTAGATTTTCTATAACTACTTCTTCATTATGGGCTGCTACAAGCATTGCAAATTTCTTTTGAGGCTCAAAAGTCTTTGTATCTTTTTTCTTATAGAATCCAAATAACGCTATGAATAAATAGTATAGCATTAGAGCAAATACGCCTATTTGAAAAATAGCTGTTACCCAAAATATATACTTTTCCATAAATTCCACTCCTATAATTTAAATTAACCTCTGACATTATAACAGTTGTTCATATATTTTGTAAAATATATTTTTTGTTATTTTTTAATAAATTATCAAAAAAACATGATAAATGGAATAAAATCATCAATTTAGAATAAATATCATCGTAAAATTTTCATAGCAATTGATTCATAAAACAAAATATATTTTATGAATCAATTGCACCAAAATTTAAAATGTTACTATTTATCTATTTAATATGTTTTAAATTCCTAAAAATTTAGTCTCATATTTTCTTGAAATAATTGCTTTATCTCTTTATTTTAAACAACCATTCTTTTTCAAAGGTTCCTCTTGAATTTTCCTAAGAAATTTTTAAATTTCTTTCTCATAAGCATTTATTATTTTTCTTTTACTAACCATATAATCATCATGTTTTCAGTGTATTAATCTAAGTCTAGAACTTAGCCCCATCTTTTAAACCTTTTACAAAGATTTTTTATATACCCCTATAGTTACATTAACATCACTGTCCTTTAGATTTAATTTTAATTTATATATTTAATCATAATAAACTAAATCTACAAACTTCTTATACTTTCTTAAATCTAAATATATATCTTTTTCATAATATAATTTTGCCATATAACCACCTTATGAATTATTACAAAATTATTAATTTATAAATAAAAACAATGATTACTATAATTTTAGATTTATTAATTTAAAATAATTTTACTATTTATATTTTAAAAAGATAATATATTTCTAAAGCTTTTTGTTTTATTTTTTATTTAAATGCAAAATATATAATTAATATTTTGAAAAGGATTGATTATATATGAAAATAGGTTATGCTTGCACTCCAATAACAACAAATGCTAGAACAAATCGTAGAATATTACTAAAGGACTTTTCTAAGGATAAATTCCTTTCTATTACAAAACAAAATTTAAATGATTTACAAAAAATATTAGAATGGAATATTAAAAATAATATTTACTTATTTAGAATAGGCTCAGATATTATCCCCTTAGGTTCCCATGAAATAAATAATATAAGCTGGCAAAAAGAATTTAAAGATAAGTTAGAAGATATAGGAACTTTTATTAAGAATAATAACATTAGAGTTTCTATGCATCCTGGTCAATATACAGTAATAAATGCCCCTAAAGATGAGGTTTTATATAAATCTATAAAGGATATTGAGTATCACTGTGAGTTTTTAGACTCATTAAATGTAGATTATAAAAATAAAATAATACTTCATATAGGAGGGGTATATGGCGATAAAAAATTAGCAAAGGAAAATTTTTTAAAGGGATTTAATAAACTTTCAGACTCTTCTAAAAAGCGATTAGTCATAGAAAATGATGAAAGAAATTTTTCCCTAGATGATGTATTAGATATTTCTAGTAAAATAAAGATTCCTGTTATATTTGATAATTTACATAATATATGCTATGGGGATAATTCCTATAGTTTAAAAGAAATTTACTCATTTGTTATCAAAACATGGAATAAAGAGTTAGATGGAAATATGAAAGTACATTATAGTGAGCAGGATATTTTTAAAAAGAAAGGTTCCCACTCTCATTCAATTTCTATAAATAGTTTTTTAGAATATTATGAGGAAGTTAAAGAGTTTTCCCCAGATATAATGTTAGAAGTTAAAGATAAGGATATTTCTTCAATTAAGTGCATAAACGCCTTAAAAGAAATAAATAAAACTTTAGATCATAAAGCTTATATGGAAGAGCTAGAAAATTATAAATTACTTTTGCTTCAATATGATAAAGACTTTCAAAAAAAACTTAACTCCTTTTCTAATGGATTAATAGAATTCTATACTTATTTGGATAAATTATTATTATCTCCTAAGGAGATAATAGGATTTAAATACTCTTTAGAACTAGCTTTTAATATTTTAAAAGATCATATAAGTAATAGAGAAGCACTATATTTTAAAAAGCTAATTAATGAAAAAGAATATGAAAAAGCTAAAGTTTATTTAACAAAGCTAGTAAAAAAATTAGAGTTTCCACCTAAGGAATTATCTTATTATATTTCTCAGTCTTAAACTTACTCACACTCCAAAATTGTCACAATTTATATATTAATAAAATATATTGGAATTAACAGTAAAATTTTGGAGGCAGAAAAAGTGAGCTTTTTAAGTATACTTCTTTTTGTAATTGCTGCAAGTTTAGATATACTTGTTGTTTCTTTAGCATATGGTTTAAAAGACATAAAAATAAATTTTTCAAGTACTCTTGTCATAGCATCCATATCTGCTTTAGGAACTTTTATTTCAATGATATTAGGACAATTTTTGGTGGATTTAATTCCTGTTAAATTAGGAGATATTATAGGTGGTTTAGTTCTTCTTGCATTAGGTTTTTATTCTATATATTCTTATTTTAAAGAGAAAAAAATCCTAACCTCACATAATAGTGAGAACAATTCCTCTCCTACCTTTATATTAGAAAACCCAGAAGTTGCAGATAAAGATAAGTCTGGTAATATTGATTTTAAGGAATCTCTAGCCTTATCCTTGGCCCTAGCTTTAAACAACTTTGGTTTAGGAATAGGAGCCAGCATTTCTGGACTTAATATTGCCTTTACAACAATATCAACCTTTATTATTTCATTGATATTTATATCTTTAGGCTTCTATTTATCAAAAACAATAAAAAGTAAAAATATTTCAAAAAATAGTAACTTAATTGCAGGAATAATAATCATCATATTATCACTATTTATTATTTTTTAGATACAATTAAGTTTTATTCAAAATATAAAAATACATTGCCATACAAAAAACAACTATAAATTCTTAAATAAAGTAACTTTAAATAAAATATAAAAGGCCTTACTCTAGTAGCTTAACTAAAGTATGACCTTTTCATATTTTTTAGATTAATCAAATAATATTTTTACACTAAACTGTTGTTATATCAACATCCTCTGAATAATCTACTCCCTCTAATCCAAATCCGAATAACTTGAAAAATTCCTTTTTAAAATCTTCTGCATCACTTAATTCAAAAACATTCTCACTAGTTATTTGTGGCCATATTTCCTCAATAGCCTTTTGTACATCCTCAGCCATTTCTAAATCGTCTATTCTAATTCTATTTTCTGAATCTAAATTTAATTTTCCTTCGTAAAGCTCTTTAAACATTCTGTATATTTGCTCAATGCAACCCTCATGAGTACCTTTTTCTTTCATAACTTTATAAAGAATTGAAATATATAAAGATACTATTGGAATAGCTGAACTAGCTTGTGTTACTAAAGCTTTATTTACTGATACATATCCTTCACCACTTAATGATTTTAATACTTCAGTTATCTCTCCTGCAGTTTTTTCTAAATCATTTTTAGCTCTTCCTATAGTCCCTTCTCTATATATTGGATATGTAACTTCTGGCCCAATATATGAATAGGCTATTGTTTTAACGCCATTTTCTAAGACATTAGCTTCCTTTAAGGCTTCAATCCATAGCATCCAATCTTCTCCACCCATTACTTTTCTAGTACCTTCTATTTCCTCCTCTGTAGCTGGATTAATAGTGATATCATGTATTTCTCCTGTGTGGAAATCCAAAGTTTTACTAGTAAATGGAGCTCCTACAGTTTTTAAACAAGAACTATAAACTTCTCCTGAAACTGGATCCTTTCTCTTTGGAGCTGCTAAGGAGTATATAACCAAATCTACTTTCCCCATATTTTCTTTTATTAAGTCTATAACTTCATTTTTAACTTCATTAGAAAAGGCATCTCCATTTACTGATATAAACTTTTTACCTTCACTTTCTGCAAATTTCTTTAGTGACTCTATGTTATACCATCCTGCTGAAGCTGTTCTTTTACCTTTTGCCTCTCTCTCAAATGAAACTCCTAAAACTTCCGCATCACATGCTTCTGAAGCCACAATAGCACTTGCTAATCCATATCCAGTGGAAGCCCCTAGTACAAGTACTCTTTTAGCGCCCTCTATCTTTCCCTTTTCTTTTACATAATCTATTTGATTTTCAACATTTTTTTTGCAACCTGTAGGATGTGATGTAGTACATATAAATCCTCTAAACTTTGGTTCTACTATCATTAAGATTTCTCTCCCTTCTTCTTTTCCATTTATTATTTTTAAACTCTCATATTTCTTTAGAGCTTTTTCTATTCTCTTTTTAATTTCTAAGAAACATTTTGTTTGATTATCAAAATATATTGTAATTATCATATTATCATATTTCATATATTTTGTCATTATAATTAATCTAATAAACTTTACTAAATATAAGGGCATAAATATATAAAAAAAGACACTCTAAGAGTGCCTTTTTACTATTTATTTTCTAATTTTGTTGTCGCAGCTTCTCTTACTGCATCATCATATGCTTTTCCATTAGTTCTCTTAGCTATCTTAGGTAAGATTAAACCTAAGCCTATTAATACTAAAGGTGTACCAATATTCATTCCTACTCTGAAAATCCATTCTCCAGAGAATGCTTCAACATCTGTTGGGAACATACCTAATATACAAGCAAATGCTGTAAATACAAAACACCAAGTACCTATTAACATTGCAAATTTATCATTTTTAACAAATTTGTAATCTGACTTGAATTGGCCTTTTATAGCTTTTCTTAGCATTATGTAAGCTAGGAATACCCATAAATATCTCATTGGCATAACAACAGCATTTAATTTTAATAACCAAGTAAATAATGCATTGAAGTTTCCAATTCCTAAAGCTGGTACTATTATTAATATACCAACTAAAATAGAAGTCATTATATATCCGTTTATTGGAGCTCCATTCTTATTAGTCTTAGTTAATGATATTGGAACGTATCTTGCATCAGTATCTGCTAATAAAACTTTTAATGGAGCATCTATTGAGAATACTAATGCTGAAACTTGAGCTGCAAAGTTTGCTAATGCATATAATATTAATAAAGAATTTCCTATTCCATAGTAATTGCCTAACTTTTGGAATGCATAGTAAGCACCATTTAACATTAAATCATCAGGAACATTATTTGCATCAAACATCATTCCCATTGCTACTGATCCAAGAAGTGCTGTAACTGCAACCATTATAGCTAAGGCTATCATACCTTTTGAGAAACCTTTTTTAGAATCTTTCATGTTATTAACATATGGAGATATCTTTTCAGCTCCTCCAACTGAGAATACTAACATAGCTATAGTGGTAAAATACGCAAAATCAAATTTTGGTATATAGGTTTTTATTGAAGTCATATTTGGACTTGCTATATGAGTTCCTGTAATAGCTGGAGCTGTTAACATAAGTACTATATAAAGAATAGACATAACGAACATTGCTGTTCCTGCTACAGTACCTATTTTACCTAATGAATTTACTCCTCTTGAAGCAATCCACACAAAGAATAAGAATATTATTAAACATACTACTTGAGTAATTTTAGGATCTATAGTTTTTATAGTACTTCCATCTTGGAATACTGCCCATCCTAATGAAACAAGTACAGCTTGTGGTTTTTGTGCTAAATAAGGTACATGTACTACCCAATAAGTCCAACCTGCTAAGTAAGCTAATGTAGGTCCCATTGTTTTACCTATCCATGAACTTACGCCACCTTTACTATCTCTAAAAGTTGAGCCTAATTCTCCAACCATAAGCGCATATGGTACGAAGTATAAAGCTATTATTAATATCCATGAAGTTACTACGGTTAACCCTTGAGTTGCAAAGTTATTTACTACATTACCAAAGCCCCAAACTGACACGAATGCCATTAGACCAAGGTTATACCACATAAGCTTCTTTCCATCATTGCTATTGCCCATATCTTTTCCCTCCTAATAATTATTTTCACAATAATTCCCCTATAAATTTTCTTAAAAATACTTGTCCATATTTAAAAGAATTCATAGAAAATCTGTTATAAATTATTTTAACGTTAAATATTACCCATTAATTTTAACATCCTATTAAAATTAAAGCAATATAGAGTAATAAGTATGACCACTAATATTTTTAAGTATTAGTGGCCATATATCCTTTATTATGTTAAATTAATGCAATTATTTCTCTAATTATAAAAAATAACTCGAAATAAACTATTTTATTACCTGAACTTCTATATTTTCTCCTCTATAATCATTGTGAATATACTTAAATTCTTCTTTTCCATCTACAAACTCTATGTCCATATAAGTATATTTCCCCTCTAAATATTCCATAGTATGTCCATCATCATTATAGTGGAATCCCTTAGCATTCTCTCCAAAAACCTTAAGAAGTATATTGTTTGGTCTTTCTTTAACATTTCTAAATTTCTTATTATATGTTGGTATTATTGATCCTTCTTTAACAAAAACTAAAATTTCATCTAATTCACAAGGAAGCTTATACCACTTTCCTCCTTGTAACTTCTCCATTGTAAAATAATTAAACCAACTTCCCTTTGGTAAATATACAGTTTTGCTTCTTTCCCCTTCATATAATACTGGTGCAACAATCATATTTTCACCTAACATAAATTGTTCTCTCATATTTAAAAGATTCATATCTTTCTCATATTCCATTATCATAGGTCTAAATATAGGAAGTCCTTCTTTATGTGATATATAATATAAATCATAAATATATGGAAGTAACTCATATCTTAATTCAATAGATTTCTTTGCTATTTTTTCAGCTCTTGGTCCAAAAGCCCATGGTTCTTGTCTTCTAGTGTACATATTTGAGTGATTTCTGAATATAGGAATAAATGGCCCCATTTCCATCCATCTTATAAATAATTCTTCACTTGAATCTAATCCAAAACCTGAAACATCATTTCCAACAAAGGAAAATCCACTGATTCCTAAATTAGCATTCATTGATATTGACATTCTCATTTGGCTCCAAAGGCTCATATTATCTCCAGTCCAAACTGAGGAATATCTTTGTCCACCAGCATAGGTAGCTCTAGTCATTGAAAATCCTCTTTCATTAGGATGTAATTCTTCTTGTGCTTCCTTAGAACATCTGCTCATCTCAAAGCCATATCTATTATGAAACTCCTTATGTTCTATAACTCCATTATCACTATTATGAAGACAGCTTTCTAACATTGTTTTATGGTCATTATTAAAGACACAAGGTTCATTCATATCATTCCAAATTCCATCAATGCCATGTTCACTTATGAATTTTTTAAGTTCACTTTTCCACCATTCTCTACAATACTTATTTGAAAAGTCGGGGAAAGCACTATCACCTGGCCAAACTGCCCCAATAAACATTTCTCCATCTAGCTTTTTAGTAAAATGATTCCCTTCTTTACCTCTTTTAAATACAAGGTACTCTTCATCTACCTTAACACCAGGGTCAATAATAGTAATAGTTCTTATTCCTTTTTCTTTTAAATCACTAATAAGACCAGCTGCATCATCAAAATTAGGAGTTTTAAAAGTCATAACCCTAAATCCATCCATGTAATCTATATCTAAATAAACTACATCTAAGGGAATATCTTTTTCTTCAAAGGTTTTTACTAACTCTCTTACTTCCTCTTGGCTAAAATAACTAAATCTACATTGTTGATATCCTAAGCTCCAAAGAGGTGGCATCTCCATTCTTCCTGTCAAAGCAGTATAATTCTTAACTACCTCTTTAATATTTTCTCCTGGAATAAAGTAATATTGAATTTGTCCTCCTATTGCTCCAAAGAAAATCCTATCTCCCATTTCCTTTCCCATATCAAAATAACTTCTAAAGCTATTATCAAAGAATATTCCATAGGTAGCTTCTTCTTTTAAGGCAACATAAAAAGGAATTGTCTTGTAATAAGTTACGGAATCATCATCAGTCTCTGGATCATCAGTATTAAAATTTTCTGTATAACATCCCTTTTTATTTAAATCTCCACCCTTTTCTCCAAGTCCATAATATGCTAAACAATCATTTACCTTTGATATGTACACATTTCCTTTCTCATCTTTAAAACTTGGCTGAAAATCTTCATTTATTATATTTCCCTCTAAGTCTCTAAAACTTATCTCTGTAGTATTTTTATCTACAAAGGTTAAAACCTTTTTTCCCTTTATAACTAAAAAGTTTGAATCCTCTTCTACTATAAATTCACCTTTTCCTAAATCACCTACTACACCATTAGTTGAAATGCTTTCCTCGTATTTGTCTCCAATAAAAACTTTAACTATATCATTTTCAAATATAGTAAGAGTTATTTTAATATTTGAAAAATAAATATTTATATTATTATCATTAATCTCATAATTTTTAAAAACTCTTAATCCACCATTATAAGCTTTAAATTTCATATTTAAATTCTCTCTGTAATTTAATTGCGTCATAATATTCTCCCCTTTTTATCTATATGATTTTTCTTTAAATAATAAGATTTATTTTCTAACAAAAAGAAAGTTATATAATGCTCCTATTAAATTTGAATCATTTTGAAATTTGCATTTTTCAACACTTATATCTAAAGTTGCTATATCACTTTTTAGTAAAGCAAGTTTTTCATTTATTTTCTTATCAAATCCATCCCTAGCACTTATAGCTCCACCAATAACAATTTTTTCAGGGTCAACTATATATTGAATATTGTATATTCCTCTTGCAAGGTCCATATACCATGATTCTATTTCCTTATTAACTTCCTCGTCTCCATCTTTAGCCATTTCAAAAACTTTCTTGCCATCAAGTTCTGATTTTTCTATTCCTTTTAATTTAGATACCCTTGTAACTAAAGCATTTGTAGAGGAAACTTCACTCCAAATTCTATCTGTTAATCCTTCACTATCTCTAGTAAACATATAACCAAATTCTCCCCCATGAAGATGCTTTCCTCTTAAAATTCTTCCATTTATAACTATGCATCCACCTATTCCTGTGCCAATTACAATACATGCATAATTTTCTACTCCTTTAGCTGATCCAAGCCATCCTTCTGCTAATCCAGCGCAATTTGCATCATTTTCTATAGAAACTTTTAAACCACATCTTTTTTCTAAAAGCTCTTTTATATTTGGACCATGTATGCACGGAATTGCACTTCCTCCCCCTATAAATCCTGTTTTAACATCTACGGCACCTGGCGAACTACATGCTAATCCAAAAACCTCATTTTTTTCTTTATATGAATCAACAACTTTTCCTATGGATTCAATAAAAAGATTTATATTATCCCCTTCAGTTTTCATGCTTCCCTTTTCTAAAATATCTCCACTTTCAGTCATCAAAGCATGTTTTATACTTGTGCCTCCTATATCAATAACAACATATTTTTTCATATAAAATCATCCCCCGCTATGCATATACTTATAATCTACTCCTTAGATTATGTAAGAATACTTTCCTAATTTTTTATTTATATTTTTATAAAAGTAAACTCTATGCTTGGCATAGAGTTTACACTTATTTTTAAATTATATTATTTTCCATTCTCAGCTTTCCATGCATCTATTTGACTTTGCATTTCTGAAATTACTTCGTCTATTCCAACTTCTTTTAATTTCTTGTTCATTTTATCTAAATATTCAGCTTCATTAACTGATCCACTGTATATAGTTGATTTAAACTCTTCAAGAACGTTGTTTATAGCAGCTATTTGATTACTTACTTTTTCAGTGTTGAATTTGAATCCTAAAGCAGGTGACTCAACTGATGCATCATTGAATGCTTCGAATTCTTTCCATTTATCAACTGGTTCATTATCTAAAGTATAAGTTATGAATAAGTTACCTAAAGTATAGTATCCAACTGAGTAGTCTTTAGCTTTATCAGTTAATTTTATTTGAGTATCACCAGTTTTTTCATAGTGAATATCTTCTATACCATAGTTAAGTAAGTTTCTTAAATATACGTCAGTATTTAATAAGTTTAAGAATTCCATAGCTTTTTCTGGATGCTCTGAAGTCTTAGAAATAGCTATCATTGAACCTGTAGTTGAACCATTAGTAATATGAGTATCCATTATTGGTGATGCAACTACTTCATATCCTAGATCCTTTGACCATAATCCCTCAGCATATGGTTGTCCATCAGCTTTAGTTACAAATCTCTTAACTGCTTTATCATCCTTAGCTGTAGCTGAGTCAGCATTTATATATCCAGCATCATAGTACTTTTGTAAAGTTTCTAATTCGCTCTTCATTTTATCTGTTTCAAACATATTTTTAATTTTTAAGCTTTCATCACCATATTCAACTCCTACTGGATCAACTAATTGATCGAAGTAAGCTGGTGCTGAGAATCCTTTTGTTATATATAAAGGTGTAACATCTGGCTCATTTTCATGTATAACTTTTAACCATGGCTCTAAATCTTCTAAAGTATGGATATCTTGATATGGTATGTTGTATTTATCAACATATTCCTTAGTGAATACCCACATAGGTGCAACTCCTATTTCCTTTTGGTTTGGAACTGCATATGTTTTACCATCTATTTTAGCACCTTCCCAGAATCTTTCATCTATAACAGACTTCATTTCTTTTCCCTTACTTTCTAATAAATCGTCTATTTCTAAGAAAGCTCCTTTTCTAGCATTTTCTAAATATGGGTTAGCCCATGAACAAGTAAATGCTAAATCATATGGTTCTCCTGAATTTATTATAACTCCCATTTTTTGAGTGTAATCACCGTAATCAATAAATTTCATATCAATAGTAGCATTGATTTTATCTTTTAAATATTCATTAGCTTTTTCTTGAACCATATCTAAATCTTTTGGTGTTTGTCCAATTGTATACCAAGTAAGTTTTACTGTTTCTCCCTCTCCAGCATTTGCTGTTTTGTCTGCTCCACATCCAGTTAATGCTACTGAAGTAGTTAACATTGCACAAGCTGTTAAAGCTATTAGTTTCTTGAATTTTAACATTATGTTTTCCTCCCTATTAAACCTTTGTTTTTCAAATCCCTTAATATCGTTTACAGGTTTATTATATAGCCCATCTAAACATTTTCATAGTGGAGTTTTTTTATATTTATTTGACATTCTCTATTTATAAATTTAATGAAATTATATACTTTATTATCTCCCTTAAAACATTTCATATTTTTTCTAATAAATACCTTTTCATCAGAAATATTATTACTTTTTTTATTGCTTTAATTGAAAAGTATCAAATTTATATGCCAATTTAAAAATATATGTTAAATTTAAAATATGAACATTTTTTAAACAAATGTTATTATTTACTTATAGTAATATTTCTTAAATTTCTAGATAACAAACTTTTTAAAAAATTAAGGAGTGATTTAAATGGAAAAAAGTGCACAAATATTTTGTATATTAGAAGGAATTCTAATGGCAATTGTAGGTATCTTATTCTTTATTAAACCAATGGACTCATTACTATATTTCACAATAGTAGCAGGTATATTAATAATTGGTTCAGGTATATTTACAATAATTAAAGCTTTTAAATCTTCAAGAAAAGGCTTATATATTTTTACAGGTATAATATCAATATTATTTGGTTTAATGCTATGTTTTGTTCCACTAGAAAGTATTGACGTATTAGTTATATTCTATGGTTCTTGGGCATTAGTTAACGGTATATTCTTACTTGTTGGTGAGTTTACTTATAAAAGCTTTGGTTTCAATGCTACAACACTTTATTCTATATTATTAATAATATTAGGATTATTAATATTATTTGAGCCAATCTCATTCTTAATTGCTACACCATTTATAATAGGTATTTACTTTATTATAATCGCTGTATTTGAAATTTACTTAGGCTTCAAGCTATAAAATAAGCATAGAAAGAGGCTATATCAAAAATGAACTAACTTCATTTTGATATAGCCTCTTTTTTTATTATTTTAATTTAACCTTAAATGTTTTTATTTCAAATGGATTTATAGTAAACTCTATTTTTTCTCCTTCAGATTTAGCTTCTTCTAAGTTTCTTTCCATTAAGTTGCATTCAAAGGCTTCTTCTATTTCCCTTGAGAATTCTAAAGTAGCCTTGGTTCTACTATTAAAGAATTCATACATTCTAATTATTAAATGATCTGTATCTTCAGCTTTTTTAATAACCTCAATCATTATATTATCTTTATTCACTTTTACTAAGCCTAAAGTATCCTCTAATATCCCCTCATGTTTTTCACAAACCTTTGTATATAAAGGTTGATTTAATTCATAAGCTTTTTGAACTGTATGAGCCTCTTTCCATGTACCCATATGAGGATAAATAGAATAAGTAAAGAAATGCTCCTCTTGATCTGTTTCAGTCCATGGATGTGTTCCTGATTTTAATAAGGTTAATCGCATATCACCATCTTGTATATCATGACCATACTTACAGTTATTTAATAAGGATACTCCAAAATCTCCCTCTGAAAGATCAGCCCACTTTTGGCCACAAACTTCAAATCTAGCTTCATCCCATGATGTATTACTATGAGTTGGTCTCTTAACATTACCATATTGAATTTCATAAGTAGCTTCTGTAGCATTTAAATCTATTGGGAATGAAGTCTTTAATAATACTTCATGTTCTTTCCAATCAACATATGAATTAAAATCTATTCTATCTAAATCTCTATAAATATAAATATTTTGAACTATAGTAGACTCTAAGAATTTTCTTTCAATTCTTAATGTGCTTCTTACTGGGCCTTCTTCCACCACTTCAATACTTTGAACATCATCAACATTCCACATTTTTTCTTTATAATATATATCTATATCCCAGTTGCTATATTCCATAGGCTTATCTTCAAAAGCCTGAATTCTATTTCCTAAAGTTCCTTCTTTTAATACTTCTCTTTCTGCTCTCTTATCAAATAATGAAACTATATTTCCTTCTTCATTAAATTTAATTCTTAAGAAGTCATTTTCAGCTTCTTTTTCACTTAGAGATACATTCTCTACTTCTTTATTGGTAGATTCTATTATTTTAAAGCTTTTATATCCATTTGCAGGTATTCCTTTAGCAAAGAAAATTGCTTTTTTACCATCATCTATTCTTTGGCAAATAATTTCTTCCTCTCCATCTAATACAGCTGGATTTTCTATATCTTCTGGAATATCAAAAGTAGCTATATCATCTCTTTCAAATCCTAGAGAGTTAAATACAACAACACTTCTTTCCTTTAAGTTTATTTCTGATGTTATATTATCTAAAGCTGAACCTACAAAGTTATTTCCTTTTTCAATTAAATCCTTATACTCTTCCTTAGTTACATCATAAACCTCTTTAATTGATGAACCTGGTAAAATATCATGGAATTGATTTAAAAGTATTGTTTCCCAAGCAGCATTTAAATCAGCTAAAGGATAGTTTTTGCCTAACAACATAGCCATTGAGTTAAATTTCTCTGCTGAAGTATATAGATTTTCACATACTCTATTATCTCTCTTATTTCTTCCCATTGAAGTATAAGTTCCTCTATGATACTCAAGATATAATTCTCCAACCCACTTTGGAAGTTTATTATTATCTTTTACAGTTTCCTCTAATTTCTTAAAGTAATCCTTAGCCTTACCTATTTTAACCTTAGGTGCTCCTGGGATTCCCTTAGAAAGTCTCTTTCCATTTTCAAGCATTTCATAAGTAGCACCACCGCCACCATCTCCAAATCCAAAGGCAACTAAAACATCATTATTTATATTTTTTTGTTGATATCTATTCCATGCTCCCATTATTGAACCTGGATGAATATTTCCACAGTATGTTGTCATAGTTTCCTTAAATGGATCTTGATCTGGGTAAGTTGTAGTTATAAAATGAGTTAATATTTCTGTTCCATCTATTCCTTTCCACATAAAAGTGTCATAAGGCATTTTATTAATTTGGTTCCATGAAATCTTAGTTGTCATAAAATAATTAACATCTGCCTTCTTTAATATTTGAGGAAGTGCTGCTGAATATCCAAAAACATCTGGAAGCCAAAGTATTTCATTATCCACATTAAATTCTTCTTTAAAGAATCTTTTTCCATGTAATATTTGTCTTATTAAGGATTCTCCTGAAGTTACATTACAATCAGCCTCAAGCCACATTGCTCCTTCTGGTTCCCAAACCCCTTCTCTTACTTTTTCTTTAACTTTATCATAAACCTTTGGATGATCTTCTTTTAAGAATTTATAAAGTTGAGGTTGAGAAGACATGAATATATATTCTGGATATTCCTCCATAAGCTTTAATACCGTTGAGAAACTTCTTGCAACCTTTTCTCTTGTTTGAGCTACAGTCCAAAGCCAAGCCACATCTATATGAGTATGACCAACACAAGTAGCTACCATATCTTCATGTCCACACATTTTATCATAGAAATTTTCTTCTATATATTTATTAGCAACTTTTAGGCTTTCATTATACTCTTTAGTAAATGGTCTTCTTAAATCAATTAAGTTTATTGTGTCATTTAACACATTTAACATATCTATTCTTCTCTTATCTTCCTCATGTAATTTAGTTGCTACTATGTGAGGAACACTTAAATTAAAGTATAATTTTCTAGCTTCTTCGTCTATTGTTACTAGCTTACCATGTAAAGTTGATTTTTTGCCCTCAATTCTTCCTATATGTGCATGTAAGTCTATATCATAAACTTCTCCTGCCACAGCATTGTGAGTTAGTATTGTCTCCTGATGATTTACATCTAATCCTTGAATATGTTCTCCATTTACATAAAGGATAAACTGTGGATTTGTAGTATTATCCCAATCTCCTAAGAAAGTGTGGAAGCTTAAAGCAATAGTTTGTCCTGCAAATTCATCAGGAACCTTAACAGAAGTTTTAAACCATCCATGACTTTCCTCTCCCCAAAGATCTCCTGTTTTAAAATCTATCCATCCTTCTTCAGGTGCATTTTTTATTTCATCTATATTATCATATTTTCCTGCTATAAATTTATAATTATCTATGTTTAAAGTATTAGAATAAACATATCTTCCTATTTCTTCATAAGTTTTTCTTATTCTTTCTGATATAAATCTCATACTAATTTTCTCCTTATCCTTATTTTCTACAAACCTCAAACTTTAATAAAAAGGTTGTATCAAAACTTAAAATAATAAAACTTATAAATAGTATGAAGAGAATATTTGGATAAGCTTTAGAATTTAAGCCATTACGTAGAAGAGTTTACGTTAAAAAGTTGAGACTGTCCGAAGCGAAGCAAGTTTCGAAACTTTAGTAAATTCTTCGGAGTAATGACTATAAATTCTTAGCGAAATCCAATAATTCTCGAAATATATTTATAAGTTTTATTTTAAGTTGCTATTGATACAACCCTTTAAAATATCATTCTATTTAATTACTCTTTAACTGCTCCAATTGTTAATCCATTTACAAAGTATCTTTGGAAGAATGGATAAGCAAATATTATTGGTAAAGTTGAAATAACAACTATAGCCATCTTAGCAGTATCTTTTGGCATGTTCTTAGTAGCCTCTATAGCATTTGCACCAAGTGATGTTGCATTATTTGCTAAGAACTCCATTGAGTTTTCAAGTCTTATTAATAAGTACTGTAATGGTATTAAGTTTGGTTCATCAATATATAACATAGCATTGAACCAATCATTCCAGTATCCTAAAGTTAAGAATAATCCTATTGTAGCTATACCAGGAAGAGATATTGGTAATACTATTCTTAAGAATAATCTCCACTCTGATGCTCCATCTATCTTAGCTGATTCTATGATAGCGTCTGGTACTGATGTCTTAAAGAATGTTCTTAAAATAATTATGTGGAATGAACTTACACACATTGGAAGTATAAGTGCCCATATTGTATTCTTTAAGTTTAAGAATCTTGTAACTACTAAGTATGAAGCAACCATACCACCTGAGAATAACATTGGTACAAAGATTACTTTAGTAAAGAATTTTCTATAAGCAAAGCTCTTTCTTGATAAAGCATATCCATACATTGACATTATAGCTAGTCCAATTAAAGTACCTAAAATTGTAACTATAATTGTAACTCCATATGATGTTAAAATTTGACTACCTGATGAGAATATATATTTATAAGCTTCAAGGCTCCACTCTTCTGGTATAAATCTATATCCATTTAATTGTAATGATTGCTCATTTGTTAATGATATAGCTATAACAAATACGAATGGCATTATTGCTAAGAAAGCTAATATTGCGAATAAAACATTTAATAAAAAGTTACTCTTTTTTGAGACAGCATTAAACTTGCTTACTTCTTCTTTTGGTTCAGCTTTTTTCTGAAGTCTTTTTTGTTTAATAGTTTCTAACACACATTACACCACCTTTTTTAGAAGAATGCGTTTTCTTCATCTACTTTTCTTACTATAGCGTTAGAAGTTACTATAAGTATTAATCCTACAAATGATTGATATAAACTTGCTGCAGAACTCATACCAATATCTCCTAAGTTCATAAGACCTCTATATACATAAGTATCGATTACATTTGTTACTGGATATAAAGCACCTGAATCTTTTGGTAATTGATAGAATAGACCTAAATCTCCTCTGAACATACCACCAATTGAAGTTATGAACATTATGATCATTACAGGTTTTAATAATGGAACTGTTATATATTTTATTTGTTGGAACTTACTTGCTCCATCTATCATTGCTGCTTCATAGTAACTCTTATCTATACCACATATAGAAGCTAAATAAACAACTGTTCCGTATCCAACTGCTTTCCATTGACTCATGAAAATTATGATAAATGGCCAATATTTTGGCTCTGTATACCATGAAATTCCTTTTCCACCCATAGATTGTAAAATACCATTAACATATCCTTTTTCTGGGCTTAAGAATGCATATAAACAATAACTTACAACAACCCATGATAAGAAATAAGGTAAGAACATACTACTTTGATAGAACTTAGCTAACTTTTTATTTAATAATTCATTTAATAAAATTGCTAATGTTACTGGAAGTACTATTCCTAAAATTATAAATACAATATTATATAAAACTGTATTTTTAGTTATTAGCCAAGCATCACTACTTTGGAATAGGAATTTGAAGTTATCAAACCCAACCCATTTACTATTCATTAAACTTTCAAAGAAGCCTCCATGGATTCTCCATCTTTTAAATGCTACAATTACTCCAAACATTGGCAAGTAAGCAAATACTAAAAACCATATTGCCCCTGGTATAGTAAGTAGTAATAATTCTTTATTGTTTTTAAAACGTTTCATTCTATCTTTCATTGTAAGCTTCTCTTTTGGAAGCTTTTTAGCTTTACTCTTCACACTTCTTCCCCCTTTTGTTGTAAACGTTTCTTACAATTAAAATATTATCATTATATGAGTTTTGGGAAAAGTTGAAAATATTTAGTTTTACTGTATAAATTTCAATTACAAATATTAAAAAAGTTCAATAACAATAGAAAGTCCATAAAATATATAATTTATATGCCTCATTTTTATAATAAAAAAAGAGTTAGACCATAAAATCTAACTCACTTTTTCATATTAATAATTTAAAAATTAAACTCTCCACTTTTTCCACCTAGTTTTTTTACTAAATGTATATCTCCTATAACCATTCTTTTATCTACAGCTTTGCACATATCATAAATAGTAAGGGCTGCAATAGATACTCCTGTAAGAGCCTCCATTTCAACTCCTGTTTTATGAACTACCTTTGAAGTAGCTGTTATCCTTATTTCATTTTTTTCAGAATCAATTTCAAAATCAATACTAGATCCTGTAATCATAACAGGATGACACATAGGTATTAAATTACTAGTATTTTTCATCGCCATTATACCTGCAACTCTAGCAACCCCTAAAACATCTCCCTTTCCTATTTGACCTAATTTTATTAATTCTATAGTTTCACTTGATGCCTTTACAGTTCCTGTTGCAATAGCTATTCTTTCAGTTTCATTTTTATTGCTTACATCTACCATAACTGCATTTCCTTTATTATCGAAATGAGTAAGTTTATTATCCATATATGTTACTCTCCTCTTCTCTAAATTTTAAAAATCCTATTTTATTCTCTTAATTATTTTATTATAAGAAAAAGTTAAAATCACTGATATTAAAACTATAAGTATTAATATCTTATTTGCTAAACCTGAATCACCATTCTCAATAGCATAATACATAGCCATAGGTATTGTTTGAGTTTTACCTTGAATATTCCCAGCAACTAGAATAGTAGCTCCAAATTCTCCAAAAACTCTAGCTATACTAAGTACAATGCCTGTATATAATCCTTTTTTAGAAAGAGGTAAACTTATAAGTCTATAAAGTTTAAAGTTTATTGCTCCCATTTCCCTAGCAGCATTTTTTACATCTTCATTAACACTAAGTAATGATGTCTTTAAACTCTGATACATAATAGGTATTGAAACAACTATCCCTACTATAACAGCACCTATCCAAGTAAATATAATACTCATGTCAAAGTTATTATATAGAAATTCACCTATTACTCCCTTCTTGCCTAATATTAAAAGAATTAAATATCCTACAGCAGAAGGAGGTAAAAACATAGGGAATATTATTATTGTTTCAATTATATATTTAAACTTAAAATCTTTTTCCACCATAAAATAGCCAAGTAATATTCCTAAAATACAGCTTAAAAATACTGATACTAATACAACTTTTAAGGATATTAATAAGGCTTCCCATATCATTTTTTAGTTCACCTCAAAACCATACTCACTAAATATCTTTTTACTTTCTTTACCTTTTAAGTACTCAATAAGCTTCTTTGCTTCTTTATTATTTTTACTATTTTTTAATAAACATAGTTCATATTCTATAGGTTTATGATAATCATTAGGTACCTCATAAACTATTTTGCTATTTTTTAAATCTAACGCATCTGTCTTATATACAAATCCTAAATTAGCTTCCCCATTTTCAACATATGTCTTAACATTTGTTACACTTCTAGCAAAAACTAATTTATCTTCAATCTCTTTATAAACCCCTACTTTTTCTAGGCTTTCTTTAGCATATTGTCCTGCTGGAACTGTTGAGATTTCACCAATTGCAATTTTACCCTCTACATTTTTTAAGTCTTCTAAAGAATTTATAGGTTTATTATAATCATTGTTTTCAATTAAAACTAATTGGTTATTTAAAATCTTATAAGATTCATCCTTATTTACAAGGCCTTCATCTATAAGCTCTTTAGCATATTTAGTATTTGCTGAGAAAAATAAATCTACATCAGCCCCATCACTAATTTGTTTTTTTAAGGTTCCTGATCCACCTACATTATATTGAATTTTTACTCCATTTTCCTTTTCAAAATTAGAAGCAATTTTTTCCATAGGTTTTTGAAGACTTGCAGCAATGCTAACTGTTAAAGTTTTCTCTTCCTTATTATTAGTACATCCTACAAATAATAATGATAACATTCCTATTGCCATTATTATAGATAGGCTTATTTTCTTGCGCATTCTCTAGCATCTCCCTTCAAAATATCTATTCCATGTTTTAAATCATCTAAAATATAGTCCATAACTTCTCTACAAGCTTTTGGACTTCCAGGCATATTAACAATAAGAGTATCTTTTCTTATACCAGCAGTAGCTCTAGAAAGCATGGCTCTTTTAGTTATTGTCATACTATAACTTCTTATAGCTTCTGGTATTCCTAAGGCTTCCTTTTCTATAACATCCTTAGTTGCCTCTGGAGTAACATCTCTTTTACTAAATCCAGTACCACCAGTTGTAAGTATAAGGTCAACGCCTAAGTTATCAGCCATATTAATCATCTCATCTCTAAGCATTTCTCTTTCATCTGGTAATACTATATATTTTTCTACCTTAAATCCTTTTCCCTTAGCAATATCAGCTATTACTAATCCACTTTCATCCTTTCTTTCTCCTGAATATCCTTTATCACTACTAGTTATTATTCCTAATTTATACATACTCTAAAACACCTACCTTTTAATTTTAATAAAAAAGTCTATTTTAACTATTATTAATATAATAACTTTCTTCAATTGTTTAAATTTTATCATTCCAAAACTTTGGAAAATGTGATTTTTATCACACAATATATAAAACTTAAGAAGAGTTATAATTAAATATTATATTACTTTTAATTATTATTTGCTTAATTCTTATTTTAAATATTATTTTTTTAACAAAGTTTTATAAAAAAAGCTGTACTCAAATTTTATCTTTGAATACAGCTTAATATTCCATAGCTTTATAATTAGTAATTTTTTATATTTCTTAAGGTTGATGGACAAACTCCATAGTACTTCTTAAATTTTCTATAGAAATAACTAGTATCTAGATATCCTACTTTTTTAGCTATATCATTTATCTTCATATTTGTATTTAATATAAGCTCCTTAGCTTTCATATTTTTGGTTTTATTTAAATACTCAGAAAATGAACATCCCACTTCTTTTGTAAATACTTGACCTAAATAAGATGTATTTATATGATATTTTTGAGCTAAAGTCTTAAGACTTACCTCTTCATAATAGTTTTCATTTACATAACTTATAATTTGTTGAATTACAGGGCTATATTTTATAGTTGTTGGGTGCATAAGTTCTATAACTTCCCTAATCTCACTACATAATAAAGTTTTAATATCTTCCCTTGTATCTTCACTACAAAGAGCAACTATTTCCTCTCCTAAACTATTTCCTGTGTATTGTTTTTCAACTTTAAATTCTTCAACTATACCATCCAATAAAAATAGTATTTTTACAGATAAATCATATATATTTCTTGGATTTAAATTTTTATCCTCAACCGTTTCCTCAATAATTTTTTCTGCTCCTTCTATATCTTTAGCAATTATTCTCTTATTTAATTTATCTAAAACTCCACTAAAGTTTATATTCTTCTCATTTATATCCTTAACATCTTCTGTTGTTATACACTTATTATATCCTAAAGTAAGAACATATTTTTTTAAGTTATTTGCTTCCTTATAACTTGAACTAATTTTATAAGGATCATCAACAGGCTCTCCAACACTTAAAAATACGTCTATTCCATACTCATTTATTATTTGTTCTTTTAATTTATCATAATATTTTTTAATCTCTTTTTTACTTACGACTTCATCCCAAGAGTTTATTAAAATAAGTTCCTCATCTAAAGTGTATATTATTTCAAATTTATTTTGAGTATTTTCCTTAATTACATTAACTATGTTATGTAACATTTCCTCACTATCATATCTACTTCTAGTATTTATGATACATAGAGAATATCTTTCTGAATTTAAATTCATATAAAAACTATCTTCATTTTCCTCTATTTCGCCTTGAGCTAATTTACCCTTAATAAGTTTAATAAGTAGATTATGTTTTCCTAAACTTGATTTATTTTCTTCTTTTTCTTGTTTTATTTTATTTATTGTATTTTTCAAAGTTTTTTCTAATTCTTCTTCATCTATAGGCTTCAATATATAATTTTCAACACCTAATTCTATTGCTTTCTTAGCATAAGAAAAATCATCATATCCACTTAATATTATAAACTTAACATCAGAATTAATTTTCTTTAATTCCTTTAATAACTCTAATCCAGTAACCTGTGGCATGTTAATATCAGTTACCACTATATCAACTGGATTTTCATTAAATTTATCTATGGCTTCTTGTCCATTACTTGCCTTATTTACAATTTCCAACCCCAGTTCTTCCCATTCAATTATATTCTCAAGTCCTTGTAAAATTAAATTCTCATCATCAGCTAGCATAACCTTGTACATATTACTACTCCACCTCTCTAAGCGGGAATCTTAAAATCATATTAGTTCCCTTATTCTCTTCACTAGTAACAGTTAACCCATAAGGTTCCCCATATTTAATTTTAATCCTTTCATGAACATTTAGCATCCCTATTGATTTACCAGAATGATCGCATTCCCTAATTCTTCTATTTATATCATCCAATTTGTCCTTAGGAATTCCCCTACCATTGTCTATTACTTCCACAACTATATCTTCTAAATGTTTATAGATATATATTTTTAATTCATTATCATCTCTTTCTAACCTTATACCATGAACAAAATAGTTCTCAATTAAAGGTTGAAGAGTGAATTTAACGATTCCTTTATCATATAAATCCTCTTCACATTCTATTTTAAACTTAAACTTCTCATCATATCTAAATTTAAATAGTTCCAAATATTTATTACAGTATTTTATTTCCTGATCTATTGAAACTATAAGATTTCCTTTTACTTGACTTCTAAATAAAAATGCTAAACTATAAAGCATTTTTCCTACTTCTTTATCTCCATTGCATATAGCCTTCATCCTTATTGACTCTAAGGTATTATAAAGAAAATGTGGATTAATTTGATTCTGAAGTGCTACAATCTCAGCTTCTCTTTGTCGTAATTCTGCTAGATAACTTTTCCTTATATGATCATTTAACTTCTCACACATTTTATTAAAATTATCTGCAATGAATGTTATTTCATCTCTATCATTACTTAAAGGAATATGCACATCTATATCCCCTTTTTCAACCTTTTCCATGGCTAAAACAAGGGAATCCATTCTCTTGCTCAAATTTTTAAATTTTATATAAAGAACACACTCTGCAATTATAAATAAGAATAAACTAACTAAGAATGCTGAAACCTTAAAAAGAAGAGGTACTTTTGTAGCATTACTTACTTTTATTCTAACTACAGATATTAATCCATTATTATCTGGTAACATATCTACATAATAATCATCTTCTAAGGAAACCTCATGTCTACCTATTTTAAGCTTATCAAAATAAGGAAAATACTCATATTCATATTTATTTTCTGAATCATATAAAATCATTCCTTCTTTATTTAATATAAGAACCTCTGAATTTGTATCCTTATATTTTTTTATAACATCACTAATTACGCCTACATCATAAGTAGTCATAAGCATTCCTTCTGGCTTTAAAGAAGCCGCATCTCTTATTTCATTGCTTATACTAACCTCATTTTTATTATAGATTGCATATTCAATTTCTTCTTTATCTAATAGTTCATTTGAATTAAAAGGATAGGTCTTTATTTCTCCTTTTCTATTAAAAACTGATATTTCATTTCTAGAATAACTTATAAAAGATATATTTTTTAAAAAATTATTCAATTGAAATGAACTTTTAACAAAACTTTCTATACCATTATAATAAAGTTTATCACTTGCACTATAATAATCTAATTTTCCTTTTATGTAATCAACTAAATCTGAATTTAAATACTTTATAACATCATTTAATCTAAACTCATCTTCATAAAGCATATTCATTATTCTTCTTGATGTGCTGCTATTATACTCTAGTGTTTCATTTACATCTTGCAGTATTTTATCATTTATATAAAGAGTATTTCTCTTAATCTCTTCAGAGGTTTTACTTAAAAAATAAATACATAAAATACCAACTACGGATAATATAACTATTGTATATGTTATAAATAATCTTTTATAAAGATTTGACTTACTAAACTTCATTTAATTCCCCTCTTCACCCACATTACCTTAGTCAATTTTTATTAAATCATATTCTACCCTATCTGAAAAGCTTATCAAATTATGATATTTTATTGTTTTTATGCATTTTTTATGGTTTCATTTAAATTTAATGCATATTTAAATTGTTTTTACCTTCTAATTATCTTAAACTATAATTACAAATTAGTTAAACCATTACATTATTTTATGGAGTGATAAAAATGAGTGAATTTTTTAATCTTGAAAAACTACTTAATTTTTTTAATTATATCTTTTGGTTTTTTATGCTTAATATATTTTTTTCTATATTAAATATACCTGTAATCTTGTTCTTCTTGTTTGTAGGACTTAGTAATATAACAACATATTTACCTTTATTTTTAGTTTCTCTAATTCCTTTTGGAGCAAGTTTTACAGCACTACTTTACTGTATGAGAAAATTAGTAAAATACAAAGATTTAGATTTATTTAGCGACTTTATTAAGGGTTTAAAATATAATTGGAAACAATCTACCTTAATATGGTGTGGAGAATTATTTTTAATATTCCTTTTAAGTTTTAACTTAAGAATATTTTCAACTGTTTACTACAGTTTACCTCTTACTTGTGTGTTTATAGTATTAATGGTATTAACACTATTAACTACAACATATATTTTTGTATTAATCTCAAGATTTTCTATGGGTTCAATGGATATTTTAAGAGCTAGTGTAATTTTAACATTTACTAAACCAGTAGTTTCTATTGGAAATATAGTTATATTTTTATTTTCACTTATGCTATTTGAAATTAGTCCTGGAACAACAGTAATTTTTATGGCAAGCATAGTATCTTATTTAATAATGTTTTTAAATAAAAATCTTTTAGAAAGTTTAGAAACCAAGAGTTCACAAGCTTAAAAAAGATGTTATATCAAAATAACTTTTAATAAAACTTGCAAATAGTATTAAGAAATCTCTAGTAATTTCCTGATACATTTGTAAGTTTTATTATTAGCTTTTGATATGGCATCTTTATTTTTTACAAAGCTTACATAAAGCCCTAATATTCCTGTATAATAGCAATGTTACACTTGAACAGAAAATTATTTCATATTACAATATACTTATTATGTCTTAATGTATATATATGTTTAGAACTGATGAAGTTTAAGGAGGAAACTAAATTGTATAAATTTGTAGAAATAAATTCATCAGAAATTGATAAATTTAATGAATCTGATAGAAAGGGTCACATATTCCAAACATCTTATTGGGCTGAATTAAAAAAAGATTGGAAGAAGAAATTTATAGCAGGATATGATAATGATAATAATATGGTTATCACAGCTACTATACTTTTAAGAAAAGCACCATACATAAATAAATATATGGGATATATTCCAAGAAGTTTTACATGTGACTACAACAATAAAAAATTACTAATAGAATTTACTGAATATCTAAGAGAGTTTGCTAAAAAGAATAATATAAGCTTTATAACAATAGATCCAGATATCCATTTAAAAGAAAATGAAGAGGCTCTTTCAGAAGGTACTGAAATAAAGAACTTCCTTAAGAGTTTAGGTTACAAAAACACAGATAGTAAAAACTTTGAAGCTATACAACCAAACTTTGTATTTAGACTTCCACTTCCAACTGAAGGGAATAAAATGGATATTAAGAAGGCTGTATTTAAAAAATTCTCTAGTAAAACTAGATATAATATAAAAGTTGCTGAGGAAAGAGGATTATCAGTTGAAGTTTATGATAAAGAAACTTTAAATGAAGATGTATTAGACAGATTCCATGAAATCATGGTTACAACTGGTAAGAGAGATAACTTCTTAGTAAGACATAGAGAATATTTTAAGGACATGATAGATTACTTATATCCACATTGTAGATTATACATGGTTAAGTATAGCTACGAAAATGACTTCAACAGATTATCAGAAAAATTAAACAAGCAAGAAGAAGCTAAAACTAAGGCTATTAACAAAATAGAAGAACTTAAAGTAAAGCTTGATGCTGAAACTGATGAAGATAAGAAATCAAGAATTGAAAAGAAATTAAATGACCAAGATAAGAGACTTAAAGAAGCTGAAAGACAAATAGAAGGATTTAAAAAGAAAATATCTGATATAGAACCTTTCAAAGGTCAAGAAATATATCTTTCAGGATCAATATACTTATACTACGGAAACAAAGCATGGTATCTTTACGGAGCTTCAGAAAATATATTAAGAGATACAATGCCTAACTTTGCTATGCAATGGTCAATGATTTGTGACTCTATTGATCTAGGTTGTGATGTATATGACTTTAGAGGTGTTTCTGGAGACTTAAATCCTGAAAATCCACTATATGGACTTTATAAATTCAAAAAAGGATTTAACGGAAACTTCGTAGAATTTATAGGAGAGTTTGATATTGTTGTTGATAATGGAATATACACACTTTATAAAAAAGCTTTCCCACAATTCAAAAAAATAAGAAATGCTATAATGAATAAGAAACAATAAAAAAGAATGCTTATGCATTCTTTTTTTATTTAAAAACTTTATATAAAAAATTTCTCTAAAAAAGCTTCTATACATACTTAAAATTAAATAATTTTTATTTCCTAATTTCATTCTTTTCCCTAGTATAACCCTACCTTTTAATCAATATTTTAACTATTTATAACAAATACTCCTTATAGTTAACTTTATATAATCTAATTAAACTACAAGACCATTTTACATTAAATTTTAAGCATAATACCATATATTAATCTTTTGATTTGAAAGAATTAAGGAGTATAATATAATAGAAAGCATTAACAGCAATCTATTTTCGATATCGTATTTATATATATATTTATTTGTTATAGGAGATGACCCCATGCAAGAAAAAGTTTTAAGAAAATTATTTTTAGGTTTTATACATATCCATATATTACACCATGCAAAAGTTGAACCTTTTTTCGGATCAAAAATGATTGAAGAACTTAGGGAACATGGATATTCTATGAGTCCAGGAACTTTATATCCAATACTTCATAATATGGAGAGAGATGGTTTACTATTAAGAAAAGATAGATTAATATATGGTAAAATAAGAAAATATTATAGTATTACATCAGAAGGTAATGAGATATTAGAAGAAGCTAAAAGTAAAGCATTTGAATTATTTAAAGAAATAAAATAAAAAACTATAGTGGTATAGAAAATTAACCTATACCACTATAGTTTTTTTAATTAACTATAAATCTTTCAAGAAACTGTTTTGTCCTTTTATTTTTAGGATTTTTAAAAATTTCCTCTGGAGTACCTTCTTCTAAAACTATTCCTCCATCCATAAATATAACTCTATCTGCCACATCCCTTGCAAAACTCATTTCATGGGTAACTATTATCATTGTTTTATGTTCCTTAGCTAAATCTTTTATAACAGCTAATACTTCTGCTACTA
The DNA here is from genome assembly GCF_054767895.1 of Clostridium sp. CTA-17. NCBI lineage: Bacteria > Bacillati > Bacillota > Clostridia > Eubacteriales > Clostridiaceae > Clostridium > Clostridium sp. CTA-17. Next base: position 160,550 of record NZ_BAAABF010000004.1, read on the forward strand.
ATTCTGGATCTAATGCCGATGTAGGTTCATCAAAAAGGGTAACATTGGGATTTACAGCCATAGCTCTTGCTATACTAACTCTTTGTTTTTGTCCTCCTGACAAGGTATTTGGATAATTATCTTTTTTATCAACCATACCTACCTTCTTTAAATTTTCTAAAGCAATTTCTTCTGCCTTTTTCTTATCCATTTTTTCTACTACAATCAATGCTTCCGTAACATTTTGTAGAACTGTTTTGTTGTTGAATAAATTATAATGCTGAAATACCATTGCTGATTGTTTTCTTAAATCATTAATTTCTTTTTTACTTATTTTTTCAGCATTTACTTTCACATCACCAACTTGGATTTCTCCCTTATCTGGTGATTCTAAATAATTTAAACATCTTAGGAAAGTTGACTTACCTGACCCTGAAGGTCCTATTATAACAACTACCTCACCCTGTTTAACTTCTATGTTAACATCTTTTAAAACTTCTAAATTTTTATAGCTCTTTTTAAGATTTTTAACCTTTATCATGACTTCTCTCCTCCCATATTAATAAACTGAAAGTTTTTTCTCTAAAATCTTTTGTAGGTAATTAAAGAAGCCTATGATTATCCAGTACATAATTGCAACTACCACATAACTTTCAAAGAATTTATAACTAGCTGCTGCCTCCATTTGAGCCTTAGCTAATAATTCCACAACTCCTAAAGTAAATGCTAATGAAGATCCTTTTACTGTATCTACAAATATATTACCTAAAGGAGGTATTGCTATTCTAAATGCTTGTGGTAAAACTACTCTTTTTAAAGCTTGAGCCCTTGTCATACCTAATGATAAACATGCTTCCATTTGCCCTTTATCTATAGCATCTATTGATGATCTTAATATTTCTGCTATGTAAGCTGATGCATTAAGTCCTAAACCTATTAATGCCGCAGTAAATGCACTCATATTTTGAAGTGAAGGTATTACCTGTGGCACACCAAAATAAAGTAAAAATAATTGTACTAAAAGAGGTGTTCCTCTAAAGAATGATATGTAAACCTCAGCTATTTGCTTTAGTACAGGAATTTTATAAACTCTTATCATAGCAAGAGCTATACCAACTATTAATCCTAATATCATACCAAATACTGATAAAGATATAGTTACATTAATAGCCTTTAATAACATAGGTATTAAATCTAATGAGTACATAAAATCAAAACCTATACTATTATTTTTATTATTATCTATAATATTATTACTATTTTCTTGGTTATTAGGAACACTTACATTCATTCCTAACCATTTTTCAGAAATAGCTTTAAGAGTTCCATCTTTCTTCATTTCATCTAAGGCTTTATTAACATTTTCTGATATATCTTTGCCTTTTTCATCCTTAACAAATGGATAGGCATTTTCTATTTTATCTATTGGTTCTCCAGCCAATTGTAAATTTAAATCTTTTTCTTTTATGGCAGCTATAGCTGACACCCTATCTATTACTACAGCATCTATTCTTCCAAGTAAAAGCTCATTGAAAGCAGCATCTGTATTTTGATAAGTTAATATTTTTATCTCATTATTTTTATCTTTATCCTTAACTATTTGCTCATAGTTACTTCCAAGGTCAACTCCAACTTTTTTGCCCTTTAAATCTTCAAAAGATTTAATGGAATCATTGCCTTTTTTAACTATTATTTGAGCCCCACTATATACATATGGCTCTGAGAAATAATACTTTTCTTCTCTTTCTGGAGTTACAGTTATTTGGTTAGCTATTGTATTAACCTTTCCACTTTCAAGCATTCCAAATAATCCACTGAAAGAAGCTGTTTTAAACTCAACATCATACCCTAATCTCTTTCCTATTTCATTCCATACATCAACTTCAAACCCCTTAAGTTCTCCACCCTCTAGAAAAGTAAATGGATAATATGTTCCTGAAGTTGCTACTGTTATTTTTTCTTTATTAGTGCTATTTTTTTGAATGTTATTGCTATTAGTGCTACAACCAACTAATACCATCATTAAAATACTTATTGTTAGAAATAATAACATTAATTTTTTCTTCATTAGATTAACCTCTTTCCATTTTAATATAGTTCCAATTATATTAATTCCCATCAAAATTGTCAACTTTGATTTTTATTTCGTATTAATTATATTTAGCCTTTATATAGAAATTATGTATTTTTAATATTAAAATGAATATAATGAATTATTTTTTAATAAGGATGGGTATTATATGAAGAAAAATTTAATATTTTATTTTTCAACCTCAGGTAATTCACTTTACACGGCTAAGGAAATAGCTAAACATCTAAGGGATGCAGAAATAATCTCCATAGTAGATGCTTTCTATAAAAAAGAGTTTAAATATGAAGCAGAAACTATAGGCTTTGTATATCCTATTTATGCTGGAGGCCTTCCTCCTATGGTAAGTGAATTTATCTCTAAATTGCAATTAAATAAAGATTCATATATTTTTGCAGCTGAATGTACTGGTGGCGGAAAAGGCATAACCTTCTCCATGATAAATGAATTACTTTATCCTAAGAACTTAAGTTTATCTAATGGCGAAAAGTTTTTACTGAACTCAAATTATATAAGAATGGGTAGAAATCCTAAGGTGGGAGAAGATGCAAAAAAAGTAATTGATTCAAACAAGTTTAAAATAGAAAATTTTACTCTCTCAATACTAAATAAAGAATCTAAAAATTTAAAGGAAAAACATACTAGAATTAATTTACTTTTATATAAACTTTGGAAAGATGGTTTTAAAAATAAAGATAAGAATTTTAACACCAATGAATTTTGTACTGCTTGTGGAATTTGTGCTAAAATCTGCCCAAATAAAAATATAGAAATTATAGATGAACGCCCTAAATGGAAAGGAAATTGTTGTGATTGTATGGGATGTATAAATAACTGTCCTCATAAGTGTATAAATATAGGAAATAAAACTAAAAAGAAGAATAGATATAAAAATCCATATATATTAACCTCTGAGCTTCTTAGAAAGTAACAAATAAATCTCTTAAGCTCATATTGATTTCTAGATAAGGCTAAGAAAATTTCTTAATAAAGAATAAAAACTATAAAAAATTAAGTTAATTCTAACTCTGTCTAGAAATCAATATTTATTTTAAATATAATTTTATTTTAAATTATCTAGAGATTTTTTTATATTTTTCAACTTTATTATTATCTTTTTTAACTCATTAAATATGAATTCATCTTCTATAGAAGCATACATAAAGGTAAGTTTATCCTTTAAATTCACAAGCTCCATATATTCTTCAAATTCAAAATCTCTTATTATATTTTTTTCACTAAGAACTTTAAAAGTTTTCTCTATATTCTCTGGCATATCCCATCCATTAGAAATAACAGCATAGTTTGATAAATCTAAAACAGCTTCAATAGAACTTCTTATTAAGTACTTTGTACTATCCACATTTTTAAAATCTTTTAAAAACTCCTCTTCTCCTAGTCTATTTAATATTTCTAACTTTTTAATATTTTCACAAATAAACTTTAAATCTTGATTTATTCTATTTTTATCTACTGACATGTATTTCACCTACTCATTTGTATTTATTAAATATATTATATATCATAAACCTAAAATTTATTTTATAAATAATTAATATTGAAACTTTCATCGCAAAAATTTTTATTAATCTATATTTATTTTGTCCACTAATTTAAGTGAATATTAATTTTAGAATAACTTTAAAATCAAAAAGGGATAAGTTGGTAAACAAACAACTTATCCCTTCTCTTAAATAAAAATACCTAATAATTTAAACAAACTCATGTAAATTAAATTACCTAATACCTTTATTTAAGATAAAACTCTAAGATTACTATAAGCCATCAAAGAGCTTTTTATTAGAATATTTAATCTTAGTTCAGTAAAAGTAATTATCTCTTCTGATTAAGATTTATATTCTAAAATTTTAGTTACGCCACTTCCGTAAGAAAATTAATTCTTACCTTGCCATACACTAAAATTTTTAAAATGTAACTTTCGGTAGAAATTTTTAAGTTATCTCCTCCACGTTACATTATTATATTGTCCTTTTTATTAATTTATATACATAAATCTTTTAATTTTATTTCTTCTTTTACTTTCTTTTTCTTTAAATCTACACTATAGATTTTACTTGGATACTGACTGCCCCACTCTTCAGTTCCAGTTAAATAAATCTTATTATCTACAATTCCTATAATACTTTGAACATGTTGATTTTTTGAAAGATTCACACTCTCCCAAATTTCTTCATTAAAATCATACCATCTTAGTTCCTTATATCTACTATGCTCCTCTGAAAACCACTTTATTTTTCCTGGATCTCTCCTAATAAAAAAGAAAATTTTATCTTTAACTATCTTGCTATAACTATATTCTCCATAAGTTTTTTTAGCCATATCATCCTTATTAAATTTGTCTAAATCAACTTTAAACTCTTTATTATATGCTAAATCAAAAAACTGCCCTTTTCCATTTCCTAAATCCTCATATTTATAGCCATTAACATATTCCCTTTCATCTATATCCTCTTTTGTACTTTCATCTCTTATACTTTCATCTTTTAAATTATTACACTTTATTTTTTTAACTTCATCCTTTTCAAATACTATTTCATACTTATCCACAACTTTATCATCATCATTTCTTTTTTGTAGGTATAATTTTTCATCATTAATAACTAATTCACAAGGAAAATATTCCTCATCTTCTGCTTTAAAATTCAATTCATTTTTAGTCTTACATTCACTAGTAAATTCTTTTATGGTTTCAGAATTTACAAATTTACTAATAGTATTTTCTCTAAAAAACATAATTAGAGTAATTAATGTTATTAGTACTAAACTAAATAAAACTCCACCTAAAACCTTTCTTTTTTTCATAAAATCCCCTCACAAATTTTACTGGCTTAATTCTAAAACTTTTATATTTGATATTTTTATACTTCCCTTTTCTTTTTCTCCTATAATTAAATATTTCCCATCATTACTCCATAAAATCTGTGGTGTTGGATCAATATAATCCTCTCCATACTCCTTTATAAGATCAGCTTTATTATATTCATAATCATAAACTTTTCCTTCAGCTATGGTTTTGTTATTCCCTATCTTTAAAGCCTTAACCTCCATGTTCCCTCCATTTTGAGAAAGATAAAAAATCTTATCTCCTGAAGGAGCTACTTTCTGAGATAAAAAGAATCTTTCTACGTCTAGATTAGATTTATATAATTCTGTGGTGACTTTATTTCTTAAATCTATCATTTTAACTTTTTCTCCCTCACTACTTCCACAATGAAATAAAATTTTTTCATCATTTAAAAAAGCTAAGTCGTAGTAAGCTTCCCCTCCATCTTCTAATAAATCAACTTCATCTTTTAAAACTTTTTCTTTTAAATCTAAAGAATATATTTTACTTGAAAATTGTTCACCCTTCATACTATTTCCTAAGATAAAAACTTTATTATCTACTACACCTATTAAAGTTCCATCTAAATAAACTTCTTTAGGTACTTCAATACTATCCCAAAGTTCATTGTTAAAGTCATACCATCTTATTTCTTTATAATCTCCATCTTTATCCCAAATTCCTTCCCCCAAATCAAATCTTCTATTTATAAAAAAAATCAAATAATCTTCTAAAACATAATATTCTTCTGATTCTTTTAAGGTCTCTTCTGCAAAATTATTTTTATTAAACTTCTCTATATTAACTATCTCCTCTTTTCCATAATCTTTACTAAAAACCTTCCACTTACTATTTCCTAAATCTTCAAACTCACAGTTATCTAGTATAAATTCAATATCTCTAAGATTTGGAGCTTCTTTTAGCTTTTCAACTTCAACCCGCTTAGAATTATTTCCTTCAAAAATAATTTCCTCTGTTTTTAAAAGCTTTCCATCCCTATTTCTGCTTTCTAAATAAAGTTTTTCATCCCTAACTAATAAGCTTTCATAGTCATATAGTCCTTCTTCTAATTTAAAATCATGCTCTTTAATAACCTTTATTTTATTATTTTCAGAATCCTCAGCAGCATTATTAGATAGTATATATAAATCTCCTCCATACTTATTAGTATCTTTATAACTTATAAAGGAACTTATTAAAAGTCCTATAGTAATAACCCCAGCTAAAACCCAAATTAAAATTTTACCCCTTTTCATAAATACTCCTTTCAAAATCTTCTATAAAATTACTATTTGCTTTTATTTTACACAGGAGTTTTTTCTAAAAAATTAAATCTTATTGCCAAAATATTTCCAAAATTAAATATATAAATTATTTAAAAATAATACTAACCTTTACCTTCCCGTTAGAATAGCTAAAGGAAATATCTCCTCCATATTTTTTTACTAGCTCTGAGCATATATAAAGTCCTAAACCATTTCCCCCTAACTCTCTAGATTTTTTAGTATTCTCTCTATAAAATGGCTCAAATATTTTTTCTACCCCCTCACTACTAATCTCATCACTAAAATTCTCTATCTCTATATGTTTTTCTTCCTTATCTTTAAATAGACTAATATTTATTTCACTACCCTTTATTGAATACTTTATGGCATTATCTAAAAGATTTATAATAACTCTCCTTATTTCGTCTTCTCTACACATAAACTCAATATCTTCTAAATTATTAGAAATACATATCCCTTGTTTATCTCCCTTAACTTTAAAATCTTCACATAAATCCTCTATTAATGTTTTTAGGTTTACATTTTCTATTTCTCCACTTTCTATATCACTTTTGTTTTTTGAAATTTCAATCAAACTTACTATAAGTTCATGCATTCTTTTGCTTTCCTTGTTTATTCTATCTAAAGCAAATTTTCTAAAATCATTATCATTAAAATCTTCTTCACTCATAATTTGAGCATATCCTGAAATATTAGTTAATGGAGTTTTTAACTCGTGAGTAATATTGTTAAAAAACTCTGTTCTAGTTTTTTCTAATGTTAAAACCTTTTCCTTTTCTTCATTTATTTTTTCAATTTGTTCCTCAATTTTATTTGCCATTTTATTTACTCCACAGGCTAAATCTCCTATTTCATCCTTTGAATTAACTTTTAAGTTTATTTTAAAGTCACCATCACCAATTCTTTTAAAAGAATTTTTTATATAATTTAAAGGATTTATTATTCTCTCAAAAAGAAAATATGTGAAAATTAATATAAGTAAAAATGTTATTGAAACAATGAATTTTATATTGCTCATTAAATCTCTTAACTCTAAATATTCCTTTGAATAATCCTTGCTTAAAAGTATATTTCCTAAAAAACTCTCATCAACATAAACTGGAAAAGCTAAGTATGCTTTAACAGCATTTTCATCTCTATAAATGTTTAATGCAGCCTTATTCTTATTTGCTTCTTTTAAAACATCATAGCCCCCATCCTTTTCGTAATCAAAGGAAAAATCATCTAAATAATAACTATATTCCTTTTCTAAAGCTTCATTAAAAACATCAATTTGGCACTTTCCTTGTTCACTAATATCATTTGATATTTTAGGAATATATCTATTAAAATTTCCCTTGTTTCCTTCCAAATTGTTTACTTGAAAATATAACCTTAAAATACTGTAGCTACTTTTATATAAAGAATCCATTTCATTTTTAATTTTATTTTCATGATAATTAATAAAAGCTTTACCTAAAAAACAGTTTAAAATTATAAAGGCAATTAGAAATATTATTAAAAATCCTCCTGAGAATTTATGTTTAACTTTCATGTTTTTCACCTTTAAACATATATCCTAATCCAAAAATAGTTTCTATTATTTCTTCATTATTAAGCTTTTGTCTTAGTCTTCTTACATGAACATCAACAGTTCTAAAATCTCCAAAATACTCATCTCCCCATACCCCATCTAATATCTGATCTCTAGATAATGCTATATTAGGATTATCTAAAAAATATAGTAATAGTTCTATTTCTTTTGGCTTCAATCTTATCTCTTCTTCATTTAAATAAACCTTTCTTGACTGCCTTTTTATTTTAATAGGGCCAATTATGAATTCATCTTTAACTGTACTTTTATTGCTTTCCTTTAAAAATTTCTCTTTTCTTCTTAATGCAACCTTTACTCTTGCTACACATTCTCTTATATCAAAGGGTTTAGTTATATAATCATCTGCTCCTAACTCTAGTCCTAGAACCTTGTCCACAATATCATCTCTAGCTGTAAGCATTATAATATTTGCATTTAATTTATTTAACTCTCTACAAACATCAAATCCACTAATATCAGGTAACATCAAATCTAAAATCACTAAACTAGGATTAAATTCTTTAAAGATATCTATACCTTGTCTTCCTTTATCAACACATCTAACTTTAAATCCCTCTTTCATAAAGGAGTATCTTAAAATATTTTGTATATCTGGTTCATCCTCAATTATTAAAATCTTTTCTTCCATATCTTTCTCCTCTACCCACATAGTTAAATTAATTTTACTATATTTTTCAAATTTAATTGTTATCAACTCTTTACCAAAATAAAAAAAAGGCGTGTATCAAATAAATTTTAAAAACTTACAAAGCATTATCTTTATATTATTTGTAAGTTTTTTATTAGCTTTTGATACAAGCCTCTTTTATTAAATTTAATTTTAATCCTTTTATTGATATATTACTCCATCAATATTAGATAATATATCATCAATTTGATAATCATTTATATTTATATCTATATTTCTACATCTTAATTTTGCTATTAATTCATTTTTTTCATCTTCAAATATTGATGATTGCTGAATACTAGATATAAGGTCTTCTAGCTTATATAAAATACATAAACCTTCATATGCTCCTAAAGCTGTACATATATTCTCTGTTGATTTCCACTCTGTCATATCATATTCTGAATAATCTACTTTATCACAATAAGAAGTGATTTTTTCTTGATAATATCTGTTTATGTATGCCTGTGCCATATCACTTTCTTCAAAGCCTACTACACTTCCGTCAGGCATAACTAAAATATAGTTATTTTCTGGTGCTTCGTATGGATTCATACTAATCGCCTCCTACTCTTGTTTATTTTATTTTAGTTTCCCCTCACCTAAAAGCCTTATACTTATATAGTTTTGGAATATACTTTTCCATTTTCAGCATATATTATAAGTTTGAAATTTATTTTCTTAACTTTATTTAAATATATAATTATCACTTTCTATGTTTATAATTTCTGCATCTGTATTTTCTTCTACAAAATCTATTAAATTCTCTAAGGTTGAATCAACTTGCTTTTGATCTCCACAAACTGCTGAAATTCCTATAACTATAATCTGATGAATATCTTGCTCATGAACTTCTCCTACAGAAATATTAAATTTATTTTTTAATCTTTGAACTATACTCTTAACCACCATTCTTTTTTCTTTTAAAGAATGTACCCAAGATGCTCTTAAAGTTATTTTTAAATTTAAAACTCTCATAAAATCACCTATTAAATTCTCATAAGAATATTGTTTATTTCTTCACTTACAGTAAGTCTTTCATTTTCAATCCACTCTAAGTCAAAGTTTAAATTAAATCTCTTGCTAAAAGAATAATACATATTTACCATTTGATAATAAGTTTCTAAGTCATATAAAGTTCCTGAGTAACATTGAGGTTTAAATAGTTCTTCTTGATCATTTATAAATAGCTGATCAACAAAATTTAAAAATTGATTCATTAAGTCATCTTTAGATATATCAAAAGGAATTTTTAAAAGCTCCCATTGAATTTCTTCAAGAAGTTTATATGATTTTAATCTTTCTAATATTATTAAATATTCACTTATATCCATTTTTCTGTAGTATGGAACTTCACATTTCTTTGTACTCCATAAAGCTAATTTTTCATTTAAAGGAAGATTATCAATTTCTAATATTGCATCTGAAGGTCCTAAAACTGCTCTTTTTATACTAATATCCTCTTCCTCTAATCTCTCTTCGATAAATTCCTTATTATCTCTATAGGTAGCTACATATCCAGTATCATATATGCCTTTTCTTCCTGCTCTTCCTGCAATTTGTTTAACCTCCTGAGAAGTTAACTCTCTCATTTGTTCTCCATCAAATTTGCTTATTGATAAGAAAATAATTCTCTTTATAGGAAGATTAACTCCCATTCCAATGGCATCAGTTGTTATTAAAATTTTATTTTTTCCAGTTATAAATTCTTCATACTGCTTTTTTCTAACCTCTGGTGGTAAATCTCCATAGATTATGGAGCATTTAATTCCCATCTGTGAATATTGCTCAGCCATTTGAAGAACTTTTTTCTTTGAAAATAAAACTAAGGCATCTCCTTCTTGAACATTTTTAGGATGAAAACTTTCATCTTCTACAATAAGTGGAATATCTCTATGATATTCTATAATCTCATAGTCATCTCCACAATCTTCTATAATTTCTTTTAATATATTCTTAGCATTAAAGGCTCCACATATATGTATTTCAGTACAATATAAACCAAGTAAAGCTCTAGTCCAAGCATACCCTCTTTGTGAATCATCTATCATTTGAATTTCATCTATAACTGCCACATCATATCTTTCATGTATATTAGCTTTTTCTATGGTACAGGATACATGTGTTGCATCTTCAAATAATATTTCTTCTTCTCCAGTAAGAAGATTACATTTAACACCCTCATTATTTAATCTTTCAAAGTTTTCTAAGGCTAAAATTCTAAGAGGAGATAAATATACACCTTTTCTAACCTCTTTAAGTCTCTGCATAGCAGTATAGGTTTTTCCAGTGTTTGTTTCTCCTAAATGCAGATAGAACTTTCTTTTAAGTCTTCTTGTATGAAGATATTCATCCTTTGGATTTGCTGGAAACTTCTCATCAAACTCCTTAGATATTAACTCTGGAATATGATGTTTTACAAGAAGAGTCATAATTCCTGAATTAAGAAATACATTGTAATTGTTTCTTAAGACTTCATAAAAATCAAAATTAGTATCATTTTTCTTATTATAATTTTCTAGAATTCTCTTTCCTACCTCTTCTAATAATTCTTCATATCTATCATAAAGAGATTCATATCCTTTTAACCCTTGATCTTTCATCTCTTTTAATTGCAATATTTTTTTTCTTAAGGTTGATTCATGTTCAAAAAGTGCTCCTGCTTTTGAATGTCTTACTATGTTTTCTATTTGATTTATTTGACCTGATAATTTTTTATACTCCCTTTGAGCCGCATTTTTTTTCATTAAAATTCCTCCAAGTTAAAATTCTATAATGATTTAACCTATATATTTTCATTGTAATCTTTTTCTATAAATATCTCAAACGGTTAAAATTTTTCTCTCCCTTTTCTTATTTTCTTCAAAATATATTTTAATATTAGTCCCTTTATAAAAGTAAATATTTATTTTATTGAAAGCTTATCTTAAATAAAACTCCTCACTAATTTTAATATGCTATAATCTTCTTATACATAATTAAAACTTAATATAAGGAGATACATATATATGTTTATAATTACTTATAAAATGCCAAAGGAACTTGTTGATGAACAAATAGAATTACTTCAAATCAATGATATATTTAATGTTTATTATGAGTCTCCACTAGACATAACAACAGATATGTTTGGATATGGCTATAAAGAAAAGGAAAATGTTATTGTTGATTTAAAAGTAGCCTTTGATGGTAATCTAGAAGACTTTGAAAAATTTAAATCTCAAGTTTCTTCATTACTTAAAGAAAGTCCTTCTTCAATAGATGAAGTAAAAAATGAATTTGAAGAATTTTATATTGATCCAATTCATTTAAATGATCAATGGGTTTTATGTGCTCCAACTGATAACTTTGAAAATAAAAAAGAAATTTTCTTTACTCCTCAAGGTGCCTTTGGAACTGGATTACATGAAACTACTCAAGATATATTAAAATTCATAGTTGAAGAAGATTTTGAAGGAAAATCTCTTCTTGATTTAGGAACAGGTTCTGGAATACTTTCTATAGCTGCTGGAGTAAAAGGTGCTTCAAAAATAGTAGCAGTAGATATAAGAGATGTAGAAGATGAAGTTCTTTTAAATGCTTCTTTAAATGAACTAGAAAATATAGAAGTAGTAGTTGGAAATGTTCTTCATGAAGATTATAAATTAGATGAAAAATTTGATTGGATATTTATAAATATTGGAGGAGAAGAAACTGCAATGTTTATGGATTTTATTGAAGAACACATAGAAAAGACTGGAAAACTTCTAGTTTCAGGCTTAGTTGAGTGGAGCTTTGATTGGGTTAAAGAAAAAGTTGAGAATAAAGGCTTTAAATTAAATAAAAAATTCCAAACAAATGAATGGTGTACTGCAATATTCTCAAAATAAAATAACTAGCTTTAAAGAGATTAGATAATCTTTTCTTTTACAGAAAATTATCTACTATCTTACTTTATATTTAGCGTGTATCCAAATAACTTTTAATAAAGCTTACAAACAATATGAAGAGAATATCTGGATGAGTTTTAGAATTTAAATTATTATGGAGAAGATATTACGTTAAAAAACTGAGACTGTTTAGTATCTTAGGAATACAATCTCACAAAGTTCGATTGCATAAGTTCAAAAATCCAAATTGAAAATTTGGACTTTCACTTAAGTTTCGAAGTTTTAGTAATGTCTTCGGAGTAATAATTATAAATTCTTAACGAAATCTAGTAATTCTCGGAATATGTTTGTAAGCTTTATATATTTTGATACAGCTCCTTTACTAAAAATATGTACTAAGAAAACTACAAACTATTTGATATTAATCTATTTATAACTTTATTAGTTATCATATATTTGCTTAACATTCCTGTAAATACTCCTGTTATTACTCCACTTAAAATTAAAACTGGTAAATAATATAATACACTTGTTGTTTGAAAAAGAATCATAGCTATAATAATTTGTCCTATATTATGAGCTATTGCTCCACCTACACTAACAAACCATATTCCCTCTTTCCCAACTATTTTCATTAAAAGGATCATAACTAATAAGCACATTAAGCCACCAGATAAACTATATAATAAACTTACTACTTGTCCAGAAAACATACTTCCTAAAAGTATTCTTATAATAAGAACTGTTGAAGCTTCTCTAATTCCATATAAATATAATACTATCAAGGTTATTATGTTAGCCAATCCAAGCTTAACCCCAGGTATTGGTACCAAAGGAGGAATGTGAAGCTCTATCATAAATATAGTTAAAGCAATGGTGGTTAATATTGATAATCTAACTATTTTATTAATATTATTCATAAATATCCATCTTTCCTTTAATAAGTTTTTGTATCCACTTCATTTTCTTCTCCTCCTTCAATTTTTATTATTAAATTATTCGGAAGACAAGCTATTGGTAAAAGAGAATCATGTATTTCTCCGGTTTCCATACAAACTTTATCATGACAAGTAGCCTCAATTACCTTTACTCCTGTTTTACTAACTTGAAGAATATTATAATGCTCTTCATCCCCTATTTTAATTTCATAACTCTTCTCTACTTCACTTAAATCAATAGATTTTATAAGTTGTCCATCTTTATATATCTTAGCTACTGGATTTTTAACCTTTTTATTATGTATAAAAAAACATAACAAAGTAGATAACAATAAAATCGTAAAAATTATTACCACTTGAACTTTTTTATTCATTTACATCCCCCTAAATCCTTTGTTATCCAAGTTGCTTGTTTCTATGAAGTCCATATTATCTTTTATAAATAATGCCTCTACCCCATCTAATCCTTCAATAAGTTTCTTAGCTTTTTCTGCCCCTAAAATATAAGTAGCTGTTGATAAGGCATCTGCATCTATTCCATTTTTAGTGATTATTGTTGAACTTATAAGTCCCTTTTCAGCTGGATAAGCAGTGCTAGGATCTAATATATGATGATATCTAACTCCATCTTTTATAAAATATCTTTCATAATTTCCTGATGTCACCACAACTTCATCATTAATTTTTACAGAAGCTGAAATCTCATTCTCTTCCTTAGGATTTCTTATACCTATGCTCCAATTTTCATTATTTATCTTGTTTCCTAAGGCAACCACATTTCCCCCTAAATTAAGTAATGCTGAATTTATTCCTTCTTCCCTTAAAACTTTTCTCATTTCATCTCCAGCATATCCTTTTCCAATGGCTCCTAAATCTAATTTTATATTTTCATTTAAAAATCTTATTTCCTTAGTTTGAGAATTTAATTCTATATTCTTATAATTTTTTAAATCTTTATACTTATCAATTAAAGTTTTTTCAGGTATATTAGCATGTTCTGTTCCTATTCCCCAAGAATCAATTACATGTCCTATAGTTGGATCTAAAGCTCCATCAGTTAAATTAGCATAATATATAGATTTTTCTATGACATAATATAAATCATCTGATAACTTAACATTTTTATGAAAAGCTTCAGAATTTACCTTGCTAAGCTCACTATTCTCTATATTTACTGACATCATATTCTCAATGTCCTTTGCTCTATTAAAAGCTTTTTCTAAGGCTTCCTTAGCATTATCTCCATATGCTACTCCACTAACTACAGTACCTAAAATCTTTTCTGTTTTTTCATAGGAATTAACTTCTTTATTATTGTTTTCCACTTTTTTTGAATTATCACAAGATATTAATCCCATAGAAAGTATAGAAACTAATAAAATAATAATTGCTCTCTTTTTCAACATATATTTTGACTCCAATAAATATCTCTTAAAATTTAAATACACATTTAGATTAAAAGATGACTTTGATTAAGCAAAATCATCTTTTAAATCTAATTAAGTAAACTTATCTTTAAATAAGTTTATTTTTCTTCACAACTATAACTATTTTTCATTAAACTTCCAAAAATATTTCTATTTAACTAAGCTTATCTTTCCATATTTTATTATAAATGTACATTCTTTATATCCTTTTGATTTGATTTTTATGATGTTTTCATCTTTATTGAAATTGCCAATTCCTATGGCTATAGTACTATCGCTCTCTAATATATTGTAACGCCCTGCACTATCTCCCCAAATTAAAGGTTTTTTCTCATATTCAACATCATTTACATAAACACTCTCTACATTTTTAAGCCACTCATCTGCCCCTAAAAACTTAAGATCGTATTTATCACCAAAAAAGCTTTTAGTTATTGTTGGAATATTACCAGAGAAATCTTTCTCAGCAGACTGTTTATTTTCTTCAACTTCTTTATTTTCTTTTTCTGCTTCTTGCTTCTCTGCTTCTTTCTTAGAATCCTCTTCTTTAACTTCCACTTTTTCTTCTACTTTCTTGGCTTCTTCTTTATTTCCGTCCTTATTTTCTACTTTTCCATTCTCTTTTCCTTTAACATCTTCTTTATTTTCATCTTTGTTTATTGAGGATTCTTTGTTTTCTCCCTTTTGAGATTCTTCTTTTTCTTTTATTTCTTCTTTACTCTCTCCCTTTTTATTTTCCTCATTTTTAATTGCTTCTTTATTTGTATCTTCACTTTCAACTTTCTTTTCATCCTGAACTAAAGTTATTTTTCCATCCTTAATAATAAATGCATATTCCTTATATCCCTTTGATTTAATCTTAATAAGGTTCTCACCTTCATTATTGAAGCTTTCATATCCTATGGCTAAAGTTTTATCAGATTCATATATAGCATAACGTTCTTTTGATTCCCACCATGAAAGCCCTGATTTATATGAAACTCCATTTACTGAAATATCTGTTATATTATTTAACCATTCTTCTGAATTTAAGAATTTAATATTATATTTCTTTATAAGTATTGATTCTTTGCTTATGCTTATATTATTAGTAAAATCTATCTCTTTTTCTACTTCTGATTTTTCTTTAATATTAGCACTTTCTTTTTCTTCTTTATCTAATACTATTTGTCCATCCTTAGATATTATAAAAGTAAAATCATTATAACCCTTAGCTTTAACTTTTATTATATTATCTTCATTTTGTTTAAAGCCTTCATATCCTATTCCTATATTATTATCACTTTTATATACAGCATAACGGTCTTTTGAATCTCCCCATACAAGACCTGATTTATATTCAACTCCATTTACAGAAACACCTGTTATATTATTTATCCATTCTCCTGAATTTAAGAATTTAATATCATATTTCTTCATAAATGTTGATTTGCTATCAATTTTTACACTTATTTTAGGTAATTCTTTTTTCTCTTCTATAATCTCAGTTTTTTCATTACTTTTTTCATCACCTTTTGCAATGTTAAATTCCAATTCCTTTTTGCCATAATATTTTGAGTCTATTTCTAACTTATAATTTTTATCTTCTTTAAATAAGCCTGATTTAAGTGTTAATTTATTCTCTGAAATTTCATAGTATGTATTGTCAGAACTTCCCCCTTGTTCTTTAGTTAGTAGGAGTTGTCCATCTAACTTTATACTATTGATATTTTTAATAAAGTCTTCACTTAAACCTGTAACTACTACATCTTCCCCTGTTTTATATTCTTTTTCTAATTTTAGGTTTATATCATCTAAGATTTTTTCAAGTTTTGTCTCAATAACCTTGTCCTTATAACCAGTAGCTGAAATTGAAATCTTTATTTTATCCCCTTTTACAACTTTACTATTTATTATTAATTGATTGTCCTTTATAGAGTATAAACTCTTATCTAATTCTTTTATGCCCCCATTTATTGTTATGGATTTTATATTTTTTAAATAACTTTCATCACTACTTTCAAGAATTAAATCTTTATCCATAACTGCACTCTTAATCTCTAAGCTTGGAGTTTCTAAACCAAGCACAGTTCTAAAGTTTTGAGCATCACCCAAAAGATTATCCTCTAAAACTTCTTTTACGTTATATGGTCTATTCTTATATTCCTTACTATTTTCATTCTTTATGTATTCATCATAAGTTAGATAATCACCTTTTAAAGCTGCATCCTTCACGGCATTTAGATAATCTCTAAAATCATTTATGTGAGTTCCATCTTCATTCATTACTGCATCCCAAGAAATAGTATTTAACTCAAATCTTTTAGCTATTCCCTCTGATTCCTCTGTTCCAAGACCTAATTCATTTAATATTAAAGCATTTGCAAGTAAATCATGGTTATAAATTAAATTTGTTTGCATTATAATACTTGCACCTGATGTTTCCTCAGAGCCAGAATTATCTGCTCCCTTACTTGAGCCAACACTTGCACTACTTAGGGTATCTACAGATGAAGGCTTAATTTCTTTATGTGTTATCTTTGAAGTTACAGGTTTTATTTTAATATTATCCTTATAATTATTCTTCTCTGATGCCATAACTTCATTTTTAATTACTTTAAAATCCTTCTCTGCTTTTTTAAAGCCATCAGCATATATTTCTAAAGTGTACTTACCTGGCTCTAAAAGATTTCCTTCTTCAGTATCTACATTTTTAGCATAAACTGTAAGATAATCTGAAATAACATGATAATCCTTAAACTTAACTAGCTCTTTTCTAACATTGTTATGTGTTAAAAATACTCTATTAACTGGATTTAAAATAGCATAATTAAAGTTATCAAGCTTAAATCTTACATCTTCCCCAGTTCTAGGATTCATAGGATAAGATACTAAAACCTTAATAGGCTCAGCTTGTACTATATTAACAGAAATTGCAGCCCAATCTTTTCCTTCTGAATATATCTTTATACTATGTAATTTATTATTATCTAAAGCCTTTTGATTTCCCTTAATAATAATTTTATTTCCGCTCTTTTCAAATTCTAAGTTTCGCTCTAAACTTGGATTCTTTGTTGCATCCTCAAGAGTTACTTTATTTATTTTTTCAAACCAATCTTTTTGTTCATCAGTTTTTAATTCACATTGAATATTTATTGGTGAATTCACCTCAGCTTCATCCACCCTAAACATAGGAATGTAACTAGCTTTTTCTTCCTCATTATTTAAATTAAATGTGGTTTTTGCAGTGCTAATTCTAAGATTTCCATGCTTATCATAATTTCTTTGATGATAATCCCAAACAGGCATATTAGTAAAAGTTAGTATTTTACTTGGTGCCGCACTAGCTGTTTTTGAAATTGAGCATGCTGATATTGCTATAATAGCTGTTAATATACTTAGTTTTTTCTTATTCATTACCTTCACCCCTTACTTTACAAACTTATAAGTTCCTTCTTCTCCAGTTTTCTTACTTTTAACCTTTATTGTGTTGTAGCCTAATTTATCTATTTCCCATTTAACAATTTTTCCACTGTCATCAACATTACTTGGATTTATAAGTTTGTAATTTCCATTATCTAAAACATATAAATCATAATCATTTATAGTTCCTTGATTAAAAGTAACTACTATATATTTAACCCAACCTAAATCAACTAATTTTGTATATTTTTCATTTATAGCTTTTTCTATAAAAGAACCTGATTTTGTACTATTGTTACTAATTAAATCGTTTATACTATTATGTTTTTCTTCTTTAGAGGCACTACTAATAGCATCCTTACCACTATTATTTTCTACTTTACTTACCACTTGATTATTTATGTTATTTTCTTTTGAATTTGTTCCATGATTATTTTCTGAAGCACTACTTACTGTATCTTTTTTCACATTATTTTCATCTGAATTTTTAGAAATAAGCTGATCTTTATTTATAGCTCCATCTGTTTTGCTAGAATTATTAGACTTTACAGAAGCACTGCTTATTACATCTTTACTTGAATTATTTTTATTTACTTTGCTAGAACTAGGTTGACTTTGACTTATAGCTTCAAATCCATTTTTAGAAGTATTAGTTTTTATTGAAGCACTACTTATTGCATTTGATTTATCTTTACTTGAAGTTATACCTTTAGAATTTATTTGACTTGAAATTTTTGATTTACTATTATTCTTACTTGATGCACTACTTAAGGCATCTTTTTTATTACTATCTGTATTATTTTTAATATCACCGTTTACATCTTCATCACTTTTAGATGCACTGCTAGTTGTATCATCATTAGAATTTTCTTCTTTAGTCATATCTTTATCTTTTTCATTAGCTTCTTCACTATTCTCAGAGGCACTAGAAACAACAGCTTCCTCCATAACACTATTATTTTTCACATTCATTTTTGATTTAGCAGCAAAACCTACAGCAATTAAAACCAAAAATGAGGCTAATCCTATAATTATTTTATTTTTATTTGACATGTTTATCCCCCTTAAAATTTTTATAAAATTAATTTGTTCCCCCCTAATTTAATTTTACCTAATTGATAATGATTTTCATTAATATTATATTACACTTTGGAAATATGTCAAGTTTTTTAACTTATTAGAAATTATATGTTAATAAACAAAAAAATAAGCGTAAATTAGCACTATTACTAATCTACGCTTATTAATAACTTCTATATTAATGGTCTGATCATAATCAAAACTTTATTTTCTATGTCTCCTGATTCTACCGTTTCTTCTAGTTTAAAAAAGCCAACTGATCTATAAAAATTTATTAATTTATCATGTTTACCATCTAATAATATCTTAACTCTTAAAAGTTTATAACCTTTTTCTTTATAAAATGTTGCTACATTATTTATAAGTTCTTCCTCAAGCCCCTTATCTTTATATTCATCTAATATTTTTATAAAATAGATATCCGCTGATTCTTCAGTTAAAGATTTCATTGAAAGAAATCCTATTTCTTTTCCTTTTTCTATATATGCATAGAAAGGAATTTTCTCTATTTTCTTTATAATTCTCTCAATAATATTTTTATTGTAAACTTCATTCTCAAAATCGCTCATTAAATTATATGCTAATTCTTTCTTTAACTCTATATTATCAATACTCTTTATCATAGCGCCCCTCCTATGTTTACATCTATATTACTTTCTTTATATATTACACCAAATTTTATCTTTTAAAAACATTTTTTTGCATTAATCTCAAATAAATGTTAATTTTATTTTAAAAACCTATTAATTTTCTATTTATGTTATATTTTTACTTTAGTAATTATTATTTTAATTATTATTATATATATTTTTTTATTAATATATTTTTTATTGTTTTGATTTTTTTATATATAAAGAGTTATTATAAAATTGAAAATTTAAACAAATTTATAAAATTGGGGGAATTTAAATGGAAGCTGGTTTAGTTAATCTAATTACAAGCAAAGATGAAAATTGGAACAAAAGATGGAAATATAATTGTGCAATGTTTATATTATGTTATATTTTCATGGGGGCTGTCACAGGAATAACTAATGATTCTTATTTATCTTATTTAAACATAACTGTTCCTAATGTAGTTAAAGCACTTCCTACCTATGCATCAATTGGAACCTTCATAATAGCAATGCTTTTACTATTAACTCATAAAGTAGGATTCAAGAAATTAATATTACTTGCACCTATTTTTTCAGTTGTTGGTTTATTAGTTTGTATTTATAGCAAAAATGGGTTAATAATAACTTTGGCATATATAGTTGTCAATGTTGGTTTAGGAATGTTTGACTGTATTTATCCTGTAATGTTTACATCATATACTCCTAGAAAAGAAAGAACTAAAATGTTCTCTAGAGTTATGTACTGTAACCTTATTAGCCAATCAATTTTAACATTTTTCAATGGTAAAATTGTTGTTTGGAAATTTGCTAAATCTTTAGGTGTCTCTTATGATAATGCTTCTGTTTTATCAGAAAATCAAGATGCCTTAAGTTCTGTTCAATTAATGGCATATTCAAATTCATATAAATTTGTACTTTGGATCGCAATAGCCTTAACAGTAATAGCTTCAATCTTTCTATTATTCTTAAAAGAAAAAAGTGAAGATTATAGAGAAACTCCTGAAGAAATTCAAGCTAGAAAAGGAGAAAAAGCCTTTGATTTTAAATTATTCGCTAACAAATATATTATCTTATGGATTCTTATATTTGGAATAGTAAGATTTGGTGCTTTATTAGTAACACCATTCTTTCCAATTTATTTAAATAATTTCTTACATATAAGCAGAGGTACTGTTTCATCTATCATAACATTCCAAACAGTATCTATGGTAATCGGTTATTTTTGTACCCCTTACCTAGAAAAGAAGTTTGGATCAATAGTAACCATAGCCGCAACTACTATACTTTGTGTACCACTTATGTTATTAATGGCTAACGGTGCTATGTTTGGAAGTAATGTTGCTATGATAGTAGGTATAATACTATTTTTAAGATCTGGTGTAGCAAATGTTTCTGCTCCAATTCAAAGTTCTTTACCATTAACATTTGTTCCTAAAAATTTAGTTTCAGCTTATAATTCACTTATTTTAGTTGTTAATTCACTTATAGGAATTGTAGCTGGTATTTATACAAGATATTCTTTATTAAAAACTGAAGCTGGATATGGACAAGCATACTATATAGCAGGTGCTCTTTATCTAATATCTAGTATATTACTTCTTATAGTATTTACTAAAAAATATAATAGGGCTACTAACGATTCTGATGTGATTGAGGCTGATGCTGAAACAGCTGTAGCCTCTGTTGATGATAGTATAGAAGAAACTTTGAAATAATTATAAATAAAATACTCTAATTAAACTTATTAATAAATTATATGTTTAATCAGAGTATTTTTTATTTTTTCCTATCTAATATGAACTTTTAAAACCTAGTTTGATATAATAAAACTAATTTAATTAGTAAGATTAAACATATTAAATATATCAACTATCCCATATCCCCACTCTGGATTTGGATAGGTATCCCCTTTTCTCTTTCTTGTTCCTCTTGCAATAAAAGCTTTTAAAGTTTGAGAGAACATATATGGATAATTTCCTTCAACTATTCCCCATTGAAAAAGTAAAATGCAAATTCCAGCCACTATAGCAGCTGCAACACTTGTGCCATTTGCAAGAGTTGTTTTATTATTTGGAGCAACAGTAAGGGCATTTACCCCTCCTGCTGCTACATCTATTATATCAATATAGTTATCCTGAAATCCTCTACCTGAATAATTTAATTGAGTATTATTTAATTGATTGTATGCAGCTACAGTTATTACAGATGAACTAGTACCTGGGACAGTTACTGTTCCATATGGGTCAGAAGGTATCATCCTAGTTGTGGCTTTACTCACTCCCCTTGGAGGTAACCAAATATCATATCTTCCTTCTATCTCTTTTAATCCCCTAAATTTGAAACTCCATGTTCCTGGTTGGACGTTATCTAATATAACTAATATCAAAGAATCTTCATATATTTCTTCAGGCACATAATAACTTACTAATACTGTAGTCCGTTCAATTGTAAAATCATATCTATCTCCTTTTCCAAAGAAAGGTTGAATTATTCCAGTTGTTCCTCCTGTTGGTGAAACTATTTCTATAGAAGCAATACTAGGTATTTGCACCCAAATTTCAATAATAATCTTTTTTTGATTTTCATCTATATTAAATTCATGAATAGTTACTTGGCCATCAGGTTTTATAGTTCCTGATCCATGTAATAGTGCAGTGCCTTCATTTCCAGCACCGGTAACTACTGCAATTCCTCTACTTATTAAAATAGAATCTAAAAATTCTTCTAAAATGCTTGTTCCTTTATGACTTCCCCTATTAGTTCCTAAAGGTAAATATATAATCATACTTTGTGATCCTTTTAAGAAGTATGAATATAAATACTGTATTCCTGTGAATATCTCAGTAATATTATAAAGAGGTATGTTTATTTCATATTCTTTTTTATAATAAAGTGACTGTGCAAGCTTTACAACTAATAACTTACAATCTGGTGCAACTCCCTTTAAACTAGGATTTTTTCCTGATGATCCAATTATTCCTGCCATTGATGTTCCATGACCTATTTCATCTCTTGATGGGACTATTGTATAAGGATCTCCTCCTTCTCTACTCAGTCTTATTGCTCTATTTATATCTTCTTCTGAATAAAAAGTTCCATAAGGTAAATTATCATTACTTGAACCCTCACTTGAAACTGTCTGATCCCAGATTCCTAAGATTCTTGTATTTCCATTTGAATCCATAAACTCTTCATTCAAGTAATCTATTCCAGTATCTAAAATTCCAACAATTACTCCTCTTCCTGTTAAATTAAAATATGATTCTATTTGAACATATTCAATATTTGCTGCCTCTAAAGGGCTTATTTCCTGAAGTACATATCCTTCTGGATTCTTTATATAAGTAATTGTATCAATCTCTACATCTCTTCCATTTTCTTTTTTATACTTAATCATAGATATATCATTTTCATATTCCTGTAAGTTTTTATCAATAGTTATTATGGCATATCTATTATTAATTAAGGTTGCATATATTCCTTCTTTACCAATAAACTCTCCTATAATATCACCTTGATACTGAACTAAATAATTTAAATAATTTTCATTATTAAATACATTCTCTGGAGCTGAAGACTTAAATTCCATTTTATTCCCCTCCATAATAAAAATCAGAAGGTACGCTAACTAACATCCTTCCACAATAGTACTCAGTATAATCTTCATTAACCTGATCACTTCTATAAGGTGCTAAAGGAACCGCTATTATATTTTTAAATATTTCATATAAATCTAAATATCCATATCCAGTAGATTCATTAGGGTATATTTGCCCAGGAATTCTAGTAGCACCATATATTAAATAGCTTCTTAGCTTACTAGAATTCATTGTTCTATCATTTCCATTTATAATTCCCCATTGAAATAATAAAGCACATACCCCTACAATTATCGCAGTTGCTGGAGAACTCCCTGACATTCTTCCAACTCTATCACCAGGAAACATAGTCAAAACATCCTTTCCTGCAGTAGTTATATCTGGATTTATCCATCCATTAATATTAAAACCTTTTCCAGACTCCGCCAACAAAGACTGAGTTTGACTATTATAATAAGCTACACTTATTACATATCTAGCAGTAGCTGGGACCATCAGTGTGTTTAATGGATTAGGCTTAAGAAACTTTGTATTTTCAGGTAATAAAGAACTTGGAGCTAACCATACATCATATCTTCCATTAGTTATATAATCTCCTCTTAACTCAAAAGTCCATATACCAGGTTTAATATCTTTAAAATCTATAAAAATAAGTTCATTTCCTGTAAAGGTATCAGGAACATAATAGTTAATATTAACACTGGTATCCGTTAATATAAATTTAAATGATCTCTCTAGAGAAATTTTAGCATCTATGAATGAAGATTCTTCTCCACTAGGAGATTTTATATTTAATGATACTATATTAGGTCTTTGGATCCAGAAAGCTAAGTTAAAATTTTTTATTTCTCTTGGTATTGATAATTCAACTTTTTCAACGCTATTTTCAAGCTCTATAACTCCAGATGCATGGCCTTGTGAACTCCCTTCATTTCCAACACCAGCTACCACTGCTACTCCTCTTATTGATCCAATTGTAGTTAAATATCTAGAAAAAAGTCCTCTTCCATCATGACTTGCTTCAGTACATCCTATTGCTAGACAAATTACTAATGGCCTATTAACACTAATTGCATAATTTTTAAGATATTCTATTCCCGCTATAATTTCAGCCTCATTATAAACAGGAATACCTTCTATTCCATTTTCTCTAAAGGCTTTCTCATAACTAAGTGAGGTTAATAGTTTTACAATAGCAAAATCACAATTAGGTGCAATACCTTTAATGGTTCTATTGTATCCTCTAGCTCCTACTATACTAGCCAGTTTAGTTCCATGTCCTATTTCATCTCTACTATCAACAATATCATATGGATTTCCTCCATCATACTTACTTTTAATAGCATTGTTTATGTCTTCATTTGTAAATATAGAACCTACATAAACCGAATCATTAGGTTTTTTTGTACTCTTTTGGTCCCAAATAGTAAGTATTCTAGATGTGTCATCTTCTCTCATAAATTCCTTATTAAGATAATCTATTCCAGTATCAACTATTCCAACTATAACTCCACTTCCATCAAGTCCTAAATAAGGATTATTCACAATTGTGGATATATTATCAGTTTCTTGTGGAGATACCTCCTGTAAAACATAAGGCACTCTTGTTTGTATATAAAGAATTGATGGAACATCTTTTCTTAGTTGTTTTAAATACTGTGGTGGTGTTGAAACAACACCTAAGGTACCAGTAATCGCGTCTCCACATGCATAAGGAATTTTTTCTAACTCTTCTTTTAAATTTCCTCTATATTCAACTAAATAATCTGGAGAATCTTCACTTAAAAAGTTTGGACATTGTACTGATTCTATGGCTCCTCACCTCTTAAAATTAACTCTTATTTTAATTTACTCTATAATTTAGATAATGTTACAAATAGCCGCTTTCTCCGTATTTAACTATTTATAAGAATATATAGTTCTTATATTAAAACTTTTAATTATAATTAATTTCTCAAAATACTTCTATAAACAAAAAAATGCCAACAATCAACTTTTATCTAGTTGAATTGTTGGCAATTTATTAATCAAATCATTCTATTTATGCTTATAAAATAATTTATTTCTTATTTAATTTTACAACTGTCTCTACATGAGGAGTGTTAGGGAACATATCCATAAGTAAAGTTTTTTCTATTTCATATCCCTTAGCTTCTAAAACTTTTAAGTCAGTTACTAGAGTTTTTGGATTACATGAAACATAGATTATTTGTGGAGCATTAAATTTTATAACGTAGTCTAATGCCTTTGGATGTACCCCACTTCTTGGCGGATCTAAAATTATTATATCTGGTTTATCCTTAACTGTTTTTATAACCTCAGCTACATCTCCAGCTATAAAGTTACAATTATTTAATCCATTTAATTTAGCATTCTCATTAGCTGCTTTAGCTGCCTCTTCTATAAGTTCAATTCCAATAACCTTAGAAGCTTTTCCTGCTGCTATTTGACCTATTGTTCCCGTTCCGCAATAAAGGTCAAACACTACCTTATTGTCAGCAGCTCCCATAAAATCTCTCACTATGCTATATAACTTTTCAGCTCCTAGTGAGTTTGTTTGGAAGAATGAGAATGGAGATATTTTAAAGTTTAATCCTAAAAGATTTTCTGTTATAAAATCATCACCATATAGAATATTTACTTTCTCTGGTATAACAGCCTCTGATAAAGCATCACTTTCTGTATGTATTATTGATTTTAATTTTCCTTTTAAGTTTAATCCTTTTATAAGCTCAGTAAACTCTGTTAAATCAAAATCTATTTGAGTTGTAGTAACTAAATTAACAAGAATTTCTTCTGTCTTAACACTTTTTCTTACTACTAGGTATCTTAAATACCCTGTTCTAGGCATTATTTTATAGAAAGGTAATCCTTTTTCTCTGAAATATTTAACTGTTGTATCTAGTATGTTTCTAAAATCTTCATTAACTAATACACATTTATCAACATTTACTATTCCAAAAGATTTTCCCTTCATATGCATTCCAAGGGTAAGTTCTCCACCTTTTTCTTCGTCTCCAAAAGTGTATTCCATCTTATTTCTATATTCCCATTGGATTGGGCTAGTTTCTATACCTAAAAACTCTCCTGTTGGAACTTCAGCATCTTTAAATAAATCTTTAACTTGTTCAACCTTAAGCTCTAATTGTTTCTCATAAGGAATTGTTTGAGAAGAACATCCTCCACAAACTCCAAAATGTGGACACTTTTGATCATCCTCATAACTAGCTTTTTCTCTTACTTCAGAAACTCTAATCTCTGCATACTCTTTTCTTTTTTTAGTTACTCTACCAAAGACTTTTTGTCCTGGAAAAGTATTTTTAGCATAAACTTTTAATCCATCTACAAATCCGAATCCTTTAGCAGGGAACTCTATTCCCTCTACTAATAATTCTATTTCGTTACCTTTTCTCATTAGTTGTCTCCCTTACTAATAAATTATTTATTTTCTAAAAACTTTTTCGCCTAATGTTAATTTGAACTTTCTACCTTCCATTACAGCTCTGTAAAGTATGTTCATAATAACAAATATTACAAAATAAAAAGGAATTCTTCCTTCTAATGATATCTTATAGCCAAAAGGTCTCATTAGCAAATCTACTATAAAGAAGGCTGCTAAAGATAATAGTAATACTACC
This sequence comes from Clostridium sp. CTA-17, assembly GCF_054767895.1. Taxonomy (NCBI): domain Bacteria; kingdom Bacillati; phylum Bacillota; class Clostridia; order Eubacteriales; family Clostridiaceae; genus Clostridium; species Clostridium sp. CTA-17. The sequence goes on from NZ_BAAABF010000004.1 coordinate 187,582, forward strand.
GTTTGATCTATAACTCCTTCTAGTATTCTTTTAAAGAAAGAAGTGTTTTTCTCACCTTTTTCACTAATATCTTTTTTGTCTTTATCTGGTTTATTCATAAATTCCTCATCAATAGCCATAGTATTGGTATCTAATGATATACTCTCTAATACCGCAGCCTCTTTTTCATATGAGTCCATTTTCTCATTTGTTACTGATGTTTCATCACTTTTCAAAGCATTTTCTTGCTCTTTAGTGAATTTGTTATCGTCCATAATATCCTCCTAAAAGCATTAAATATTATTCTGAAATACATTAATTAAATATACTATATTTATTATCTTATGTAAATCAAATCTATTTAATTATAATGTATTATTATGGCAAAACTATTACATTTTAATTATGAATATAAGAAAGAGAAGCTTATAAGACCAAACTTCTCTTGTAGAATCCTTTATTTAATTTAAAACTCTCTTGTCTTCTACTCTTTTAGTTATTTCTTCATTGTCTAAATACTCTAAAATTGCTACTAAATACTTTCTGGAAACACCTAAAATCTCCTTAGTTTCACCTAAAGTAATAGAACCATTTTTATTTAACCATTCTATTATTTTATCTTTAACACTTTGTAATATCTCTTTGTGCATTACAACCTCTTCTGGAAGTTTAATTAAAGTTCCCTCTTCAATTAAAAGATTATATATTTTTATATATTCCTTTTCTAACTTTTTATCTTCTATGATATCTTTTATCTTTGGAGAAACTATTCCACTTTCTAAATAAGCTTTTAATATTTTTTCCCTAATTGCCTTTTGAGCTTTTGTTAGTTTTATCTTAAAATCCTTTAGTGAAATTATATTACTCCCTTCTTTTATTATCTCTTTTTCCTTCATAAGTTCTAAGAAACTTTGGAATATTTTTTGCTTAATCTTATTTGAAAAACTCTTACTTCTAAGTTCTTCTTTATTCATCCCTGCTTTTAATGGATTTTCTGCATGGAATCTTCTTAGAATTTCATAAATTTCTTCACTCTTTTTAGTGAAAAATTTATTATGAATAAATACTTTAGATTTACCATTATCTATTCCTATAATTTTCTTATCCTCACAAAGCTTTTCCAATATAAAATCTATATTTTCTATATTTCTTCCTAGTCCTTTTATAACTTCCTGTGAGTTTGGGAAGGTTTCACTTAAAGATAGTACTATATTTTCAACTATGTCCTCTATGCTTCCTTTTTCCATAAGCTTTAATTCATTTAAATAATCTTCTTTAAATCTTTTAGCTTTTTTTGCTAAGGGATTTATTATTTTACCTCCCCCTAAGGTTATCATAGGGGAATAATTTCTTATAACTAAGTTATCGCCTTTTTGAGCACATATTTCACTTTCTAGTCTTAACTGTATATATGCCTCTTCACCAGGCTTTACCTCTTCTTTATCAAGTAGGACTATTCTTCCAAATATCTCTGATGTACCATGATATATTCTTACTCTCTGTCTATTAACTAAGTTTTTTTCATTAGACTTTAAGTATCTAATCTTACAATCTACCATGTAAGATGGCTCAATAGTATTAGAAGTACAAACAACCATTCCTCTAGTTACTTCCTCTTTAGTAACTCCTGATAAGTTTAATGCACATCTTTGACCAGCTTCCCCTATTTCAACATTCTCATCATGAACTTGAATATTTCTAACTCTAGCTTCTACTCCACTTGGATTAATTTGAACTAAATCACCTAATTTTACACTTCCACTTAATATAGTTCCTGTGGCTACTGTTCCAAATCCACTTACTGAAAAGCTTCTATCCACAGCTAATCTAAAATGGCCTTCCTTATCCTTTTGCTCTATTTCTTCTACTGCACTATCTATCTCAGTTATTAATTCATTAATTCCTTCTTTAGTTTTAGAAGAAACCTCTATCATGGTTGCATCTTTAAAACTAGTTGATTTTAAATAATTCTTTATGTCTTCTTTTATCATTTCTGCCCATTCTTCATCAACTAAATCCCTTTTAGTTAAAGCAACTATACACTTTTTAACTTCTAAAAGTTCTAATATTTCTAAATGTTCCTTTGTCTGAGGCATTATTCCTTCATCTAGGGCAATAATTAGAAGAACTACATCTAGTGATGTAGCTCCTGCTAACATATTTTTGATGAATTTTTCATGCCCTGGAACATCTATTATCCCTGCCCTTTTTCCTGAAGGCAAATCAAAGAATGTAAATCCTAAGTTAATTGATATACCTCTTTTCTTTTCTTCATCAAGCTTATCAGTTTCCCTACCTGTTAAAGCCTTTATAAGAGTTGTTTTACCATGATCTATATGCCCTGATGTTCCTATAATCACATGTTTCATCTATTTTTCACCTATTTCCTTTAAAGCATTAAATATGACTTCATAATCATCTTCTAAGATTGTTCTAAGATCTATATAAACTGCCCCTTTATAAACTCTAGTTATTATAGGTATTCTATATTCTCTTAGCTCTCTTTCTAAATTAACTTCATTTATGCTCTCTGAATCTATTCTAAGTAAATAAGTACTTAATTTACTATCTGGCATTGAACCTCCACCAACTGTTGATTCACCTTCTTCTATAGAAAATTTATAGAACTTATTTAACCCTTCTAAATTCTTATAAAATCTATTAGCTCTTTCTCTTATTTCCTTTAAATCTAAAGTCATCATATGAAGAGTTGGTATTTTTTCAATTGCCTCTTTTTCATTTAAATAATGTTTTAAAGTAATTTCTAAAGCAGCTAAAGTAAATTTATCAACTCTTAGAGCTCTAGTTAATTGATTCCTTTTTATTTTATCTATGAATTTCTTTTTACCTACAATAATCCCAGCCTGAGCTCCACCAAGCATCTTATCTCCAGAAAATGTTACAACATCTACTCCGGATTCTAAACTTTCTATTACTGTAGGCTCTTTTTCTAATCCATATTTGCTTAAATCAATTAAAACACCACTTCCAATGTCCTCTATTACAGGTATATCCTTTTCCTTTGCTAAGTTACATATCTCATTAGCACTTACACTCTTAGTAAAACCTACTATTTTAAAGTTTGAGCTATGAACTTTTAAAAAGGCTCCAGTTTCTTCTGTTATGGCATCCTCATAATCATATAAATGTGTTCTATTAGTTGTTCCAACTTCCACAAGCTTAGCTCTTGAAAAATTCATCACTTCTGGAATTCTAAAAGAGCCACCTATTTCTATAAGTTCCCCTCTAGAAACAATTACCTCTTTATTTTCACAAAGAGAATTTAATACAAGCATTATGGCCGCTGCATTATTATTTACCACTAAGGCTGCCTCAGCTCCTGTAATATCTTTTATGATACCTTCTATAAGGGAGTATCTAGATCCTCTTTCTCCCTTTTCTAAATCATACTCTAGATTGCTATAGCTTGAAGCGGCTAAAGCAACTGCTTCAGTGGCCTCTTTGCTTAACAAAGATCTTCCTAAATTAGTATGAATAACAACACCTGTTCCATTAATAACCCTTTTTAAATTTCTTTCTCTTTTTTTAAGTAATCTATGCTCACATTTACTCTTAGCTTCTTCCTTAGTTAAGGCATAATCTACCTCTTCATTTAGAATAGCTTTCCTATTTTCATTGATTATATCCCTTAAAGCATTTACAACTGTTTCTCTCCCATTTTCATTTAAAAAGTCTTCATTAAAAATACCAAGTATTTCATCTATCTTAGGCAAAGCTCTAAGAAGTTCTTTTGTCATGTTATCCTCCTAAAAATTACTCCACTACTATATATGCATCATTGAAATCTTCAACACGTCCTATAACAGAACTTTCTACCTCTAACTTTTCTAATCTAGTTAGTATGTCTATGTAATCTTTCTCTTTACAACTAATTAATAATCCACCTGATGTTTGAGGATCAAATAATATATCTTCCATCCAACTTTCAACATTCTTTAGAAGATATTTTCCTTCTAAGTATCTTTTATTCTCATAACAACCAGCTGGTATTAATCCCATACTAGCATATTCTTTAGCTTCTTTAATAAATGGAATTGCATCTTTAAAGATTCTAAAGGTTTTTTTAGATGGTTCTGCCATTTCATACGCATGCCCTATTAGTGAAAATCCTGTTATATCCGTACATGATGTTATATTATAGTCAGTTATTATTTCACCTGCATACTTATTTAAATATGCCATTACTTTTACTGCTTTTTCATAAGCTTCCTTGGAAGCTATACCCGCCTTAATAGCTGTATTTATTATCCCAAGACCAATTGGTTTAGTTAATATTAAAATATCACCTGTCTCTGATCCATAGTTTTTAAGAACTTTATCTGGATGAACAATTCCTGTAACAGATAAACCATATTTAGGTTCATCATCTTGAACTGTATGTCCTCCTACTATTACAGCTCCAGCCTCTAAAACCTTATCTGCTCCCCCTCTTAATATTTCACCTAATATATTCATATTTAGACAATTAGGAAAACAAACTATATTTAATGCCACTATGGGCTTTCCTCCCATGGCATAAACATCACTTAAGGAGTTTGCTGCAGCTATCTGTCCAAAGGTATATGGATCGTCTACTATTGGAGTAAAGAAATCTAATGTTTGTATTGTTGCCATTTCATCATTTAATTTATATACTGCCGCATCATCAGATGTATCTATTCCAACAATTAAATTTTTATCATTCATCTTTGGTAATTTACTTAAAATTTCTGAAAGAGCCCCCGGCCCTATTTTGGCTGCTCAGCCAGAAGTCTTTGATAGCTCAGTTAATCTTTTTTCTATCATAAAACTCCACCTCTTTTCTAAATAATAATATTCATTATATCATATTACTTTATAGAAATTTTATCTTTTATCTTCTCTAATGTTTTTTCTCCTATACCACTTACATTTGTAATATCATCAACACTTTTAAATCCGCCAATTTCATCTCTATAATCTATTATGGCCTGTGCTTTACTTTCTCCTATTCCATTTAAGGTCATAAGTGTTTCTTTAGAGGCAGTATTTATATTTATAACTGAACTTTCATTTTTCTCACCTTTTTCACCAGGTAAATTAGCAGGAATACTATTAGCAACTTCAGTATTTAAACTTTCATTTAAATTTGCCTCTTCACTTTCAACATCATTTATATTTTTAATTACTATACATTGTCCGTCACTTAAATATAAAGCTCTATTTATATCACTTAAATCTGCTTCATCAGTTGGTCCCCCTGCTTCTTCTATAAGTTCATAAATTCTACTTCCATTTTTTAATTCATAGACATTAGGCTTTTTTACCTCGCCCTTAATCTCTACAACTATTTTTTCTTCACCTAAGCTAGTTTCTTTTTCTTCTTTTTCACTTTCTATATGACTATCTTTTTCTAATTTGCTATTATTACTCTCTTCTTTCTTTAAACTTGATTCTTTCTCATTAAAATCTTCTAATTCATTATTCTCTTCTGATTCTTCAGAATTTAAAAATAGTTTTTCCATATCACTATCACTTATTTTTTTATCATTTGTCTTTGAGTAACCAATAAATAAAAACCCAATAGCTATTATAGCAATTATTAAACTACCTATAATTTTTTCTTTTTTCTTCATGACTCCTCCATATTATATAAATTCTTAGAAAATTATTAAAAAACAAAATTTCAAATCAATAAATTCTCATATTTCTTTAATATTATTGACATTTTTTCTTCTTTTGAGTACCAAATTAATACAAATTTATAGAAAATATACTCTATTATTGTTATAATAATTATTGCAATTAAAATTAAAAATTTTGGAGGCTCTATGAGTATAAAGTTTAAGAATTTAAAAATAAAACTTAATTTTATAATATCTATGGCTTTTATCTTCTCTTTAATTTTAAGTACTAATGTATTTGCTGAAAGTAATGTACCAGAAATTAAAGGTGAAGGAATGGTTCTTATGGATGGAACTACTGGAGAGGTATTAGCTGAAAAAAATGCTAATGAAAAACTTGCTCCTGCATCTACTACTAAAACTATGACAGCTTTACTTACAGTAGAAAAAGCTAAACTAAATGATGTTGTTACTATAGGAAAGAATCCTCCTTTAGCTGAAGGAACCCGTGTTGGTCTTCAAGAAGGAGATAAATATACAGTAGAAGAATTGCTTAATGCATTATTAATACAATCAGCTAATGATGCCGCTGTAGCCTTAGCAGAACATATTTCTGGTTCTGAAGGAGAATTTGCAAAACTTATGAATGAGCGTGCAGTAGAATTAGGTGCTAAAAATACTCACTTTGTTAATGCTAGTGGACTTTTTGAGGATGATCATATGACTACTCCTTATGATCTTGCTCTAATAATGAATGCTGCTTCAAAAAATCCATTAATCGCTGAAATTACAGAAAAAACTGCTTATGAAATGCCTAAAAGCGTTGTAAGTGGAGAACCTATATGGGCAAATAATAATAATCAACTTATTCACTCAACAAGCCCATATTATAATAAAGATATTTTTTGTAACAAAACAGGATATACAACTAAATCAAGACATACATTTACTTGTGCAGCAAAAAAAGGAGATAGAAAATTAATCCTTACTCTATTAGGTTACGACACTAAGGATCAATACTATGAAGATACAAAAAATCTTTTAGACTATGGTTTTAATAATTTTTCTTTAGTTAAATTATATTCTAAAGATGATGTTGTAAAAGAATATTACATTGATGATAAGAACACCTTATCTTTAGTAGTTCCTGAAGATATTTATAAAACATTTAAGAACTCTGAAATAGAAAACTTATCTACAGATGAAATAAAGAAAAATTTAAACATAGACTTTTCGGTAAAAGCAAATAAACCTATATCTAGGGGTATGGATATATTAAAGGATACTGATTCTTTTACTGGAACACTTATGATTGGAAATACTCCTTATAAAACCTTAAATCTTTTAAATAGTAATGATATAACTTATACAAGTTTTGAAAAACTTATGTTTAAGTTAAAGAGTTTTAGTGGATTTTACATAGCTTTAGGTGTTATAGGTTTAATATTTTTAATAATCTTAATACTATTTATGATTAGGCTTATATCAACTATAAAAAGAATAAGAAATAGAAAAAAACGTAATTCATATTTCTACAATTAAAAAACAAGTAGTTTTAAGCTATAGCTTAAAACTACTTGTTTTTTAATTTATTTATTAACTCTTTCATATCCTCTGGAAGATCTGCCCTTAAGCTTAAAGGCTTCTTTGTCTTTGGACTATAAAAATCTAATCCATAAGCATGTAAGGCCTGTCTTGATATAAAATCTTCATCCTCTGTTCCATATAAAGAATCTCCAAATATAGGATGACCTAAACTGCTTAGATGCACTCTTATCTGATGTGTTCTCCCAGTTTCTAATAAACATTCAACTAAATCGGCACCATTATAACTTTCTATAACATTATAATGAGTTATACTCTCTTGCCCTCTTTCATCTACAACCCTTTTTATAGTATCCTCTGCTGGTCTATAAATTGGTCTATTGATAGTTCCTTCTTTTTCTTCTAAATTTCCATGAACTATAGCTAAATATCTTTTTTGAAATTTATCAGTTTTCATTTCATTAGATAAAACCATATGAGCATATTGATTTTTACCTATGATTATAAGTCCTGAAGTATTCATATCTAATCTACTAACTAGTCTAACTATACAATCTTGATTACTCTCTTTAAAGTAATATAATATACCATTAGCTAAAGTTCCATTAGGATGGCTTCTTGTAGGATGTACAACCATAAAAGGCTTCTTATTTAAGACTAATATGTCACTATCCTCATAAACTATTTCTAAATCCATTTTTTCTGGTTCAATATTTTGAGATTCCTTTTTTGAAAGCTCAATTTTTATCTCTTCACCAGTTTTAACAACATAGTTCATCTTTACAGCAACACCATCTACCTTAATTCTCTTGTCTATAGCTGCACTTCTTATTAATCTTGAAGATAATCCTAACTCTTCTTTTAAAAACTCTCTTATTTTTCTTTTATCATACTCTTTAGTTATTTTACTTTCTAAAATACTCATTTCATCTCTCCGAAATTTTTAAAGTCTTTTCCTAGTAATATTACTACATCATAAGTTCCATTTCCATCATACTTAGATGAAATTCCCTTTTTAATACTCTCTATCTTTAAATCATTTTCCATAAAAGCTCTAGAACTTTCATCCTTTATCAAAATCTCTGATTTTTCTCTTGGATCTCCATTTCCAACATCAACTTTATCATATCCGTTTTCATTTAATTGTTTTTGTACATTTGCAGCTAAGCCATTTATTTTTGTACAATTTAAAACTTTTATGGATAAATCTCCCCTAGCAGCACTAGGAATAACATTTTTTCTTCCACTTAAATTACTACTGTTTAATTGACTCTTTAATTCTTTAGTAGCCTTTTCATCTGGAATATAATAAGAAACATTTCCAACATATTTACCTTCTCCAGGTAAAGTCATCATTTTTATATTATTCTTATCAGCTTCTAATCCTTTAAGTCCATATGCAACAGTAACATCTAAAGGAATATTAGTTTCTATATTTTTATTTAAAATTTCTGCTATACTATCTATCTTTGTTATGGTAGATACTGATAAAACCTTGTCTATTACAGCATTCATAAACTTTTGTTGATTTTTTATTCTATCAACATCCCCATTAGCTAATCCTGTACCATCATTATTTTTTCTCCATCTAAAAAACTCTTCAGCTTTTTTACCATCTAAGTGTACAGTCTCCCCCTTGTTGAAATGTATGTGTAAATCCTGCCCTGGATCGTCATAGTTCATATCCTGTTCTATATACATGTCAATTCCACCAATGGCATCTATTATGCCTCTAAAGCCTTCATAATCGACTTTAACAACATAATCAACCTTAACGCCTAATATATTTCCAACAAGCTGTTTAACAAGCTTTTCTCCCCCAATTGGGTAAGCAGCATTTATTTTTTGAGACTTTCCTCCAATTTTAACTCTAGTATCCCTAGGTATAGATATTAACTTAGCCTCTTTTGTTATAGGGTCAAAGTTAGCTAAAATTATAGTATCTGTTCTTTTAGCATCTTTATTTGACACATCACTTGTATCACCAATATCCATTCCTAATAAGAGTACATTAATTGGCTCTTCAACCTTTATTACATCCTGTTTTACGTCTTTAACTATATTAAAAACTTCCCCTAAAAAACTGCCATATTTAAAATAAAAATATCCAAAAATACTTATAAAAAAAATAAGAATAAAAGCTAAAGCACCTAAAATTATTCTTTTTACCAAGCTTTTTTTATTGATATTTTTCTTATCTTGTCTTTTTTCAAATCTATTTTCTTCATTCCCCATATAACCCTCTCCAATTATTTGATTATTTTTCTTGCATTATTAAGAAATTTCTTGCTTCTATAGTTAAGGGATGTATTAAATTCCCTTGCTTTATTACAAATAAAATTGTATTTTCTAATCCTTTTAATACTCCCTTATCTAAATCTTCTCTTGTTATTTCTCTTAATTCTTCAACACCTGGGAAATCTCTACCTGGCTCAATATAGTCAGCTATATATATTATTTTTTCTAGAGTACTCATATCTTTCTTGGCTAAAGTATGGTATTTCACAGCATCTAAAACCATTTCATCCTCTATTCCAAATTTTTCTTTAGCTACTATGGCACCAACAAATCCATGTAAAACTTGAGGTGATTTTAAGGTTATTTCATCTAGTTCATAACCATGCTCTTCTAATATTTTTACTTGTTCATCTACAGGAATATATTTTGCTACATCATGAATTAATGCAGCTAATTCTGCCTTTTGTATATCTTCTCCATTTATTTTAGCAAGTTCTTTAGCAGTTTCAACAACCCCTAAAGTATGTGAGTATCTACTTCCCTTAATAGTCTCTTTAACATAATGATTTATTTCCTCTAATGACCACATAGTTACTCTCTCCTATACAAATTATATTTATCTATTATATCCACTACACCTGGCGGTAAAAAGAATTTAACTTCTAGAGAATCATGAACTCTTTCTCTTATAAGAGTAGAACTTATCTCTATATTAAGTAAATCTAAATATACTATATTAGTACAATATTCTCTATCAAACTCTTCTTTCCTCTTTAATAAATCATTTTTATCAAATCCAGGTCTATTAAAAACCACTAAATTACTAAATTTAAAAATTTCATTTATATTTTTCCATGAATTTAGGTTTATAAGACAATCTGCTCCGGTTATGAAATAGAGCTCTACTTCTTTAAAACTTTCATGTAAATATCTTAAAGTTTCATAAGTAAAGCTCAATCCTTTTTTCTCTATTTCATAGTTATTTATGGAAAAAAAGCTATATGGCTCTATAGCTTTTTTAACCATTTCATATCTAATTATTTCATCAGTTATATCTTTCCACTTCTTATGAGGTGGATTGCCTGCTGGCATGAATATAACTTCATCTAGTTCTAATATTTTATAGGCTTCATAAGCTATATAAATATGGCCTATGTGTATTGGGTCAAAAGTTCCACCAAATACTCCTATTTTTTTCATATTACTTCCCTTTTTTAGGTAATTCTATCTTAGGATTATTTTTTGATGCTCTGTAAAGAACTATTTTGTTTCCTATAGATTGAACCCCTTCACATCCTAATCTTTCACAGATGAAATTTGAAGCTTCTCTTGTCTCTAATCCACTATTTTCAAGAACATTTATTTTTAAAATCTCTCTTGCTTCTAAAGCATCATCAACTTGCTTTAAAAAGTTATCTTCTATTCCGTTTTTACCTATTTGAAATATAGGAGTTAATTTAGCACCTAATCCTCTTAAATATGCTCTTTGTTTTGTTGTTATCATTATTTATCCTCCATTAATTATAGTAAGTATTCAAACTCAAAGTCGTTTAATCTTACCATATCTCCATCTTCTATTCCCATTTCTCTTAACTCATGGAATATTCCTTTATTATTAAGAACCTTATGGAAATATCTTAATGAATCAGGATCATTTACATTAACAGCTAATAATAATCTGTCTACAAATGAACCTTCTACTACATAAACCTTTAATCCATCTTCTTCTATTGGATTTATAGTATATGTAAACTTCTTATCCTCTGGAATGAATCTTTCATCTTCTGGGATTTCTAAGTCAGTAACAGGAATATCTTTAAGCATTCTAGCTGCTTCTTTTATTACTTCCTCTACTCCTTGTGAAGTAGCTGCTGACATTTTAAACACCTTATCAAATCCCATTTTATTAACTTCAGCTTTGAAGTTTTCAAAAATTTCTTCATCAAATAACATATCGCATTTATTTGCTACTACTATTTGAGGTCTATCCCAAAGTTTAACACTGTAGTTCTTTAATTCTTCGTTAATTCTCTTGAAGTCTTCAACTGCGTCTCTTCCTTCAACTCCTGAAATATCAACAACATGTATTAAAAGTCTTGTTCTTTCTATATGTCTTAAGAAGTCTAATCCAAGACCTACACCCTCTGAAGCTCCTTCTATAATACCTGGTACGTCTGCCATAACAAATGGCTCTATTCCTGGTACAGCAACAACTCCTAAATTAGGTTTTAAAGTTGTGAAGTGATAGTTAGCTATCTTTGGTTTAGCTTTAGTTACTACTGAAAGTAATGTTGATTTACCAACGTTAGGGAATCCTAAAAGACCTACGTCTGCTAATAGTTTTAATTCTAAAGCAACCCATCTTTCTTCCCCTGGCATTCCTGGCTCAGCAAAAGTTGGCGCCTGTCTTGTAGGTGTACAGAACTTACAATTTCCCTTACCACCTTTTCCTCCTCTACAGATTGTATATGTATCATCTCTATGAGAAAGGTCTGCCATTACCTTATTAGTTTCAACATCTCTTATTATAGTTCCCATTGGAACCTTTATTGTTAAATTTTCACCATCTCTTCCGTAACATTTAGAACCTTGACCGTCTTGTCCTCTACCTGCTACGAATTTTCTCTTATATTTGAAATCTAAAAGAGTTGTCATTCCTGGATCTACTACAAAAGTAACATCTCCACCTTTTCCACCATCTCCACCATCTGGTCCACCAAGTGGAACGTATTTTTCTCTTCTAAAAGAAACAGAACCATGACCACCATCTCCAGATTTCACAAATATCTTGGCCGTATCTATAAACATGTTTTCTCACCTTGCTTTCTCTATAAAATGTTCCTTTTTAGTATATTATAACCTTACTTTAATATAAAAACACAGCTTTTTTAATGCTATGTTCTCATATGGTTAATTTTTTTATTATTAATCAAAAAGCACCCTAAGTAAGGGTGCTTTTATAAAACTAAATATATTATTCAGCTATAACTTCTTCTACGTTTACTGGGTAAACAGAAGCTTTTTTCTTGTCTCTTCCAAGTCTTTCGTATTTAACAACACCATCGATCTTAGCGAATAAAGTATCGTCTCCACCTTTACCTACGTTAGCACCTGGATGAATCTTTGTTCCTCTTTGTCTTACTAAGATGTTTCCAGCAAGAACGAATTGTCCATCTGCACATTTAACACCAAGTCTTTTAGCTTCAGAATCTCTACCGTTCTTTGAGCTACCAACCCCTTTTTTATGTGCAAATAATTGAAGGTTCATTTTTAACATAGTCTACACCTCCTCTTTTATTATCTCTATATATTTACAACGCGTTTTCTTTCCTAAACTGCTATCCAGCCCTAGGACTAGACTCGCTAAGCTCATTTCAAAAGTTTTAAGTAAAACTTGAGCTTCAACTATTTCTTCATGAGTAAACCCATTTAGATCTAGTTTTAAATATCCATCACTCATTTCATAGTTTACATTAAGTTTTAAAACCTCATCTAAACCAATGATTGCACTTTGAGATAATACTGATACGGAATTACATATCATATCGTACGCCTCTCCAGCTAGAATAGCATCTCTGCATTCCATTGCGTGTCCTTTAATAGTGAAGGAAATTATGTTATCTTCTTTTGATTGAAATTTAACTCTAATCATATCAGAAAATTAAGCTTCGATCTTTTCGATAACGATCTTAGTGTAAGGTTGTCTGTGACCATTTTTTCTTCTGTAGTCTTTCTTTCTTTTGTATTTGAATACAACAACTTTCTTAGCTTTTCCTTGAGCTAATACTTTTGCTACAACCTTAGCACCCTCAACTACTGGTGCACCAACTTTGATTTCTCCGTCTTTAGCGACTGCAAGAACTTCTGTTAATTCAACTGTTGAGTCAACTTCAGCGTTAAGTTTTTCAACGAATAATACGTCTCCTTCTTGAACTCTGTATTGTTTTCCTCCTGTAGTTAATACTGCGTACATTAAAACACCTCCTCATAACGGTCTCGCCACTTAAGGTAAACTAATTAAAGTTATTTTTAAAACCTATTCGTGAGCGGTTTACAAAAGCCATTCTATCATAGCTAAAGCCTTTTGTAAAGCTAAATTTAATATTTTTCGATATTCTTCACCAAATACTCTTTTACGCTTTCTATTTGATTTTTAAAGATCAATGGTTCTACTTTATAAAAGTCTTTAGATTCTTGAAAATTCAAGTAAATATTTAAATCTAATGCTCCAATTTCTTTTAAAAACTCAAAAATATTTCCTCTAATATCTTTTTCATAAATAGAGTTTATTTCTATATGGAAATCTTTTATCTTTCCTTCTCCATTTTTCTTCAAAATCTCATTTCTTAAAAGAAGATTTATATAAGATAACTTTAATCTCTTTCCATGACCATTACATGCTGAACAATTTTCTTCTATATATTCATAAATACTTTTTCCTTTTCTATATCTTGTTATCTGTACCAATCCAAGTTCTGTAAAAGGAAAAATTTTAGCTCTTTGACTATCACTTTTAAATTCATCTTTTAATATCTCTAATATTTTCTTCTTGTTTTCCTGTGAATACATATCTATAAAATCAACTAGTATTATTCCACCTAAATTTCTAATTTTAATTTGTCTGGCAATTTCTATTGCAGCATTTTTATTAGTTTCATAGGCAGTTTTTTCTTTATTTTTATGATTTGTATTCTTACCTGAATTAACATCTATAACATACATAGCCTCTGTTTTTTCTATAACTATGTCTCCACCACAATTTAAATTAACTCTATTATTTCTAAGGCTAAGAATTTCTTTTTCAATACCATAATAATCAAAAAGACTTCTAGCATCATCATAAAGAATTACTTTTAAATATTCAGAATTAGAAATACTATCTTTTATTCTTTCGTAATCTTCTATAGAATCAACAATTATTGAAGAAGTATAAGCATCAATGTCATCTCTAATTATCTTATTAATAAGGTCTCCTTTACCCAATAATCTTTTTGGATTTAAGGAAAATTTACCTTCTCTGATAACCTCTTTATAGTTTCTATATAGTTCTTCTATTTCATCTTGAATCTCATGAATACTAGCTGATTGAGCTTTTGTCCTAACAGTAACCCCTAATTCACTTGGTTTTATCAATGATTTTTCAAGTTCTTTTTTTAATTCTAGATCTTCTATCTTTCTTGAAATTGAAATATCATTTCTTGAAGTCTCTAAAACACAATATCTTCCTGCTAAAGATATTTTTGAAGTAACTTTTGCCCCTTTACTTCCAAATTGATCTTTTAATACTTCAACAATTATTCCATCTCCTTGTTTTAGATCTTTTTCATCCTCTCCAAGTATCATATAGGCCTGTTTACTATACCCAATATCTATAAAGGCACTCTTTATTCCTGGAACTACTCTTTTCACTATGCCTTTATATATCTCTCCTTGAACAGGTTCTAGACTCTCTTCTTCTATATAGCACTCACTTAAAAGATTATTTTTCTTTATAGCAACCCTTAATAAATTTTCTCTTCTTTCTACGTATATATCTCTCATGAATTCACTTCCTAATTTAGATGTATTTATATAGAGGAACTAATGTATCCCCTTTGTATGCATACATCTCAACTCTTTTTATTTCTACGAAAGCTTCTTCATTAACATTTGATGTATTTTCTTTTATAACATTTGCTAAAAGATCCGCTGAAAGATTTTCTCTACTTCCACAGCTTATAGTTGTATTTACAATTAAATAATTGTCCTTAGTCCAACATTTAAAATCTTTTATAAATGGTTTTATATCCGCTTCTTTTTCGCCTTTTTTAGTTCTTTTTATTGTAATTATTTCTTTTTTAGCTATTAAAGCATTAACTTCTTCTTCAGCCTTAGAAATATCATTATATCTTATTTTTATTGTATAATTTGCAGCATCTAAAAGAGCCATAGCTGCTGGTAATCTCTTAACATTGTGTATAACTGGACTCTTTGAAACTTCTAAAAATCTAATACCATTTGCTGAGAATTCATTTAACTTTTCTTTTACTGCCTCTTCATTCATATCTTCAGTTAAATTTAAGTCTAGATAATCTCCCTCAGAATATACCCCAACTGATAAAGGTTGTGCTATTGCTAAGGCCATATGAGGGTTAAATCCTTTTGAATATTCAACTGGAAGTTCAGCTCTTCTTACTATTCTTTGAATTGTTCTCATTAAATCTAAGTGAGAAACAAATTTTATATCTGCATCTTTAGTAAATTTAATTAAGTATCGCACCTTCAAAACACTCCCCATCTTTAAAGTTTACATTTACTCCACAACCTGTACATCCTTTTCTACAGTTTTGAGTAGGTTCACCAGTTTTAGCTTTTTCATTTTCTCTTTCAAGATATTTTCTTGTTACTCCAATATCTATGAAATCCCATGGTAAAATCTCATCGTAGCTTCTTTGTCTGTAAACATAGAAATCTCCATCTACATTACACTCAGCTAAAGCTTCTTGCCATAATTCAAAGTCAAAATACTCTGACCATCCGTCGAATTTAGCACCTTTTTCATAAGCTTTTATTAATACATCACAAAGTTTTCTATCTCCTCTAGCTAAAACTGCTTCCATATATGATGTTTTTTGCTCATGATAGTTGTAAACTATGCTTCTTGATTTTATAGCACCTTTAACAGCATTGATTTTTTCAGTTACAATGTCCATTTTTTCCATTGGTGCCCATTGGAATGGTGTAAATGGTTTTGGTACAAGAATAGAAGTACTTACAGTAATTCTAAGTCCTTTATTTCTTATATGTTTAGGTACAGCAAAGTATTGATCAGCTATTTTTTCAGCTAATAATCCTATTTCTGCAGCATCCTCAACTGTTTCATAAGGAACTCCAAGTATAAAGTATAATTTTATTGTACTCCATCCTGATTCAAAAGCATTTTTAGCTGCTTCTAATATTCTTTCCTCTGTTAATCCTTTATTTATAACATCTCTCATTCTTTGAGAACCAGCCTCTGGTGCAAAAGTTAAACCAGTTTTTCTAACCTTTTGAATTTCTTTTAATAGATCAACTGAGAAAGCATCTACTCTTATTGATGGTAAGGCAACACTTACATTATTCTTTCCGTGCTCTTCTATAAGATCTTTTACTAATCCTTGAATATCAGAATAATCACAAGTACTTAGTGAAACTAATGAAACCTCATCATATCCTGTAGCTTTAAGCATTTTTCTAGCTTGATCTAATAAAGTTTTTCTGCTCTTTTCTCTAACTGGTCTGTATATCATTCCAGCTTGACAGAATCTACATCCATTAGTACATCCTCTAAATAATTCTAAAACAACTCTATCATGAACTATTTCACTATAAGGTACTATTAAACTTTCTGGGAAATCAACTTGGTCAAAGTTATTTATGATTCTCTTTTTAACCTTTTTAGGTACATCATCGTACTTAGGTATAAATTCTTTTATTGTTCCGTCTTCGTTGTATGTAACATCATATAATGATGGAATATAAACACTTGGAATATGACTAGCTTCTCTTAAATAAGCTTCCTTGTTAAAGTTATCTTTATGTTTTTGATAAAGATCTAAAAGATCATTTAATCCTTCTTCACCTTCACCTAATTGGAATATGTCAACTATATCATATAAAGGCTCTGGATTATATGCACAAGGTCCACCAGCTATTACTAAAGGATCCTTCTCTGTTCTTTCTGATGCTCTAAGTGGAATTCCACCCATGTTTAGCATATTTAATATATTTGTATAACTCATTTCGTATTGAAGAGTAAATGCTAAAAAGTTGAATTCATTTATAGGATCTTTAGTTTCTAAAGCGTATAAAGGAATATTATTTTCTCTCATAAGCTTTTCCATGTCTGGCCATGGAGCATATACTCTTTCACAATATGTATCTTTTCTTTGATTTAAAACATGATATAAAATTCTTGATCCTAAGTGAGACATCCCTACTTCATAAACATCTGGGAAGCAAAATCCAAATCTTATATCAACTTCTTTTGGGTCTTTTATCACTTCATTAAGTTCTCCACCTACGTATCTAGATGGCTTCTCAACTCTATATAAAATATCATCAGTTATTCTTACCATTTAGTTTCCTCCTACATTTTTATAAAATATTAAAGCTAATATCTATAATAAAAAGAGAAGTATACCTCTTTATACTTCTCTCATATTAACAATTTCTATTCTATCACAAAGAATAATTATAACCAATATATTTATTCTTTTCTATACTTAATGTAATATTCTCTTAAATTAATGTTTCCAATTGTCTTTAGAGTCTCTATTATTTCATTTTCTCTTAAGACATAAAGCAAATTCATTTCTTCATCTAAAACATAAAATATATTAAATCTATTTTTATCAATAATTCTAAGAAGATTAACCATATCTTGTTCACAATATACAGAAGTTACTCTACTGTCTATGTATTTCTTATTAATTAATCGTTCCCTCTTTTTAGTTATATCACCCATAATTATATACATTACCTTTCTTCTCTCATTATAACTTAAATAGATTATAAATATTCCTGCTAATATACTAGTTATATTTATTTCACCTAAAATCACAATTCCTAATATAGATAACAAAATAAATGCTATTCCAAATGAATAGCTTATCCTAATCAATATATTATTAACATCCTTAAAAATCATTTTATCCTCTAAAATTGCTCCTAATATTTTTCCTCCATCTAAAGGATAAGTAGGGAGCAAATTAAAAATAAATAAGACTAAATTTATTTCATAGGTAGAATAAATATATTCACTTTTTAAAATTAATTTATAAACACAGAAAAAAATCATAGCAACAATTCCATTTAAAGCAGGACCTGCTGAACATACTATTAATTTTTCTCTTGAACTTAAATCTTCATAATCTTTTATCTCTAATCTAGCTCCTAGAATATGAAGTTTAAATTTCTCTGACTCTATATTTAATTTTAATAAAACAAAATAATGAGCTAATTCATGTATTATAATCCAAAAAAAAGCTAAGGCTAAATCAAATATAAATCCTAAAATAAAAAATGTAATAAGCTGTATAATTATCTTTTTATTGATTTTCACTGCTTATCTCCTAAAAACCTCATGCTTTCTTCTGGGTTAACATACTCATTTTTAAATAATACTTGAATTATTACACCCTTTGCTTTTTCATTTTCAGATGAAATCCCTATTTTCTCACCCTCTTCTACCTTATCTCCTTCTTTTTTTACCACCTCTTCTAAATTGTGATATAAAACTTCTAAATCATCATAATACTTCACCTTGACAGTATATGTTCCATTTTCATTTTTCATTTCACTTATGGTTCCTTTTAACAGACTTTTCACCTGACCCTTTGAACCACTTAAATAAAGGTTTTTCCCTTTTAAATTATTATTTTCCAAAGTTTTAACTTCTCCATCAAAGGGAATAACTTTACTTTCCTTTAAAAAGTCTATAGATTCCTTCTCAATAACTTGAAAATTATTAAAAACACTTATTTCCCCATTGTTTTCAGATACCTTTTCTTCATTAGCTTGTTTAGATTCTTTTTTTAGACTAGAATTTTCTAAGTTAAAACCATCTTTTATTCCACTACTAATAGTAGCTACTATTTTACTTTCATTTAAATCTAAGTTTTTATAATATCCATCAGTTGACATTACCTCTTTAAATTTTCTACTTAATCCTACTAAAAATTCACTTTCTACTTGTCCCATTAAAAAAAAGCTAGAAAAAATTAAAAAGCCTAAAATTGATGAGAAAATAACTTCCTTAATTACGTATTTACCCAAACTATCTTTCTCTTTTCGCTTATAAGACCCCTTAGTTTTGAAATTCACCTCATGATTAGGAGAAGCTTTTCTTGTCTTATTTATTTTTCTATAATACTTCTCATATTCTTTGTTATAGCTACCCATTTTTCTTCTCCTTTCTAGAAATCTTTAATTATACTTAATATATATTTTTTTTATGCATCTTATAGAACTTTTATTACAAACTGAAATATAATAGATATAAAAAAATAAAAGTATTAAAATCATTATTGATCTTAATACTTTTATTTTTATTAGAATTTTAATTTTTTCTTTCTCATAGATATATTTAGAACTAAGGCTATACTCATTATAGTTGTAAGCAACGAACTTCCTCCATAGCTTACTAATGGTAATGTTATTCCTGTTATAGGCATTATACCTATTGTCATTCCTATATTCTGTAATATAGCAAATATAAAATAAGAGGCAAATCCTACACATATTATGGAGCCAAATATATCTTTGGAAGTTTTGGCCGTCATTATCATCCTATATATCATTATTCCATATAATAATAATAAAAACATTCCTCCTACTGTTCCCCAGTGTTCACCTATTACAGCGAATATGAAGTCTGTCTGTCTTTCTGGTACGAATTCTGAGGAATATCCACCAACTTCTCCATTTAGATCTAATCCTGTCCCCAAGAATCCTCCAGATCCAATTCCTATTTTTGATTGAGTTAACTGCAAGTTTATACCTAACTCATCTCCATCAGGATTTAAAAATCCAACAAGCCTAGCCTTTTGATAATCTTTTATAAGCCCCGAATTCCAAACTAAGGCTATTGCCACTATTATTGATAAAAGCCCTGCACCTATTACTTTCATATCTAATCCTGCTGCAAAGAATATACCAAGTGCTATGAAAAATGAAACCATAGTCATACCCATATCAGGTTGTACAACTATAAATATCATTGGTATAATTGCGTACATGGCAACTTTAATAAAATTTCTAAAGTCATTTATTCTTAAATCAACTTGTTCCATCTTCTTGGCCAACATAAGTATCATAGCCGTTTTGGCCAGCTCAGATGGCTGAATACTTACAGGACCTAATACGATCCATCCTCTAGCTCCATTTATTACACTCCCTGCAAATCTGGTTATTATAAGCAGAACTATGGATCCCCAATAGAATATCTCAACATAATTATAAATTATGTTATAATTCCAAAGTAATATTATGTACAATGCAACCATTGATATTATAAACCATATTAACTGTTTCTTAGCGAAAAAAAATCCCCATTGTGATTTTGTTCCTAAGTATATATTTAATATTCCAAACAGTACTATTAATATCATAGATACTAAAAGCTTATAATCAATTTCTCTTCTTAGTTTACTATCTAGTTTTAGTCTACTAAGCATTATAGTACCTCCATAAATTTTATTTATTTAACATAACTATTTATATAATACTTTATTTTTACCTATTTTCAATTACAAAATTCTGAACTTTTTAAAAGACTAATAAAAAGCTATCTCAAAAAATTTGAAATAGCTTATATTTTTAAATTATCTAGCTTTCCCTTTTATATTCTTTATTGGTATATTTGCTACTAAAGATGGTGATTCGCCTTCTATTGGATTTGACTTTGTAACAGTTATGTCAACATCCTCGTTTTCAATCTCTACATATTTAGAAAGTACATCTAATATTTCAAGTCTTATTTTATCTAAAACCTCATCTGATAGTTCCCCTCTATCATGAATTAAAATAACCTTTAATCTATCCTTAGCAACTTGTTTCGGCGTAGGTCTACTAGAAAAAACATTTAAAAAACTCATTTTCTCTCACCTACCCTCTTCTAAACAACTTTAATATAGAACTAAATATTCCTTGATGTTCTGTGTTTAAATCCATTATTGGAACATCTTCTCCTATTATTCTTCTACCTATATTTCTAAATGCTTGTCCTGCACTTGCTTTTTCATCTAGTACTATAGGCTCTCCTTTATTAGTAGAAACTGTTATGTTTCTATCATCTGGTACAACGCCTAAAAGTTTTACAGAAAGAGTTTCTATAATATCTGAAATGTCTAGCATATCACCTTTTTTAGTCATTTCATAATTTAATCTATTTACTATAACCTCATGATTTTCTAATCCTTTAGCATCAAGTTTTCCAATAACTCTATCAGCATCTCTTACAGAAGTTATTTCTGGATTAACTACTACGATAGCTC
This sequence comes from Clostridium sp. CTA-17, assembly GCF_054767895.1. Taxonomy (NCBI): domain Bacteria; kingdom Bacillati; phylum Bacillota; class Clostridia; order Eubacteriales; family Clostridiaceae; genus Clostridium; species Clostridium sp. CTA-17. The sequence continues at coordinate 208,961 of NZ_BAAABF010000004.1, forward strand.
TATCTGCTCCAACTATGGCATTTTCAAATCCTTGCTCTATACCAGCTGGGCAATCTAAAATTACATAATCAAACTCTTCTTTTAATTCATTTACCAATCTTAACATTTGCTCAGGACTTATATCATTCTTATCCTTAGTTTGAGCAGTAGGTAATAAGTACAAATTATTAAATCTCTTATCTCTTATTAAAGCTTGCTTAGTTCTACATCTATTTTCAATTACATCAATTACTGTATAAACTATTCTATTTTCTAGTCCCATTAACACATCTAAATTTCTTAGACCTGTATCTCCATCAACAACGACTACCTTTTTCCCTTGTGCCGCTAAAGCTGTTCCAATGTTAGCTGTAGTAGTTGTTTTTCCAACTCCACCTTTTCCTGATGTTATTACTATCGATACTCCCATTACTTTCCCTCCATTAAATTATGTAATATTAATAAGAATATTTATCCGGTAAATAAGGCTCTACAATTATATTATTTTCATTCAATCTAGCCACCTCCGGATATCCTGTTTTCTCAAAATCATCCGGTGATATTGTTATTTTACCTGATATAGAAATTAATTCTGGTTCTAAAGAATAGGCTGCTATTATGGCATTTTCATTTCCATTATCTCCTGCAAAAACCTTTCCCTTTAAGTCACCTAACACAATTACATTTCCATGTGCTCTAACTTCTCCCCCATTATTAACATCACCAATTATTATCAAATTACCTGCGTAATTTAAACATTGACCACTTCTAACAGTTTTTCTTACAAATTTTGTTCTTCCCTCATAAACTCCCGAAAAAACACTACTTTGCTTTTCTAATCGTTCTTCAAATATACAATCCTTTATAAGTATCTCATCAAAAAGTACATCTTTTAACTTTGATATTTGTCTCTCATTTATATATTTTAAATCAGTAGTTACAGTTAAAGTAGCGCCTTTATAAAACTTTTTTCCTCTACTTAACTTCTCTACTAAAGAATCAAGCATTTCATCAAAATTACCAAACTTGTCCATATTAATTATGGCATTTATTCCTAGTTTATTTCCTTTTATAAAAATTCTATCATCACGCATAGTAAATTACTATCCTCCAAGTATCCAACCCCTTTTATTCTTAAGGTAAATTATACAATAAATTAATTCTCACTTTATATTATATAAATTATTTTTAATTTATAAAAGGACTTTATGAAATAAAGTAGTAAATTTTTGAAAAAATCAATCGTATTTTAAAAACCTATTTATAATTTATTTAATTATTTCATTAAAATAGCAATAATAATTTAAAAACCTACAGAAATTAATTCTGTAGGTTTTATATTAATGAGGTTTATTTTCATCTACTTTAGTTTTATCCTCTTGATTATTGTTTTCTTGTTTATTATTTTGAGATTTATTATCCTCTTTTTTATTTTCAGAATTATTAGTTGCTGACTCTTCAACTGGTTTTCCTGAAGAATCTAATTCTGCATTTTCTACCTTACTATTTATATTTGAATCCTTGATAGCTTCTAACGGCGGATTTAGTGAATAGTCATATTGTTTCCCATCTAAATCATATGCTTTATATCCTTGAGCTTTTAATTGATCTCTATAATAAGTTTCATAAATAGCTCTTGCTATGAATGATCCATAATATCCATGACCACCATCATAAAGGACTGTTGCCACGGCAATCTTAGGATTATCTAATGGAGCAAAGGAAATATAAACCCCATAGTCTGTTCTTCCAAAATCTGATTGATCATTTCTGAAAGTAGCAGTACCAGTTTTTCCAGCTGTAACTATTGGGAATTTTGACATTATATATTGTGCTGAACCAGTAGCATTAACTCTCCTCATACCTTCTTTAACAGCATCTAAAGTAGCTTTTGACATATTAACTTTATTTAAAACTTCTGGTTTAAATTCTTCTACTAAGTTTCCTTGAGCATCTGTTATTTTATCAACCAAATGTGTCTTGTATCTTGTTCCCCCATTTGCTAAGGTTGCAACATAACTTGCTAGCTGTACAGGGGTAAAGTTACTTATACTCTGTCCTATAGCAGAGTCAGTAAGGTTTCTTGGTGAAACTATTTGGTAAGCAATATCTCCTACAACCCAAGCAACTGTTTTTTGAACTGTTAGACTTATTGCCTTATCAACTTTTTCCTCTTCATCCTTAGATTTTATTCCATTAAAGTTTTTAATACTTTCTTGATAGGCAGAATCTATGCTATATAAAGTTTTAAAATCCTTTTTTAAAGACTCACTTAAAGCTTTTTCATCAATAGTATTTCCATCACCAAGCTTATTTAATGAATTCTCTACATCTTTCTTTATAGCTTCTTTAGCCGCTGCTAACTCTTTAGAATCTCTATCATTGACTCCTATATTTAACTGTGGAAAATCAGGCGAAGAAGAATTAACAAAGGTTCCTTTTTCAAGCGAATCAACTAAAGTAAATCTCATAAGGGCTATTGTTTGCTTCTTAAATGATTCAAAATTATAAACCTGACCAAAATTTTCAGATATTTCAATTCCTGTTGAAGCCTTTTTATCTGAATTTGGATTTACTCCTAATCCAAATTGCCATGAATATTTTGCAATAGAATCTAAGGCTTCTATACTACTCTTCTTGTATCTTCCATCTCCATATGGATCTCCACCATTTTTATAATACATTCTTACCGCTGCATCAAAGTAATAAGAGTTAGATGACTTCATTAAAGCAGTATATAAATCTACTACACCTTTATAGTTTCTATCTCTTGGCCAGTTGGCTGGATTCTTACCAAATATTTCAGGATAAGCTCTACCAAACTGTTCTTCTACAACGTTTATAGTATCAGTCGGTGTTCTTACACCTTCTTCTAATGCTGCTACACTAGTAACAGGTTTAAATGTAGATCCTGGTGGAACCATACCTAAAGTAGCATAGTTATAGAATCTCTTTGGATAAAGATCATATAAATCTTCCCTTAATCCAGTTTTTGAATTTTTAGGGAAAAGATCATCTACTGTTTTATTTAAAGCATTTCTAGCTATAAACTGTTGTGCAAAGGCTTCATAATCTGGTTGGAAGTATTCCTTTGCCACAACTGGATCTAATTCTCCTTTTGCAAATTCATTTGGATTAAATCCTGGATAACTAACTAAGGCTAAAACCTTTCCTGTATCTACTTCTATAGCAACAGCTGCTCCCCTAGTTGCATTCTTAGTATTCGTATTGGAATCTAAGTTATTTCTTGTTTGAAGAAAATCTAAAAGATATTTCATTGAAGTTTCTGCTGAATATTGAATATCCTTATCTATAGTTAAGTGTACATTATTTCCTGGATAAGATTCTAAGTCATAAAGCTCCTCTTTTTTTCTACCAGAAGAGTTTACCTTAACTGTAGTTCCTCCCTTAACACCTTTTAGCTCATTTTCAAAAGCTGCTTCTATACCAGCTTTTCCTATTAAATCAGTAGAAGCATCATATCCTCTTGCTTCATACTTAGCTTTTTGATCTCCATTTATAGAAGCCACATATCCTAAGAATGCAGAACCTAATTCATTGTATGGATAGTATCTCATTGGCTCGATGCTTACATCTATTCCTGGTAAATCATTAAGTCTTTGATAGAATATAAATGCAGTTTCTTTGTTTATATCCTTAGCTATTGTAACAGGCTTATATCCTGAAAAACTTTGCATTTTTATGGCATTTTTAATAAGCATATATCCTCTTATATCTTGAAGAGAATATTTTTTTAATAAAATATCTGTTATTTCCTTAGGGTCCATCTTTTTATATAAATCCTTCTCTTCCTCTGTAGGATTTAATATGTCATATAACTGATATTCTTTTACTAAGAAATTAAAAGCCTCATCTGGGGTAACCTTTAAAAGTTCTTGATCTATCTGATCTTCTTCCTCAGCAGTTAAATCGCCTTCTTTATTCTTAAAAAGAACATTTTTAACCTTATCACCCATTCCAATATCTTTTAAAAGCCTTAGTTTTTCAGTTTCACCTGAAACATCAAAATAAAGTTCTCCATTTTCATTAATTCTAAGCTTAAAATTATCTAATATACTTTGATTGTTTTCTTTTAAAATAGAATAAACTTTATCTATAGTAGTATAAAAGTTTTTCTTAGATTCATCTGTTTCAGTAAATGTTAATGTGTATGTTTGTCTATTAGTAGCTAAAATGTCCCCATTTGAATCATAAATTTTACCTCTTGGAGCCTGTTCTGATAGAAATCTCATAGATCTAGTATCAGCTCTTTGTTTAAATTCTTCATAATTAAATACTTGAAGATAAACTAATCTTACTACTATAGATACAAATACTATTATCATTATTCCTATGAGAATTTTATATCTATCTATAGGCGTTTTTCCATTTATTGAACTTCTCATGTAACCACCTATTTTTCACTTATTTTCCATTCTCTTTTCATAAGATCTCTATTGCATAATTTATAAACCCAATTATACATAAAGAATCCTACAACTACGTTATAAAGTACCATAATCCAAAAGCTTAATAAGTTTATTCTTATATTAACTAAATTTAATATAAACGCCACTACAAAAAACTTTATTATGGTAAGTAAACCTACTGATAGTACTGGAATTGTTTTTTTATGCTTAAATACACTTTCCCCAATATACGCAGCTATTAAGCACACTAACATATTTACTAACATATTTACTCCAAAGACATTTACAAAATAAACATCTTGAAGGAAACCTGATAAAACTCCTATAAATACCGCTTCCCAATACCCACTCATAAGAGCATATAGTACAGCAAAGGTGAATAATAAACTAGGATAAACACCTTTTATAGAGAAAAAAGGTACCAGAGTATTATCTATTATAAATAGTAAAAGACATATTAATATTAGTATTAATCTTTTCACTTTACTCCCTCTTTTCTAATATTTAACTATACCATCTCTCTCTGATGGTGGTACAACTACAAATAATTCTTGTAGATTATTGAAATCAACATATGTTTTTAGTATAGCAGTTTTCATAACTTTAACATCATCTGATTGTACTGATGTTACTTCACCGATTCTTATTCCTTTAGGATAATATCCTCCAAGGCCCGAAGTAACTACTGTTTCACCTTCTTTTATTGTAGAATTCATAGGTAAATTAGTTATTTCTGCTTGCATATCATTACCATTTCTATATCCTTTAACTATTCCATCTCCTGAATTACTATCTCCTTCAATAGTAGCCGCAACAGCTACATTTTCATTTAATAAAGTCTGTATTTTTGACCAATTTGAGTGAACTTCTGTTACAACTCCAACTAATCCTTCTGGAGAAATTACTATGTAATCTTTTTTAATACCTTCACTTGATCCTTTATCAATAGTATAGCCTTCTACAAAGCTATCTCCACTTTTTCCTATTATGTTTGTACCGATATACTTATATTGATTATTTTCCTTAGAAAAATCAACTATTCCTCTTAAAACATCATTTTGACGCTTTAACTCATTGTATTCAACTAATTGATTCTCTAACTCTAAATTTTTCTTTTTTAAATCATTATTTTCATTCTTAACATCTGAAAAGTTATAGAAGAAATCAAAGACATCATGAACTTTATCACTTATTGTGTATACTACTTTCTGCACAGGGTTTAAAACAGTACCAACTCCACCTGAAATTGGATTTTTAGAATCACTCTTAACAGTAAATATAATTATTCCTAAAAAGGCAACTGACAGTACTATAACAGTTACTGCCAGTTTATTCTTGAAGAATTTCATATTCTATCCTCTTTGTTGTTTAACTATTAAATCAAACTTATCTAAAGCTTTTCCTGTACCTAGTGCAACACAGTCAAGAGGTGATTCTGCTATATGAACAGGCATTCCTGTTTCTTTATATATAAGTTCATCTAGTCCTTTTAGGAATGCTCCTCCTCCAGCAAGCATTATTCCTTTATCCATGATATCAGCTGCTAATTCTGGTGGTGTTTTTTCTAGAGTAGTTTTGATTGATTCTATTATTGATGAAACTGGCTCTTTTAAAGCGTTTCTTATTTGTCCTGCATCAACCACAACAACCTTAGGAAGTCCTGATATTAAATCTCTTCCTTTTATGTCCATTGTTTGTTCTTCTTCATTCTCATCAACTTTGTAAGCTGATCCAATTTCCATTTTTATTTGCTCTGCTGTTCTCTCACCTATCATTAAGTTAAATTCTCTCTTAATGTAGTTTATAATTGATTGGTCTAATTCGTCTCCAGCAACTCTTAATGATTTACTAGTAACTATTCCACCTAATGATATGATAGCAACCTCAGTAGTACCTCCACCGATATCAACTATCATACTTCCTGTAGGCTCATCAACTGGAAGTCCTGCTCCTATTGCAGCAGCCATTGGCTCTTCCATTAATATTACGTCTCTTGCTCCTGCTTGCTTAGTAGCTTCTTCTATTGCTCTTCTCTCAACTTCAGTTACTCCTGAAGGGAAGCATACTATTATTCTTGGGCTTGTGAATGCACTTTTGTTTGTTATCTTTTCGATAAATCTCTTAAGCATTGTTTGAGTAACATCGAAATCAGCAATAACTCCGTCTTTTAATGGTCTTATAGCCACTATGTTTCCTGGTGTTCTACCTATCATTTGCTTAGCTTCAGTACCAACAGCTAATGATTTTTTTGTTAAGTTGTTTATTGCAACAACTGAAGGCTCTCTTAATACGATCCCCTTTCCTTTAACGAACACTAGAGTATTTGCAGTTCCTAAATCTATACCCATGTCTTTTGTCATTCCAAAATTAAATAAACCCATTTTTAATCCCCTTTCCTAATCACAATATGTCTTTTTCTTTAAGACTTATGAATCTGTTATCTCCTATTATTAAATGATCTAAAAGCTCAATACCCATCATTTTTCCACACTCTTTTAGTCTTGTTGTTATGTTTATATCATCTCTACTAGGTGTTGGGTCTCCCGAAGGATGATTGTGACATATAATTATAGATGCTGCACTATCCTTAACAGCCTCTCTAAATATCTCTCTTGGGTGTACTAAAGAAGAATTCAGTCCACCTTTAAAAATTTCTTTTTTAGATATTACTTTATTTTTAGTATCAAGTGTTATTAGAATCAACACCTCCTGCCGTAGCATTCTAAGTTCATCTAAAACCAATTCTGCTACATCTGATGGCTTTGAAATTTTAACCTGTGTTAACTCTGAAACCTTAAATCTCTTATACAATTCACACATGGCTAAAATTTGAGTTGCCTTAGCTTCCTTAACACCTTTTACCTCCATAAGCTCCTTTGCTGAAGCTTTAAAAAGTCCATTCAATCCACCAACACTATGTATTATTCTATAAGACAATTCAACTACATTTGAATCCTTATTTCCAGTTCTAAGAATTATAGCTAAAAGTTCCTCATTAGACAAAAACTGTGCTCCATAAAAAAGCAGTTTTTCTCTTGGTCTCTCACCAGATGGAATTTCATTAATTCTTATATTTTTAGACATATTACAACTCCTTATTTAGAAATTAACATGCCCATTGAAAGTAATTTTAAAGTATTGTTATGTCATAGTTTTCTAATGCTTTATATAGTTTATTCAAGGGCAATCCCATGACATTGTAATAACATCCATTTATCCCCTCTACAAAAGCACCACCTAAGCCTTGAATTCCATAAGCTCCTGCTTTATCCATAGGCTCACCAGAATTTATGTAATTTCTTATTTGTCTAGGATTTAATTCTGAAAATCTTACTTCTGTACAGTCGCAATCAGTCACTACAGTATCATTATAAGTATTTATTAAACAAATACCTGAATATACCTTATGAGTATTACCACTTAATGAAGATAACATACTAAAAGCATCCTCTTCATTTTTAGGTTTTTCTAAAACTTTTCCATTTTGAAAAACAACTGTATCCGCAGCAATAACTATAGATGGTTCATTAAGTCTTTTTGAAACCTCTATAGCTTTATTTCTAGACAAATCTTTAACATACTTTTCAATATCTCCCTTAAAGTCTATAGTATTTTCATCAAAATTTGACTCAACTACTTCAAATTCTTTAACTATTTTTTCAAGAATCTCAACTCTTCTTGGAGATTTTGATGCTAAAATAACCTTCATTTTTCCACCTTACCTTATATTTAAAAACTTTTAAATAATCTTATTTTTCCTTAAATAAGGTCTTGTACTCTTTATCCTATATAGTTTATCATTTATTATTTTTATAAACAAGTATAAATGTACGTGTATAGTAAATTATAAAGAAAAAAATGAAAGAGATTTTAACTCTTTCATTTTTATTATAATTTAAAAATATATTACTATAAATTAAAAATAAATTACAATTATTTGTTTACTTTAAAATTATTTAAAGTATTAAACACTATTTGGTAACTTTCCTCTATGTTTTTTTTAGTTATTTCATCTGGAATTTTATTTATACCATCTTTTAATTCTTTAAATACTTTAAAATATTCAGAATCACTATGTTCCTCTAAGCCATTAACCCATTCTTTAAACTCTGTTGTCTTAACACCCTTAACAGAATCCTCTTTTAATTTATTTATTATATTTACATATCCATTTACTATTTCTATAATCTCATTGCTACACACATCAGTTTTTGGAATCATAAATCTTCCTTTTGTATTACTAACACCCTTTTCATTTAACTCATTAGAAAGTTTAGTAGCTTCTTCTTCATTTCCAATATGAACTATTACTCTATAATTTTCTGCTTCACTTAAGGATACTGCAATATAATCATCTTCTAATTGAGCCTTTACATTATTTGCATTCTCTTTATTTGAGTAGAAACCACATTGAATCATTACATACTCTTGTCCACCTACACTTTCAGCCATTACCTTATTATCTTTCGGCTTTTCATCTTCTTTTGCTGCTTTGTTATTTTCCTTATCTTTCTCACTTGTCTCTTTATTTTCTCCAGAAGTTGCTTCTATTCTTTCCTTTTCTGCTGTTTTCTTTCCTTCAGGCCATATAAACTTAGACATTGCAGTTGATATTACAAGTGCTACAACAATAACCCCAATAAAAAGTAATATAAAACTTTTACCATCATTGTTATTATTGTTGTTATGTCCATTACTCCTTTTTTTATTCTTTACATCAATTCTAGTGTACTTCACCCTTCCCCCAACCTTTCTTTTAATTTAACTTTACTAAACATTTTCTTTTTACAAATTATGTAAATTTCCTCTTTATATATTTATTTTACATAATTTGTAAAATTCCTTCTTTTAATTTTATTTTTCTTAAATTTTACATTTTAATAATAAATAAAAGCTTTATTGAAATTTGCTTTTAGAATTCAAATCAATAAATTCCATAAAGCATTATTTTCAATAAAGCTTACAAACTAAACTAATATATTATTTTAATAATATTTTTTTAAAAATTACTCAAATAAATTTTAATAACAATTATTTATCTAACAAATCATATCTTGCATAAAACTCTGGCGTTCCTAAACTTCTCTTAGATATAAGTCCTCCGTGATAATCAGATCCACCTGTTATTATTAAATTATTTTTTGTACAATAATCTACTAAATATTTTATTGTATCCTCATCATGATGCGGATGATAACACTCTATTCCATCTACACCCCAGTTTTTAAATAATTCTAACATTTCATCTAATTTAAATTGAGACTTTCCATACTTAGGATGAGCTAAAACAACAATTCCATTAGCTTTTTTTATAGTTTCTATAGCTTCTTTAGGATGAGGAAAATCAGGGTATTTCAAAGCTCTTTCACCAACAAATATTTTATTAAAAAACTCATCAATATTTTTGCATATTCCTCTATCAATTAAAAAATTAAGAGTTTTCCATCCTCCCTTTGAAGGATCATGTTCATAAGCTAAATAATCTTCAAAATCTATATCATATCCAGCATCAATTAATTGCTTTATTGAATTATCGTCTTTCTCTTGAAGCAATCTATCATTATTTTCTATTAAGCTCATTAACTCTTTATTATTTTTATCAAAATTATAAGCTAATATGTGAAACTGTTCTCCATTTATTATGCTTGAAACCTCTACCCCTGGAATGAATTTAATATCCATTTCTTCAGTTAAATCTTGCATTTCCTCTAAGCTTCCTATAGAGTCATGATCTGTAACTGAAAATAGTTTTATGTCTTTTTCTACTATTTCCTTTAATAACTCCTTTGGTGTAAGTGTTCCATCAGAAGCTCTAGTATGCATATGTAAATCAGTTCTTACTAAATTCATGTCTATATCCTCCCACAGTCTAATATGTTTATTGTTTACTATTTAATTTATTTATTCTTTTTATATGTTTATTTATATCTCTCTATAAAATAATAAGGCTGTATCTAGCCTCAATAGTAAAACTTATAAGTAATATTATAGATAAAATTTAGAATTTAATTCTCGCCATAGAAATTATAGGCTTAAGCTAAGTTCAAAGCTTTATAAGGATTTATTAGAAACCTTCAATAAATCCTTATAAAAATTCAATAATTCTAAAATATATTTATAAGTTTTTTAGGTAATTTAGATACAACCTTAAATTAATTCTTAATTATTTTATAGCTTTTAATATTTCAACTAAGAAATCCCAAACATTTTTTACTGAAGATATACTAACATGTTCATTTGGAGTATGAACATCATACATATTAGGACCAAATGAAATCATATCTAATCCTTCTATTTTTTCTCCTAATAATCCACATTCTAATCCAGCATGTATAGCTATTATTTCAGGATCTTTTCCTGTCATATTTTTATATACATTGCTGCAAAGTTCTCTTATTTTTGAATCAGGATTATATTGCCAAGCTGGGTATGGTGCTTGTATTTCAAATTCTCCACCTAATACTTCTGCAACATCAGCTATTTCATCTAAAAGTTTAGTTTTTAAAGTTTCAACTGAACTTCTTGTTGAACTAGCAAAGACAATTTTATCTGCTTCTGTAGTAACAACACCTAGGTTTGTTGAACTTTGAACTAATCCTTTCATTTCTATACTATAAGTATCAACTCCATCAGGAATTAAGTTCATTATTTTTATAGCTTTAAATGTAGTGTCTTTAGAGAATACTTTATGATTTTCTTCTTTTTTAACTAAAGTTACATTAACTCCACTATCATTAGCATGGTATTCATCCTTTAATATTGAATCCCATTTTTGAATTAATTCTTCTAATTTTTTAACATCTTCTTTTTTAACAGCTAGTAAAGTATCACATTCTCTTGGAATAGCATTTACCTTAGATCCACCATTAATTGATATTAATCTAATGTCACAGTTAGCATTAATATCATTTAATACTCTTCCCATTAACTTATTAGAGTTTCCTCTTTGTTTATCTATTTCCATTCCAGAGTGACCACCCTTTAGTCCTCTTAGCATGATTTCATAAACTTCAAAATCTTTTTCCATTTCTTCAAAGTTTATTGGTAAAGTAACTTCACTTCTAGCTCCACCTGCACAGCTTACTAAAAGTTTTCCTTCTTCCTCTGAATCTATGTTTAAAAGATATTTACCTTTTAATAAAGTTCCATCTAAAGCAATAGCTCCACCCATTCCAACTTCTTCATCAGTTGTAACTAAAAGCTCTATAGCAGGGTGCGCTATATCATTTGAAGCTAAAACAGCCATTCCATAAGCTACTGCTATACCATTATCTGCTCCTAATGTAGTTCCTGTAGCGTATATATAATCTCCATCTACTCTAAGTTCAATAGGATCTTTTTCAAAATCATGTATAGTATCTTTATTTTTTTCACATACCATATCCATATGACCTTGTATTATTACTCCTGGTGCATTTTCATATCCTGGAGTTGCAGGTTTTCTTATTATTACATTTAATGATTCGTCTTGTATTGTTTCAAGTCCTAAACTTTTTCCAAAATTAACCAGAAAATCACTTATTCCCTTTTCATTACCTGATCCTCTTGGAATTTGTGATATTTCTTCAAAATATTTTAAAACACTTTGTGGTTCTAAACCTTTTAATACATTCATTTTTTACCCATCCCTTCCTATTATTGTGGTAAAATATAATTAATTTAATAATTTATTCTATTATATCAAATATATCAAACTTTTAAAGCAATCACTAAACTATTTTAGTTTAAACAAAATGAGGTGGTTTTTATGCAAAAAACAAAAATGATATTTACAATTGGTCCTGCAAGTGATTCAGAAGAAATTCTAAGAGAGTTCATAAGAATTGGTATGAATGCAGCTAGATTAAACTTCTCACACGGAGACCATGAAAGTCATAAAGAAAAAATAGAACTTATTAAGAGACTTAGAAAAGAAGAAAAATCAGCTACAGCTATCTTATTAGACATTAAAGGTCCTAAAATAAGAACACATAGTTTTAAAAATGGCGAAGCTGAATTAAGAAATGGTGATGAATTCACATTCTCTTGCGGAGATGAAATATTAGGTGATAACACTAAATGTTCAATCTCTTATAAAGAACTATATGAAGACATAAAACCTGGTGGATCAATACTTGTTGATGATGGACTTTTAGAATTTAAAGTAAAGGAAGTCCGTGGAACTGATATAATATGTGAAGTTATTGAAGGAGGTACTATAAAAGACCATAAAGGTGTAAATGTACCTAATGTACCAATAAAACTCCCTGCAGTAACTGAAAAGGATAGATCTGACTTAATATTTGGTTGTGAGATGGAAGTAGACTTTGTAGCAGCTTCTTTCATAAGAAAACCAGAGGATGTACTTGAAGTTAGAGAAATTCTAGACTCTCATGGTGGAAAAGATATAAAAATAATATCAAAAATAGAAAGCCAAGAAGGTGTAGATAATATAAACGAAATAATTAAGGTTACTGATGGTGTAATGGTTGCTAGAGGTGATATGGGGGTAGAAATTCCTATAGAAAATGTACCTATAATTCAAAAAAATATAATTAAGAAATGTAATCAAGCAGGAAAAATAGTTATAACGGCAACTCAAATGTTAGATTCTATGATAAGAAATCCAAGACCTACTAGAGCTGAAGCTTCTGACGTATGCAATGCCATATTTGATGGTACAGATGCCATAATGCTTAGTGGAGAAAGTGCTTCTGGTAGCTTCCCTATAGAGGCAGCAATGACAATGTCTAGAATAGCAAAAAAAGCAGAAGCTAATTTAGACTATAATTATCTTTTAAGAAGATTAAAGGATCCAAATCCAAATCCAGATGCCTTTGCAGATGCCATAAGTTATTCAGCATCAAAAACAGCTAGCAAATTCCCTACAAAAGCTATAGTAGCAGCCACTCAGACTGGCTCAACTGCTAAGATATTATCAAAATATAAACCTAGTTGTCCAATAATAGCTATTACTCCATATGAAAAAGTTAGAAGAAGCCTAGCTTTAAACTTTGGAATAATTTCTAAGAAATGTGCTTATTTTAATAGTACAGATGAAATTATAGAAGAAGCTAGAAAAGTAGCTAAAGAATTTGAAATAGCTGAAACTGGAGATAATATAATGGTAGCTGCTGGATTCCCAACATCAATAACTGGTGGAACAAACATGCTAAAAATTGAAAAAATATAATTTAATATAAAAAGGATAGTATTAAAATTACTATCCTTTTCTAATTCTATAAAACTTATAAATTCTTAATGAAATCTATTAGCTTATTAAATTATTAATAAGTTTTATTTTTAAGAACTATAGATTTAATCCTTTGAATAGGTCAGCTAATGAATAACCTTCCTCTTCATCATTATACTGCATATATTCATTTGAAGTTTCTACAGCATCTTTTATGCTTAAGCTCATTTTCTTGTTTTCATCATCTATATTTAAGATTTTAACCTTAACTTCTTGACCTAATGATAAAAGATCTGATGGCTTAGCTATATTTTCATCAGTAATTTCTGAAATATGAACTAATCCTTCTATTCCTGGTAATACTTCAACAAAAGCTCCAACCTTTATAAAATTAGTTACTTTTCCTGAAACAACATCACCAACTTTTAATCCTTCTAAAGTTTCCCATGGATTTTTAATAACATCTTTTAATGAAAGTGCTATTCTCTCTCTATCCATATCCACTTCTGATACAAATACTTCTACTTCATCTCCAACTGATACAACATCTTCTGGCTTATGAACTCTTGACCATGACATATCACTTAAGTGAACTAATCCTTCTACTCCACCAATATCGACAAAAGCACCAAACTTAGCTAATCTAGTTACTTTTCCCTCTCTTTTTTCTCCTTCTTTAATTGAAGACCAAAGAGCTTTCTTTTCATTATTTCTTATTTCTTCATCTATTACTCTTCTTGAAACAACAACTTTTCTATTCTCTTTATTAAATTCTATAACTCTAACTTCTAAAGTTTTTCCTACTAATTCTTCTAAATTCTCTATTCTTCTTCCTGCACATTGAGAAGCTGGCATAAATACTCTAAGACCATTAAAATCTCCTACTATTCCACCTTTAACAACTTCTTTTAAAGAAACCTTTATTGATTTTTCTTTTTCAAATGCTTCTTTTAAATCATCCCAAACCTTTATTGCATCTGCTCTTTTCTTTGATAGAAGAACATTTCCTTCTCCATCATCTCCACTTAATACCATTACAAATATATCATCATCTACATTTATTGAATTTATATCAAAATTCTTATCATTTGAAATTTCATTTCTTGGTACCACACCATCTGCAAAATGACCAATGTTAACTATTATTTCATCATTCTTTACGCTTATAACTTTCCCTTTAACTATTTCACCCTTATGAAAATGCTTTAACTCAAAGCTATCCATTAATTCTGACATTGTAAGATTTTCACTCATATTTACATCTCCTTTATTTAAGGCTTACTTTATAAAATATTTTACATAACTATATGTTATAAAACAAGTAGGCATATAGCTTGTTTAGGCTTATATAAATAAAAAATTACCTAATAACATATTGCCATTAGGTAATTAAACAATTTAATCTTCAATTGAAACTAATTCATAACCAACTTCTTCTAAAGCATCTCTTAAAGTATCTTCATCAACTTCAGTATCAACAACAGCTCTGCCAACTTCTACTTCTAAAACATCTACTCCGTCAACATCTAATAAAGCTGCTTCAACGTGTCTAACACAATTTGAACATGACATTCCATCAATCTCTAAAATAAGTTTGCTCATAAAAAAAATCTCTCCTTAAAATTTTAATTTATATTATTTATTTTAATTTTATATAATAATTCATAAATATTAACCCTTAAGTTTTTAATATCTATGATTTTTAGCTAATCTCTAGTAAATACCCATGTATCTCCTTCAGAAAGCCTCTCATTAAACTCATATCCATCTAAATCAAAGTTTTTTAAATCTTCTGATTTAGTGATCCTATTCTTCGTTATGTATCTAACCATTTGTCCTCTTGCCTTCTTAGCATACACCGTAACAACCTTATATTCAATACCTTTTCTTTCTTTAAATACAGGGGTTATAACTCTAACTTTTTTCTCAATTTTCTTTATAGACTTATAATACTCATTAGAAGCTAAATTTATAATAACTTTTTCCTTATGATTTTCTAAATCTTTTAAAACAGCGTCCATTATTTTATTTCCCCAAAAGTCATAAAGATTTTTAGAGCCCTCAATTGAAATTTTTGTTCCCATTTCTAATCTATATGCCTTGGTTCCATCTAAAGGCTTTAATGCCCCATAAAGTCCTGATAATATCCTTAAAGAGTCATTACAAAATTCTAAATCTTCTTTAGTAAAATCATCTGCATCTAACCCTCTATAGGCTTCCCCTTTAAAAGATAATACAAAGGGTTTTTCATCACCATAGTAAATTGTATTCCAATCTTGAATTTTGGTGAATGTTTGTACTCCTAAATCTTCACTTATTTTCATAAGTGGGCATAAATCTTGAATTTCTAATTCCTTTAAATTATTCATGATTACTTCAGCCTCACTGATAAAGATAGGTTTGCTTGTTTCTATATTTAAATTTGGTTTTGTTAAATCTAAAGTTTTTGCAGGTGATAATAAAGCTATCACAAGTATCACCTCTTTCTAATTTTGTTAAAAACATTATATAATAAAATAATTTTATTTAAAACTACTCTAAACATATTATTATAGAATTATTTAAATATACTTAATAATAATACTTTCAGAAGATTCAATCAATATATTTATAAAAAAAATTAAGGCCAAAAGACCTTAATTATTTTTATATAGACTGTTATAACAGTGATTTATTATATCACTTCTTTTTATTATTCCTATAAATATCCCATTATCATCAACAACTGGTACAAAGTTTTGAGAGATTGCTAATGATATTAAACTTTCCATGTTTTCATTAATACAAACACTTTTGTGTTTAACTCTTCTTGGTATTTCCTTTACACTAACTGTGTTAGTATTTTTAAAATTAAGCTCTGGATTTCTTTTTAAAGTCCAAAGTAAGTCCCCTTCTGTTAATGTACCCACATATTTTCCTGTTTTATCTATAAGTGGAATAGCTGTATATCCATGATGCTCCATTCTTTCGATAACTTGTCTCATTGTTGCATCAGTATATTCATATGCTACTTCACTTTTTGGTGTTAGAAAAAAAGCAATATTCATAATATATCAGTTCCCCTAATTTTTTATAGTAATTGTTATACTTTTATTTTATCATATATATGTTTTTTTAAGTGACAATCTATTGTCATTTAGCTAACTTTTTAAATTTATAGTCAAGATCAATGTATTCTGTGTCATTTATTAAAGAGTTTGTAGATTCATAAACTAAATTACCTGATAAGGTCTTTTTTAGTACAACCTCTTGTCTAACATTTCTATTGCATTTTGGACATTTTCCTATTGATACAAATCTCCAACTAAATAATCTAAAAGGATGGTCCATTTCAACTTTAATATTACATTTAGGGCATTTGAATTCTACATCTTCACACTCTAAATTATAATTCTTTAAATCTTTAACCCTTATAGAAGGCATATTGTAGACATCTTCTACTATATACTCTTTTACCTTTTTACCATTATATAATCTTTTAAAAACCTCTGCCGTATAAACAGCATCATTTAGTGCATCATGTAGTTTACTTTTATCCATTTTTATCTTTAACTCTTCTAAAGCATGTTTTAAGCTTAAAGATTTTTTATGCGCTAATATCTTTGTGCAATATTTTTGTATATCAATATATTTTTTTATCCAACTTATATTCTTATATGAATGATACTTAGCATTATTAACTATGTGAACAATATCATCAGTAGCCCAAGAACAAAGTATATCATCTTCCCCAATAAAATCTTTAAGGTTGTCCATGGCATCTTCGAATTTAATTCCATCTTTTAAATGATCTTCAGTTATTCCTGTTATATCTATTATCTTTGGATTTAAAACCTTAAATACTGATGGTTTAATATATGTCTTAAACTCATCAACCTCTTGCATGAACTTATTTAATTTTATAGCCCCAATCTCTATTATTTCATTATAGGAATCTAATTCCTTTAAATCTTTTTGCTCATTATAAATATTAGGATAAAATTTTGTAATATTTTGCATATTATTAAATTCTAGGTCTATTATTACATACCCCATTCTCTACATCCTCTCACTATCTATATCCATATATAATTATGCCATGAATTTTGGATTTTTTCATTAAAATTGATTTATTATTTACTTACTACTTTTTCTAATAATAAATCTTAATTATCCTATCTAATAACTTTTATTTTATTGAGTTAATTCCTAATTTTCAATAGACAAAACTTAACTTTTATTTAAATAAAAAAGGGGGCTGTATCAAAATATAACAATAAAAGTTATTTTGATACATGCCCTTTTAATTTCTAAAACTTAGTCCAAAGTTCTAATGCTCTATTAACTAAGCTTTCATGTCTATCTTTTAATGAATCCATGTTCCAATCAGATAATTCTAAAACTTCTTTAGTTATAGCGAAATCACTTTTCTTACTTAAGTATTGTTCAACTTTTTCAGCAAATGGTTTATTGTTAGCTCTAGTATTTTTAGCACCTGTTATTATAACTAAGTTACCAAACTTATTAGCCCAGTTTCTTCTTTGATCAGCTGAGAAGTTATCTTTCCAATAAGCTTCTTTAGCATTTCTAGGAAGAACATGCTCTATCATAATCTTATCGCTATAATCTAAAACTTCATTAGCTCTCTTTTCCATATCAAGTCTTACGAAGATATACTTAGGTATCATCATTCTACCTTTGCTATAGAAATCTATATCATTTAAAGCATTTTCAAAATATGCAGTTGTTCTCTCTAAGTCATATAAGAATACTGGTGCTTCTTTTATTTCTTCTAAAGAATCTTTTTCTTCTATAACTTCTAAAATTCCATAAACTCTATTTAATCTATCAGCAAATGAATTTCCGTTTACCCAATCAATAACAAGTCTTTTTTCTAGAACTTTAACAAATTCTAAAACTAACTTATCATCATTGAATTTCTCAGCAAATCTAATAACTGCTGCCATCCAATCATCATATGGTAAGAATTCTCTCATTATGTTTATTAAGTTTTTATAATAAGATTTTTTTTCCTCTGATACACCTTCAAGATTACCGTCTATTATATACTTGTCATATAAAGCTTTTACAGCAGTTAAATGATTTACAAAGTTAACTCCTAGATATTCTGGTTCATTTCTAAATATCTTTTTGCTAAACTCTTCATATACGCTTTCTTCAACTTTATTTTTAAGCTTCATTGTTCTCATGAAACCTATGATTTGATCTAGTTTTTCCTTACCTAAATCTTGTTCATGACTTTCCCAAATATCAGTGTACTCTTTTCTTATTTCAGGATTCATAACTCTTAAGTTTTCACTCTTTAAAAGATCTGAATCTGTTAAAGGTAATCCTCTTGCATTTATTACATTGAATAATCTAAATGCTGAAGTAAATGATTCTGTTGTTATTACAACTAATACAACTTTTTGAAGTAAGTAAACTATAAACTCATTTAACTTTTCTTCTAAAAGTTCTCCATTTTCATTAAAGAAACTATCTCTAAATACTTCTATTGCATTAACCATATTTTGTTTAGCTTCTGAAAGTTCTTCCATGTCTAAATCTTTAACTAATTCTGTTCCACCATTAGTTAATATGTACTTTTTAAAGAACTCTTCTTCTTTTCCTCTAGCCTTAACTCTTATGCTCTCTTTAATTCCCATAAGAACATTTGGTTTTTGATATATTAAATCAGATAATACTTTTTTATACTCTTCATTATCTATTAAATCTCTTATTGCAGCAATTAACATGATTATGGATGTAAGTCTTTGTTGTCCATCTATTACATCATATATTCCACAGCCATCATCCTTATATTCCTTAGAACATAAAACAATGCTTCCTAAGAAATATGGCTCATATTGATCAAATTCTTTATTTCCTCTTGCTTTATTTAGTTCTACTGACTCCCAAATATCCTCAACTAATTGCTTTAAATTTTCTTTAGTCCAAGAATATGCTCTTTGATAATCTGGGATTTCAAATAAGAACTTATTACTTAATAAATCCTTTATGTAATATTCTTTTGCTTTTACCTTTTCTGTAAACAAAATATACATGCCTCCTAATTTTTTGCTATTTATTCTAAGTCCTCTTTTACTAATAACTCTACTCATGAAAAAAAGCCATTTAAGGCTTTTTCACTAAATACATCATTTGTTTATTATATCAAAATTAATTTAATTTGTCTAAAATTAAGTTATTTTGCTGTTTATATATAGAAGTATAATTTTATTCAATATCTATTCCAGCCATCTTCATTAAATATCTAGCATTTCTTGTTTGTGAAACACCTTTTCTTAAAATATAATCAAACTTTAATTTATTATTCTCATAATATTCTCTAAAATTATAATTTTGTATAGTAGAATCTTTTTTCTCCATATCGCAAAGTTCAAAATCATGAGTTGAAACTAATCCTAAGGTATTTCCTTCTAAAAGCTGATTTATTAATATCTCTGCTCCCTCATGTCTATCTAAGGAATTTGTTCCTTTAAATATTTCATCTAACAAGAATAAAATCTTTTCTCCTCTTTTTACTCCTTCAACTATAATCTTTATTCTAAGTATCTCTGCATAAAATGAAGATATACTCTCTTCAAGATTATCTCCAGTTCTCATACAGGTATAAACTTTTAATATTGGAGCTTCAAAGCTTTCTCCTTTTACAGGAAGTCCTAAATAAGCTAATATACAGTTAAATCCAACAGTTCTTAAAAATGTGCTCTTACCAGACATATTAGACCCTGTTATTAAGATTACTCTCTTATCCTTATTAATATCAAAACTATTTCCAACGCCTTTTTCTCCTAGCATTGGATGGCTAAGATTTTTCCCTTTTAAAGTATAGTCATCATTTATTTTTGGTATAGCCCATCCATGATTATTATAAGTAAATCCAGCTAAAGAAACTAAAGCCTCAAAATCACCTAAAGAAATCATCCATTTATAAAACTCATCTTTATTAGAACTCTTCCACTTTTCAAGCTTTGATAGAATTTGATAATCCCAAAGTAAATAACAGTTTAATAAAAGATAAAAGGCATTTCCCCTATCATAAAGCCAGCTAGTTATCTTTTCTAAACTTTTAAGCTCCTTACTAGCACTTTTACCATTCATATCTAAATTACTTTTTATACCTTGTATTATATTTGACTGGAAATTCTCTTTTTCTATTAACTCTAAAGCCTCTACATAAGTTTTTATTCTATATTTTAAATCTTCAAATATATTTAATCCTTTAATAACTTCCCTATTGCCAAGCTTCAAAATACCATAACTTATAACAAGAGAAATTAATAATATTTGCCATGAAATAATATTCATACCAACTAAAATAGTAATTCCAATATTTATTACTGGCATTATTATTCTAAGAATATTTAATAAAGATGATATAGATTTACTATCTTCTTTTAACCATTCTCCTAAATACTTCTCTTTTTTTCCTTTTTTATCTTTTAATGAAGCTATAAATTCATGTCTAAAATCCACTTTTTTAGAAAGCTCCTTTAAAGCCTCCTGTCTTAATAAAATTTCTTCTTTATTTGGAAGTTCTTCTAACTTTAATAAATGACTTAATTTCTCTCTTCCATAGACAGTACCAGTTTCATTTATCCATTGAAACAAAGAATTTTTCCCGAATATATCTAAGTCATTTATAAAAGGATGCTTATTATCTAAATATTCTTCTCCTAAGTCATTAAATTCTCTCCATTTTCCCTCTAACCTAAGAATCTCTTTTTTATTAACCTCTATAAGAGCTTCTCTTTTACTTATTTTATTCACTATACCTTCATGAACCTTTGCTAAATATAAAAATAATATAGAATTTAGCAAAAATAATAAGATCCCAAAGCTTATTGACCCTATACTATAAGCGTAGTAAATAAAAAATAAAATACTTAAAGAAACTACTAATCTTAATGCGCTGATTATATTATAGTCTCTCTTTAATCTCTTTAAAGCACTTGAATACTCTTCTATTCTTTTTTCATAAATTTCTTTTCTATTCTCCATATTTATCCTCTCAAAACACTTTTTTAATATTATACCATAGTTAACATATTTTAATGCAAGACTCTCCTTTAAACTATGACACTTTCTAAATTTATATGAAAAAATGATTTAAATCTCTTATAAATAAAGTCTATATAAAAATTAAAAATATACTTAAATTAAGGCTTTAAAATTAAAATAAAAAGGCCATATCAAAAACTAATAATAAAATTTATTCTGATATGACCTATTTTTCTTATGTTTTTTGTATTTTTTAAAATTTATCTCAAACAATTAACTAATTTTCCTATTTAATTTTGCTACTTTTCTCCCATGCCATTCATAATTTCTCTAATTTGAGTTTTAAGTATATCTGATTTTCCACCAAATATAGCTTGAATATTTTCTCCAACTTGCATTACCCCAGCTGCTCCAAGCTCTTTTAATCTTTCTTTATTAACTTTGCTTGAATCATTAACTGTAACTCTTAATCTAGTTATACAAGCATCTAATTTATTTATATTGCCTGCACCACCTAAAGCTATTAAAATTTCAGCAGCTAAGTCATCATTTACAGTTTCATTATCCATATCATCAAATATATCGTCATCTTCTCTACCTGGAGTTTTAAGATCAAATTTTCTAATAAAGAATCTAAATAAGAAATAGTAAACTACAGCAAAGCCTAATCCTACAAGTATTACTAACCACCATCTAGTTCTATTTGGAATTACTCCTAATAGTATAAAGTCTAAAAGTCCACCTGAGAAAGTCATACCTATTTTAACATTTAATAATTGCATTATCATAAAGGATAACCCTGCTAATACACAGTGGATTGCAAATAATACAGGAGCAACAAATAAGAATGCAAACTCTAAAGGCTCAGTAATTCCTGTTAAGAAGGAAGTTAAGGCAGCTGAGAATAAAATACCTGAAGCTATTTTCTTTTTACCTGGTTTAGCTTCATGATACATTGCTAAGGCTGCTGCTGGCAATCCAAACATCATAAATGGGAACTTACCAGTCATAAAGGTACCTGCTGTAAATGGAACTCCATCTCTTAATTGAGCAAAGAATATTTGATTATCTCCCATTATTAATTGACCTGCTTTATTTGTATATTCTCCAAATTGGAACCAGAATGGATTATACCAAATATGATGTAATCCAAATGGAATTAATGCTCTTTCTATTATTCCAAATAATAAAGCTGATAGGGTTTGATTAGCACTTATCATATTTTGTGAGAAGTACAATAAGGCACCTTGTATTGGAGGCCATACAAATACCATTATTCCTCCAAGAATTAAGGCAGAAATAGCAGTTATTATTGGGACAAATCTTTTACCTGCAAAGAATCCTAAGTATGAAGGTAATTCTATCTTATAGAACCTTTTATATAAAGCTGCGGCTATAACTCCCATAATAATTCCACCAAATACTCCAGTTTGAAGTGTTGGTATTCCAAGAACTATGGCATACATACCATTTTTAGTACCAGAAACTATGTCGGCTGTTATTCCTCCACCAATTCCCATTGTTACATTAAGTATTAAAAAACCAACTATTGCTGCAAGACCTGCAACACCGTCTCCTTCTGATAATCCTACAGCTACCCCAACTGCGAATAATAATGCTAAGTTTGAAAATATTATATTACCTGCATCAGACATTATTGTAGCTATTAATTGAAACCAACCTGCATTTAATGCTGGCACTAAGCTTAAAAACTGAGGATCTTGAAACATTGATCCAAATCCAAGTAATAAACCTGCTGCTGGTAATAAAGCAACTGGTAACATCAAAGCTTTACCTATTCTTTGTAAAACTCCAAAAGCTTTCTTCATCTTAATCTCTCCTTTTAAATGATTTCTTTCTTTATAATTCCTAAAATACACAAAAAATAAAGACTTAAATTTATTATTCCTATAAAACACCTATTTTATTATTAATAGGTATTAGAATAATAAATCTAAGTCTTGCCTTCTAACTAAGTAACAATACTAACTATTCTCTTTTATTTTTGTGATGATAATGCATTATATATTTTTGAAAGATTTTCTTTCATAGCATCTATATAACTTATACCATCTTCATTGCTTTCTAGAGTATATATTTTTTCAATTTTTCCACCAACTTCATTAGCTAAAGTTTGAGAAATTTTTTCACTTGCTAACTCAGGCATAAAAATTGTTTTTATATCATTTTTCTTACAGAACTCAACTATCTCTTGCATTTTTTGAGGAGTTATTTCTCCCTCTCCAAATAAGTTTTCTACACTAACTTGTTTTAATCCAAATTCTCTACATAAGTATCCAAAAGCAGCATGACCAGTAACAAAGTCCTTATTAGCTAATCCATTAAACTTTTCTTTGTACTCATTTTCTAAAGAATCTAATTTCTCTGAAAACTTTTTAAAGTTTTCTTCGTAATAACTTTTATTATCTGAATCAACTTCAACTAAAGCATCTTTTATGTTTTGAGCTTCTATTTTAGCTCCATCTAAGCTTAACCAAAGATGAGGATCTACCTTATCTCCTTCTTTTAATACTTCAGCCCCTTTAGAAGCTTCAACTACTTTTACATCTTTATTTTCTATTGTATTAAGAACTTGCTCTTTCCAATGTTCCATACCTAATCCATTATAAACAAAAACCTTCGCCTTATTTAACTCTAATAAATCTTGAGTTTTTGGTTCAAAATCATGTGGCTCTGTTCCATTTGGAACCATAGTCTTAACATTTACCTTATCTCCACCAACTATTTCAGTAAACTCTCTTAAAGGTTCAATACTTACAGTAACATCAACCTTACCGTTATCCTTTTTATTTTCTGCTGTTTTAGCACTTTGACACCCAACAAAAAAAGCAGCCATTGTTACGCCTAAAAAAATCGATACTAATTTCTTTCTCATACTTCCTCCTGTTTGCAAATGATTCGCATTATTATAATATAAACTTTATATTACTTTTCTATTATTGTCAATATTTATAATAAAACTATAATAAAAATAAAAAAGGACTAATCAAAATATATTATAAATAAAACTTATAAACATATTCCTAGAATTACTAAGTATAGCTAATAATTGTTTGTAAGTTATATAAAATTTATTTTGATATAAGTCCTTCATTTTAAATTAAAGCTCTATTATATTTACTTTTTCCTTATCTTTAAGAATATTTATTTCTCTTTTTTGGCATGTAAATAAAATTATTTGATTTTTATAAACTCTCTTATATATTATGTCTAACATAGTTTTTAATCTATTATCATCATACTGAGTAAAACTTTCATCTAATATTATTGGAACTTTTTTATCTTCAAATATTATGTCAATTATGCCAAGTCTCAATGCTAAATATATTTGGTCATATGTTCCACTACTTAGATAAGAAGCATCCATAATTTTATTGCTTTTTGTATCCTTAACAACTAAGTTATAATCTTCTGATACTCTTAAATCTTTATAAGCACCCTTAGTTACATCTTTAAAGATATCTTCTACCTTTTTATTTATAACAGGTCCAAAACTTTTTTGAAGTTCCTTAAAGGCTTTTTCCATGTAGTTTGTTGCAATCTCAACTCCCTTAAGTTTTTTCTCTAAGGACTTAATCCTTTCCTTAACTTCAGCTATCTCTTCATCTATTAAAAATAAACTTCTACAGGTTAACTCTTTGCTACTAATTAAATATTCTACATCCTTTATTTCTTTTTCAATATTTAACAAGTCATTATTTTTTAATTTTATTTCATTTAAGATTTCTTCTTCACTGTTATAAACTTCATTTTTAATCTCTGATTCCTCATATGAAAGTCCATTTTTAACTTCTAAGACATCTCTTCCCTTAAGTAATAGATTGCAGTTTTCCTCTACACTATTTAACTTATTTTTTAAACCTTCCTTATATTCTATTTTAGCTTCTATTTCTTCTAATCTAGAATATACTTCATCTAAAGGAATACCTTGTAGTGATGTATTTTCTAAATAAGCTTTTATTTTTTCTTCTATTTCTAATCTTCTATTATTTAATTGATTTAAATCTTCCTTAATCTCATTAAATTCTGATTTTTTTCTTATTAATAAATCTTCCTGACTTTTCTTTTCCCTTGAAAGTTCTAAGATTTCATCTATAGAACCTGCCCCTGTAACTCTTAGTAACTTATCTATAAAAGCTTCATTACTTAATATTTTTTCCTTAGTTTCATCTTCTTTTAATAAAATCAAACTTTTCTCTTTTTCCTTAATTTCTACATAGAGAATATCTAACTCTTTTTTAATAAATCTATAATCCTCTAAAGTTTCTTTAATAGAATACTCATCTTTTACCTTAAGGAATTTTTTATATTCATCAATTTTACTTTTTAATACTTCTATTTCTTTTTTCTCATTTATAAGCTCATCTATTTCATTTATTCTTCTGCTTATATTATTTTTTTCTTTTTTATTTAAGCTACTTTTAGCTAATAAAAATATAAATAATAACATACCTAAAATTGAAAGTGCTAAGGTCATTATATTTTCGCTCTTGAAATAGGATATAAATAAGAAAGCACATAATAAAATACTTATTACTTCTCCAACTCTAAAAAGAAAAATTTTTCTTGAAAAGCTTTTACTTTCCTCTTCAATAATATTCTTCTCGTCTTTTAAATTTGCATTTATTGAAGGATCTATTTTTTCATTATTATATTTTTCTAAATCCTTTTCTATTTGTAACACCAAATTATCATTTAATTTTAAAGCATTTAAATGACTTAAAAAATCATCTTTCTTTTCATTTAACTGATAAAGCTCTTCTTTTACCTTTTGAATAACCTGATAATTTTCTCTTAATCTATCATCTTCAATCCTAAGCTCTATTAATTTAGTTTCTAAATTATTTGATATTTCATTTAAAATTCCATAACTCTTTAATTTTTCATTATACTCATAAATAGATTCTTTTAGCTTATCTATTTTTTCTTCCTTTTCTTTTAGTGATTCTTCTAAAAACTCATAATTTTTAAACTCATCTCTTAAGTTATTTAACTTTTTTAAATCACAGATAGATTGTACATCTTTTAACTCTTCTAATAAATCTTTTAATTCCTCTTCTAATTTTTCTTTTTTATTTAAATACTCATTTATATTTTCATACTCATTTTTCAATTCTGATTTTTTTAAATTTTTCTTATGTAATTCTAATTCTTCTATTTTTAAATTTAAATCAGTTCTTTTTTCTTTTAACTCCTTTAAGTAAAGCTCATTCTCTATATTTTCCTCATGAATTTTTACTCTTTTATATCTTTCTTCTAAAAGCTCACTTTCTTTAATTCTTAATAAATCAAGTTTTCCTGTTTTTCTTGAATTAGTTAAGGACTTTTTATTTTCCTCTAAATTATTTTTTATTTTTTTATAAGAAACCTCATCAGCTCCACATTCTAAGATATTAATAATTTTATTTAATACATCATCCTGCTTGGAACTCTCTACAGTACACCCCATTTGACTTATAAATAGAGTATTCTTAAATCCCTCGCTAGAAAGATTAAATACATCCTTACCAGGTTCTTGCCATGAGTATTTATTTATCTTTTCTCCAGTTATATTATTTAATATATTTCCCTCATCATATTTTTTTGTTTTACCAAAACTTCTATCTATTAAAATTTCTTCACCATTATCCTCTACAAGTAACTCTCCTGAAAAACTTCCTTCACCTAATGGTGTGTACTTTGCTCTATCTGATAAAGTTTTTTTGCCTCTTTTATTGTCAACTCCGTATAGCATGACTCTTATGAAAGATTGTAATGTACTTTTGCCACTTTCATTTTCACCATATATTATGTTAAATCCATCTTTTAATTCTATTTCTTTATTTTTTAATTTTCCAAAGGATTTCACATTTATTTTCTTAATTATCATTTAAATTCACTTCTCCATCTAAAATACTCTCCATACCAATTCTAAAAGCTATATCTAGTATCTCTTCATCCTCTTCATTAGATTCTAAAGCATCCTTGATTAAAGAACAAAAAATCCCCTTAATTGAATACTCATTGCTCATTTCATCAATATCTACTTTCATTCTAGTAGAATTTACAATCTTACAGTAAAAGAATTTATCTCTAATTAAGTTTTCTATTAAATCACTATCTATTTTAAAAGACTCTTCTATATTCCCTTTTAAGATGATTTTAAATAGATTTTTTTCTCTTGATTCTTTTGAAATAGTATTAAGTATCTTATCTATAACCTCTTCTTTAGTTTCACAATTTGATATATCAATTTCCTTAACAAAATACTCTCTTTTATTAATCTTTATAAAATCCAAGTCTACAACTTTAAGGGATACATCTCCTAATATTATTCCTTTATCCCCTTCTTCATCAAATCCTCTTCCCTCTGGACATCCTGAATATGCATAATAGGTCTTACCTATTCTCTTTATTCCTGAAAATTTATGAATATGTCCCAAAGCAATATAATCCATCTTACTTGCTTCTATTTCCTTAAATAATAAGGGATTATATTCTCCTGTTTCATTATTCCCTAAATCACCATGTAGAACCATTATTTTTACTAAATCCTTGTCCTCTTTTTTTGGAGTAAAACACTTAAGCTTTGACTCTCTCATATATTTTTCCTTAAAGGATGCTCCATAAACAACAGTATTTAATTTAGGTATCTCTATCCTTTCAATTTCATCATTAAATATATGAACATTTTTTCCCCAATTAATCATATTATAAAAAGATTTTTTATTATATGGGTCATGATTTCCAGCTGAAATAAATACTCTTATATTGTGTTTTTCAAGTTTATCCATTTGATCCTTTAGAAAAGTAAGAGTACTCTTTTCTATAGTATCATTGTCAAAAAGGTCTCCCGCTAAAAGAACTAAATCAACTTTTTCATCAATTCCTCTATTTATTATTTTACTAAAGCTTTCTCTTAACTCAGCTCTCCTCATTGTACCAATTTCCTTTGGTAACTCTTTAAAAGGAGTATCAAAATGAATATCACTACAATGCAATATTTTTACCTTTTTCACCACTATGACACCTCTCTTATTCCAATTTATTCTAATTTTATCATAGAGATTGTCAAAAAAAAAGACTACATAGAGGATATATATCCTCTATGTAATCTTTTTTGCGGTAGAAGTTTAAGCATCATGTTTTGGCGGTTTACCCTCCATAACACTTTCTCCTGTTATAAATTTTTAGAATCATACTATAGGATTTTTATAATGGTTATTTAATAATCATTATAATTATTCCTATTTTTTTAATGAATCTTTTTTCTTTAATTCAGTATTAGCGAAAGGTTTGTTATTTTATTTGACTTTCGTAAGCTTCTACCATTCTTTTTACCATTTCGCCGCCTACGGAACCACATTGTCTTGAACTTAGGTCTCCATTATAATCTGAGAATGGTACACCTAATTCTCTAGCTACCTCATTTTTGAATTTACTTAATCCATTTTTTGCTTCTGGAACTAATGATTTTGACATTTCTAATTCCTCCTTTGGCTTTGGTAATTTGTAAGCTTGAAATTTTGTTTATCTCTTGCTTACACTATTATATTAACCATAATTCAGATTATAAACCTATGAAATAGAAGGATTATTAACCATGTTATTCCAAGTAGCATCTATTTTTTATTTTTCTTTTTTAATATTACACCTGCACCTAATAACAACATACCTATTTGTGACATAGCTTCTGCACCTATAGGAGATCCTGTGTTAGGAAGTTTATTTTCTTTTTTAGAAACTTCCTCAATGTTATTTTGTTCATTATTCTTTTCATTCACTTCTTTAGATTTACTATCTTCTTTAACTAAAGTATTATCTTCATTTGAATTATTTTCTTTATTATCTTTTTGTTTTTCTATGTTTTCCTCTACTTTAGGCACATCTTTTTTACTTTCTTCATTAACTGCTTTATCCTTATTATTAATAGAATCTAAGTTAAGATTATCCCCATTTTCTTTAGATGTATTATTATCTGGAGGTAAATCTTTTTCATTTATTGATGCTATATTAGTATATTTTCCATCTTCTGATGTAGGTATTTTTAATTCTCCTGAATTAACCAAATCTCTAACCTTTTTATAGTTTTCTGAATTTGGATCTATTCCTAATAGACACCAATTATTTTGTTTTTTTGCATTTATAAGGCCATTTTTAACATTTTTAATATAATCTATAGCTAAATTTCTTATTGTTCCTTCTTCTTCTCCATAAGCTGTCTTAGAATCCCAAAGTTTTTTAAATTCTTTTCCTTCAAAGATTCCTCCTTTTCCTTGTAATTGTCCAAGTCTATATGAATTCATTCCTAATTTTAAAACATCTGTATCCTTAAGTTCTCTTCCATCTTTATACTTAACATCTTTAATCCTATTACCTTCTTTTTCTAGTAAATCAATTTTGTAAGTTATTCCTCCAAACATATCATTAGTACTATACTTTGAGGCTCTTCTTTTAGGATTAAAACTTGGAGTAATATCTCCTGGATTTAATGTATTAAAATAACCAGCTGCCCATTCCATATATTTTTTTAAGTCTTTTCCAGTTACTTCATAAACGCTTATTTCTCCACCAGTATATCTATAGTTATAAGCTATATCTTTCTTTTTTATATCACCTACATTTAACCTAGCCTTATCATTATCTATAGATAAAGCTATTACATCTGCTTTACTATAATACTTTCCTACTTCATGAAAGAAATCAATTAATGGAGTATCTTCTATATGTATAGTAGGTATTCCTTTTATGTAATCTTCATCTACCATGTTAACCCCTTCAAGTCTTCCAATAACTGAGTTAGCATCTTTACGCAATTCTTCATGGAAAGGTTTTAATAGATCTTCTATTTCTTTATCTGATTCTACATTAGCTACTGAGATAGTATCTGCATTTTTATTTTTAAGTACATTTTTTCCATTTTCTTTTTTAAATGTTAAATCTATTTTTGATACAGCTTGTCCATACTTTCCTGGCTCAGTTATAATAACTCCATTTACAACCTCATTTTTAACTAACTTATGCATATGTCCTCCTACAATTGCTGTAAGCTCTGGACATTGATTAGCAATATCTGTAACACCTGTATTGGGAATAGCATTTTCATTATCTAATCCCATATGCATAACTCCAATCATGGCATCAACTTTTCCATCTAGTTCTTTTATAATCTTTTTTGTTTCTTTAACTGGATCTCTAAATTCAATTCCTTTTATATTATATGGTTTTTCAAACTCTTTTATCATTGGAGTATCCATACCTATAATACCTATCTTTATACCATCTCTTTCTATAATAGTATATCCATCCATGAATCTTGTTCCATCATCATTATAGATATTACCAGCTAATACCTTTCCTTCAAATTGACTTGTTACATGTTTAAGCACATCTAATCCAAAATTAAATTCATGGTTTCCCATTTCCCAAACATCATATTTCATCTTATTCATACCTAAAACCATAGGTTGGTGAGGTCCTTTATTGAAAGTTTCAACAAAGTTATCTTGAATTGAATCACCTGCATCTACAAGAATTAAATTTGGATTT
Organism: Clostridium sp. CTA-17; assembly: GCF_054767895.1. Classification (NCBI taxonomy): domain Bacteria; kingdom Bacillati; phylum Bacillota; class Clostridia; order Eubacteriales; family Clostridiaceae; genus Clostridium; species Clostridium sp. CTA-17. The sequence goes on from NZ_BAAABF010000004.1 coordinate 240,095, forward strand.
TCATTTCTCTCCCTTTTAACAATTGTTGATATTTGTGATAAACTTCCTGATTTATTTTCAGTATCTGATGAATATTCCCAAGGAACAAATCTTCCATGTATATCTGAGGTTCCTAAGATGGTAACCTTAGTTTCATTAGAAATCTCTTCCCCCTTAACAACCCTACCATTAAAAAAACATAAATTTAATGATAAGAACATCATTGTAGCTACACTTAATGGTTTAATTAGTTTTCTCACTATTTTTCATCCCCCTAAATTTTAAACTTTACCCTTAACATTATACATTGTTCTGAAATTGTTTACAATATTTATATATAATTTACATGTTTTCAAAATATAATCTTTTATTTAAAATTAAGCAAAAAAAAATCAGTGAATTAATTCACTGATTTTTTGGCAGGGGCAGTAGGACTTGAACCCACAACCAATGGTTTTGGAGACCACTACTCTACCAATTGAGCCATACCCCTATAATATTATGTTATTTATTGTGTTAATTGGCAGGGGCAGTAGGACTCGAACCCACAACCAATGGTTTTGGAGACCACTACTCTACCAATTGAGCCATACCCCTGAACACAGAATTTATTATATATTAAAAATAAACTTAACGCAAGAGTTTTTTATGTAATTTTTTATTTTTAATAAAAAATCTATATTAATCCCCTAATAAAATAATATAATATTTGATAATAAAAAAATATATTTAGCTAAATTTAAAGTAATTATTTCATCATTTCACTATTATCTTCATCAATTAAAATAAAGCATATATAATATAAATTTAAAAAATCAATATTATATATGCTCTATACTTATATGTTTATAATGGTTTACTATGCTAATTTGAATCCTGACTCTTTTAATTTCTTTTTAATATTTTCAACATCTATACTTTTAACCCTAACTATAACCTCTTTAACATCAGTTAGACTCTTTGTATCTACAATAACTATGCTTAATATATCTCCACCTTCTTCAGATATTGTCTTAGTTATTTTTGATAATTGTCCTGGGACATCATAAGATCTTATTACTATTCTTTCCCCTTTATTAAGTCCAAAAGCATTGTTAAATTCTCTAAAAACTGCCTTATGAGTTAGTATTCCTTTGAAATTATCAAATTCATCTACAACAGCCACAAAAGAAATTCTCATTCTTTCTAGCATGGATACTGCCTTTTCTATATGTTCTGATTTATTTATTATAGGAACTTCTGTTTTTAATATTTCACCTACAGTAATATTATTTAACACTTCATCTTTGCTTAAATTATGTTTAAAGTAATATTTATAGATAGAGCTTTTAGCCACTGCGCCCCTAAACTTATCTCCATCTACTACAGGAATTGATAAAAACTTATTATCCTCCATGATTTTTAGTGCATCTTTAAGTTTAGTATTAGAATCAACTAAATCTAGATTTTCTTTCTTTGTCATAATAGCTTTTACTAACATACAAATCCCCCCAATTCCTAAATTTACATACTATATACTATTATTATACTATTATATTATTACATAGTTATCCAATTATATTAAATTTATCAAAGTATTAATTAAAGATACTTTTCCCCTTTTATTGTTAATATTATAATAATTTTATAGGTATATGTTTTATTAAATATTAGGAGAATTTTTAACTATTTAAGGAACATAATAAAACTTTAAATACCTTATTAAATCTACTCTCTCTTTTCTTTTTCTCTAAATTTGGATAGAATGATTAAAGAGTGTTAATTTGAAAGGAGTTCTTTATGGAATTTATAGTAGATAGTGTAGATAAAACTATGCATATTGGAAGACAACTTGGTTCTCTTGTAAATAAAGGAGATATTCTTTGTTTAACTGGAGACTTAGGAACTGGCAAAACTCATATAAGTAAAGGAATTGCAGAAGGATTAGGAATTGACGAGCATATAACTAGTCCAACTTTTAATATAGTTAATGAATATCATAGCGGAAGATTAACTCTTTATCATTTTGATGTTTATAGAGTTAATGATCCAGATGAAATTGAAGCAATTGGCTTTGATGAATATATATTTGGGGATGGAGTAAGCTTAATTGAATGGGCTAATTATATAGAAGAACTTATTCCTGAAGAGTATATACATATAAAAATAGAAAAATTACCTGATATGGGTGAAAATTTTAGAAAAATAAGTATTAATGGTTATGGTGATAGATATAACTACATAAAGGAGATAGAAGAATGTTAGTATTAGCTATTGATTCATCTTCTAGCACAGCTACTTGCGCACTTGTTAGTGAAAAAGGAGTTCTAGGAGAAATAAACTTAAATGATAAAAAACAACATTCCGTTTTATTAATGGACTTAATAGATGATTTACTTAAGTATAATAATCTAAAGATTAAGGATTTAGACGGATTTGCTATTAGTGAAGGTCCTGGTTCATTTACTGGACTTAGAATTGGTATGGCAACTGTTAAAGGATTAAGTTTTGGAAGTAAAAAACCTTCTGTTTGTGTTTCTTCCCTTGATGCTTTAGCTTATAATATTTCAGGATTTAATGGAATAATCTGTCCTATTATAGATGCTCTTAGAGGAAATGTATATGCTTCTCTATATAAAAAAGAAGGAGATGAGCTAGTATCTCTTAGTGAAAAAGAATGCATTTCTTTAACTGACTTAATTGAAAAAATAAAAGAAAAAAATGAAGATGTTATATTTGTGGGAGATGGAATAAGCAAACACAAAGAAGCTTTAGAAGAAGCTCTTCCTAATTGCTCTTTTGCACCTAGTCATTCATCTTATCCAAGAGCAGCATCAGTTGGAGAATTAGGATTAAGATTATTAGAGTCAGGAGTTTCTCATGATTTAAATACATATGCTCCTATATACTTAAGAAAATCTCAAGCTGAAAGAGAATATGAAGAAAGAATGAGATTAAAATAATGAATTCATATAAAATAGAACTTATGAATTCTTCCCATGTTAAGGACGTTTTTGAAGTAAGTAAACTTAGTCTTGCAGAATCTTGGAATATAGATTCTATAGAAAAAGAACTTTCTAATAAACTAGCAAAATATCTTGTTGCTTTACATGGAGACAAGGTTATTGGCTTTGTTGGAATGTGGATTGTTTTTCATGAGGGAGATATAACTAACGTAGCAGTACATCCTGAATATAGAAAACAAGGAGTTGGAAATCTTTTAATAGATAATCTAATTACTTTATGTAAAGAAAATAATATAAATTCCCTTACATTAGAAGTTAGAGAGTCTAATATTCCTGCTCAATCCCTTTATAAAAAACATGGATTTAAAGAAGAAGGGATAAGAAAAAACTTCTACAATAATCCAAAAGAAAATGCCATAATAATGTGGAGACATGATATTTAGCATATATTTTTTATTAGTATTTATTTTTATATTAGAGCTTTATTAAAATACAATAAAAAAGCTTACAAATATTATGAAGAGAATATCTAGATAAGCTTTAGAGTTTAAATTATTACGCAGAAGATATTACGTTAAAAAACTGAGACTGTTCGAAGCGAAGCAAGTTTCGAAGTTTTAGTAATATCTTCGGAGTAATAATTATAAATTCTTAGCGAAATCTAGTAATTCTCAGAATATATTTGTAAGTTTTATAAAAGTTATTTTAATACATATCCTTTAATAGGGACTATATCATTTTGATATAGTCCCTTTCTATTATCCTAAATTTTCTTTCATTTGTTTTGGTTTATCTAGCATAGGTTCAACCTTAAATATTGATACAGAAACCTTTTTATATAAAGCATATGTTATTCCACAAACCAATATAGATTTTATTCCGTTAAATGGAATTAATCCAACTGTTACATATTGCATTAACTCTGTTTTTGACATAGCCATACCGTATGCTGGAAGCAATAAATAAACATTAGCTAATATTCCTACCACTTCTATACATAAAACTCCTAGTACCATTCCTAAAATAGCAGTTTTCTTAGTTTTATTTTTATTATAAACTAAAGCTGCTGGCCATACTAAAGCCACTCCAACTAAAAAGTTAGCAAGCTCACCTACAAATCCTGTTCCAGTTCCCTTTACTATTAATATTAATAAATTTTTCATAAGTTCTATTATTACCCCTGCTAATGGACCAAAAGCAAAGGCTCCCATAAGTACAGGCACATCGCTTAAATCAATCTTAAGCCATGGGAATATAGGTATTACTGGAAAGTCAATATACATAAGTATTACTGCAATTGCAGATAAAAGTGATAATTTAATGAATCTGTTTGTGTTTAAGGTTTTTGTTTTCATTTTGTCCCCTCCCAAAAGTTACTTCCTCTGGGGCTATTAAGTCTTTAATGATTTTTTTCAAATAAAAAAGCCCTGATACATATACTTATATCAGGGCATATAAATTCAGAATTTAAATCATTAAACACTCATCTTCTTTCATCCAGACTATACTGTCGGCCTCGGAATTTCACCGAATCATGCTAAAAACTAGCTCGCGGGCTTTACCGCCGGTGGGGACTTACACCCCGCCCTGAAGACTTTTTTATTTTATTTGTTATAATTTTAACTCTTTTTTATATAAATTTCAATATATTAAATATTTTTATCTACTAAAATTTTCACTTATTTTAATTAATTTTCTAACTTAACCTTCTTTTTTCATTGATAATGAAATTCTCTTTCTTTTTAAATCAACATCTAATATTCTAACTTCTACTACATCTCCAACCTTAACTATATCAAGTGGATGTTTAACAAATCTATCTGCCATTTGGCTCTTATGAACTAATCCATCTTGGTGAACTCCAATATCTACAAAAGCACCAAAATCAGATACATTTCTAACTGTCCCCATTAAAATCATACCTGGTTTTAAATCTTTCATTTCTATTACGCCAGACTTAAATATTGGTTTAGGTAATTCCTCTCTTGGATCTCTTCCAGGCTTTTTAATTTCCTTTATAATATCATTAAGTGTTGGTTCTCCAACTTCTAATTCTTTTGCTAAGTTAGAAATTCCTTTTGCTTTTACTCTCTCATCTATATCTACTAATTTGCTATTTTTTAAATCTTCTTCTGTATATCCTAAAGTTTTTATAAGTTCCTTAGCTACCCCATATGACTCTGGATGAACTGAAGTATTATCTAAAGCTTCTTTGCTTTCCATAACTCTTAAGAATCCTGCACATTGTTCATAAGCTTTTTGTCCTAATCTTTTAACTTTTAAAAGCTCTTTTCTACTTTTAAACTTACCATTTTCTTCTCTATAATCAACAATATTTTTAGCTATTGAAGCATTTATACCTGAAATATAACTTAATAGTGATGGAGTTGCTATATTTAAATCTACTCCTACATTATTAACACAATCCTCAACTATCCCTGCTAAGGATTCATCAAGTTTTTTCTGAGTTACATCATGTTGATATTGTCCTACTCCTATAGCCTTAGGATCTATTTTAACAAGCTCAGCTAATGGATCTTGAAGTCTTCTTCCTATAGAAATTGCTCCTCTTACAGTTACATCTAAGTCTGGATATTCCTTATTTGCAAGTTCTGATGCTGAATAAACAGAAGCTCCTGCCTCAGAAACTATAACATAGAATAACTCTTTTCCTGTTTCATCTTTTATTTCCTTAAGCATCTTTGCAATTACTTCTTCTGATTCTCTTGAAGCTGTTCCATTTCCTAAAGAAATAACTTGAACTCCATGTTTTTTAATAAGTTTTTTAAGTGTACTTATTGTTTCATCAATTCTATTTTGAGGAGCTGTTGGATAAACAGTTGTATTCTCAACAAATTTTCCTGTTTCATCTAAGATTGCAACCTTACATCCAGTTCTAAAGCCAGGGTCAAAGCCCATTACAACTTTCCCCTTAATAGGTGCTTGCATTAAGAGAGCTTTTAAATTAGCCTTAAATATATCAATAGCGCCCTCTTCCCCCTTAGAGGTTAATTCACTTCTTATTTCCCTTTCTATTGAAGGATATATAAGTCTTTTAAAGGAATCCTTTATGCTTTCTTCTAAATACTTATCAGTAATTTTATTTCCCTTTAAAACTTTTTTATTTAAATAATCTATAATTTTATCATCATTACAAGTTACTTTAACAGAAAGAATTTTTTCTTTTTCTCCTCTATTTATAGCTAATATTCTATGAGATGGAATTGTTCTAACAGGTTCCTTATAATCATAATACATTTCATAAGGTGTTTGTTCTTCACTGCTTCCTTTTACCTGAATTATGCCATCCTTTTGAACAAAATTTCTAATCCATTTTCTATAATCAGCATTATCAGATATTATTTCACTTATAATATCCATAGCCCCTTGAAGAGCTTCCTCTTCATTTTTAACGCCTTTTTCTTCATTAATATATTTATTAGCCTCTTCTACTATATCACCATTAAACTCTCCTGATAAAATAAGCTCAGCTAGTGGCTTTAATCCCTTTTCAACAGCCATAGTAGCTCTTGTTCTCTTTTTAGCTTTAAAAGGTCTATATATATCTTCAACCTCAGTAAGAGTAGTAGCTTTCTCAATTTTTAGTTTTAATTCTGGAGTTAATTTTTCTTGCTCCTCTATTATTCTTAAAACATCTTCTTTTCTACTTTCTAAATTTCTTAGATATGTTAATCTCTCATTAAATTTTCTTAGAACCTCATCTGTTAATCCACCAGTTCTTTCTTTTCTATATCTAGCTATGAAAGGTACTGTATTTCCTTCATCTAACATCTCTATAACACTTGTTACCTGTTTTAATGAAATACCAAGTTCCTTTGATAAAATATGATTTATATTGTCCATAATGTCCTCCTATGTTTTATCTATTAATTTAATATTAATAGTAATTTTTTGAATAAACATAATTTAAATCTCATACTTTTAATTATAACCTAATTATTTATGGAGGATAATATGAAAAAATTATATATAGCCACAATAAATATACTTCTTTGTACATTTATTTTGCTTATACAACTCTCTCTAGTTTATAAAAATAGGCTTGATCCCTTTGAAAGAGAAGGTGTTTTAAAGAATATAGAATACTTAACCTCTGATGAATTAGAAGGAAGACTTTGCGGAAATAAAGGTAATTACTTAGCTCAAGAATTCATTGAAAATTCTTTTATTAAATCAAACATAAAAAAACTTAATTCTAGTTATCTTCAAGATTTCAATGTAAAAGCCCCTATTTTAGTTGAAGGAGAGCCTTATTTAAAAGTTTACGATAAAAATAATAAGTTAGTATCTTCATATAAATATGGAGTAGATTTTAAAGAAGCCTTTATAAACTTTAGGGTAAATCATATAACTTTTGATAATACAAATGAATTTAAAGTTCTTCCTACAATAATGAAAGGAACTTCTTCATCTAATAACAGTGTTGTATTTCTCTCATCTCCAGTAGATTCTTTTAATTTTAGAAGCTCTTTTATTGAGGATACACCTTGTGACTTATATGTGGTAGTAGCTCCAAATCTTATAAAAGAACTAGAGACATATTTAAATAAAGGTTACAAAATAGACTGTTTTATCCCTTATGAGGTTAAAGAGAAAGTTGTTAACAATGTTACTGGAATTATAAAAGGTAAAAATCCATTTTTACCTCCTTTAGTCTTAACAGCTCATTTTGATCATATGGGAAAAGGACTTTCTGGTGAAATTTATAGAGGTGCTTTAGATAATGCTTCTGGTGCTTCATTTTTATTAGAATTAAGTTCTTTCCTAGCTTCTCTTCCTCAACCATCAAGGGATATAATAATAGTCTCTCTAAATGCTGAAGAATTTGGATTACTAGGTTCTAAAAATTTTGCTAAAGAAAATAAAGAATTATTAAAAGATGCTACAGTTATTAACTTTGATATGATTGGAAGTGATAAAGATATCCCACTTACATTTATGGCAGGAGAAGATACTTGTTTCCACAGTGATTTACTAGATAGGCTTTGTGAAATTTGTAATGAAAAGAACATAACTAATATTATAGAAAATAAAGATTCCTCTGACCACGCAAGCTTTGTTAAAGAAGGTTTTGATGCAATAACAATAAATGATGGTGATGTAACAAGAATTCACACACCAGAAGATAAAATTGAATATATAAGTCCTACAGCCATAGATAGAAGCTTCTCTGTGGTGTGGAGCGAGATATTTGATTCAGCTTACTCATCCTCTGGATTATTCTTATTAGACTCAAAAGTTCTTATATTGCTAATATTATCAGCTTTAATTTGTTTAATATTAAAGTTAAGGAGTTAAATTATATAATTAAAAAATATAAAATTAAAAAGTCATTATACAAAAATAACTTATAAATAGTATGAAGAGAATATGTGAATAAAAATATTCATTAATTCTCATAATCTATTTATAAGTTTTTTATATAGTCACCTTTTTATGAATTTAAATAGGCAATTATAAAATTATCTATATCTCCATCCATTACTCCGTTAACATTAGATGTCTCAACATTAGTTCTATGATCCTTAACCATTGAATATGGATGGAAAACATAACTTCTTATCTGACTTCCCCATCCCATATCTTTTAATTCACCTGTTAAATCTTCTATTTTTTCCTTATGAGCTCTTTCTTTAAGTTCTATAAGTTTAGACTTTAACATTCCCATGGCAGTATCTCTATTAGAAAACTGACTTCTCTCATTTTGGCATTGAACTACTATTCCAGTTGGAATATGAGTAATTCTTACTGCTGACTCAGTTTTATTTACATGCTGACCACCAGCACCACCTGCTCTATAAGTGTCTATTCTTAAATCCACTGGATTTATTTCTATATCTTGATCTGATGTTAACTCTGGTAAAACTTCTACTGAAGCAAAGGAAGTTTGTCTTTTACCATTAGCATTAAAAGGTGATATTCTAACTAATCTGTGAATACCCTTTTCAGCCTTTAAATATCCATAAGCAAACTCACCTTTAACTTTTAACGTAACACTTTTAACTCCTGCTTCATCTCCAGGTAAATAATCAATAGTTTCTAAAGAATATCCCTTCTTTTCACACCATCTTGTGTACATTCTAAGAAGCATTTCTGTCCAATCATTAGCATCGCTTCCACCAACACCTGTATGGAGTGTTAATATGGCATCATTTCTATCATATTCACCAGAAAGAATTGTCTCTATTTTTAATGTATCTATCTCTTTACTTAAAGCCTTAACTTCGCTTATTATTTCCTGTGCTGTTTCTTCATCATTTTCTTCCATAAGCTCTTTTAATACTTCTACATCATCTATTCTTTCATTTAAATTTTTAAACTTATCAATTTTATCTTTTACTCTTTTTGCTTCTTGGGTTACTTCTTGGGCCTTTTGGACATCATCCCAAAATCCCGCCTCTTGCATCTTAAGCTCTAATTCTGCACTCTTCTTCTCTAAAGATGCTAAGTCAAAGTGAAGCCCCCATTTCCTTTAAATTATTTTTTAGTTCATGTAACTTTGATAATTGATTTTCAAGTTCCATAATCATAAAAACTTCACCCCTAGCTTTAATTATTTTGATATTATAAAGTATATCATTTTATAGCTATTTAAAACAATAAAATCATATTTAGTAAAAATCTAAATATAATCTTAAAGTTCATAAAAATATTTTTTTAAAAATTGAATATCAGTAGAAGTTCAAGTCATTCCAATATTATGTGTACAATTCATAGCATTTTATCTATTAATAAAATTATGCAAAAAAGCCTCTGCAAATAATGCAAAGGCTTTTAATTATATTAAACTACTTCTCTTCCACAACATGATTTATATTTTTTTCCACTTCCACATGGACATAAATCATTTCTACCTACTTTAGGCTCTTTTTTAACTGGTTTTTTCTTTACTTCTTGAGAGTCTCCACCATGACTTGCTCCTGTTTCTTGAGCAACTCTCTCTCTTTGTGGTTTTTCAGCTTCAACTTTTACATGGAATAAGTATCTTACTGTGTCTATTTTAATGTTATTTATCATTTCATCAAACATAGCACTACCTTCCATTTGGTAAGCTTGAGTTGGATCTTGTTGTTTGTAAGCTCTTAATCCAATACCTTGTTTTAAATGATCCATATCATCTATGTGATCCATCCACTTAGTATCAACAACTCTTAAGATTATAACTCTTTCAATTTCTCTCATTTGTTCTGAGCCAACGAACTCTTCTTTTTCCTTATAGATTTCTCTAGCACATTCAATGAATTTTCTAGTAATTTCTTCATTTGAAGAAGTTTTTAATTCTTCTACAGTGAATTTACCATGTGGTAACATTATATCTTCTAAGTATTTTATTAAATCTCCAAGTTCTTTTTCAAAATCATCTTCATTAATGTTTCCTAAGTGAGCTTGAACAGCACCAGTTATAACATCTTCAATCATAGCTTGAACGCTGTCTTCTAAGTTTTCACCCTCTAAAACTTGTGATCTTTGCTTATAGATAACTTCTCTTTGTTTATTCATAACATCATCGTATCCTAATAATGTTTTTCTTATATCAAAGTTGTTACCTTCTACTTTCTTTTGAGCATTTTCTATTGATTTAGTAACCATTTTACTTTCAATAGCCTCTGTTTCTTCTAGTCCTAATCTATCAACAACGGCTTGAAGTTTTTCTGATCCAAATATTCTCATTAAATCATCTTCTAAAGAGATATAGAATCTTGAATGACCTTTATCTCCTTGACGACCAGAACGTCCTCTAAGCTGGTTATCTATTCTTCTTGATTCATGTCTTTCAGTACCTATGATTTTTAAACCACCAACTTCTAAAACACCTTCTCCAAGTTTAATATCAGTACCTCTACCAGCCATGTTAGTTGCAATTGTTATGTTACCTAACTCACCTGCATGAGATACAATTTCAGCTTCTTGCTCATGATATCTAGCATTTAAAACCTTATGTGGAATTCCTTTTCTCTTTAATAAAGATGAAAGATATTCTGATTTTTCTATACTAGTTGTACCAACTAATACTGGTTGACCTGTCTTATGAGTTTCTATTATTTCTTCTACTATGGCATCATATTTTCCTTTAGCAGTTTTAAATACTAAATCTGAGTGGTCTTCTCTTTGAACTGGTCTATGAGTTGGAATAACCACAACGTCTAATCCATATATTTCTCTAAACTCAGTTTCCTCAGTAAGAGCAGTACCTGTCATCCCTGCTAATTTAGTGTACATTCTGAAATAGTTTTGGAATGTTATAGTTGCTAAAGTCTTAGATTCTCTTTGAACTTTAACACCTTCCTTAGCTTCAATAGCTTGGTGAAGACCATCTGAATATCTTCTACCTTCCATAAGTCTTCCTGTAAATTCATCGACTATAGCTATTTCATCATCTTTAACCATGTAATCTTTATCTCTCTTCATTACATAGTTAGCTTTTAAGGCTTGAGTAATATGGTGTTGTAACTCCATGTTATTAGCATCTGCGTAGTTTTCTATTCCAAAAGCTTTTTCTGCCTCTGCAACCCCTTTATCAGTAAGCATTGCAGCATGTGCTTTTTCATCTATTGTATAATCTTCTTCTTCTCTTAATTTCTTAACAAAGAAATCAGCTATCTTATAAAGATCTGTTGATTTACTTCCAGCTCCTGAAATTATAAGAGGAGTTCTTGCTTCATCTATAAGAATTGAGTCAACCTCATCCACTATACAATAGTGTAATGGTCTTTGAACTCTTTCTTCTTTGTAAATAACCATGTTATCTCTTAAATAATCGAATCCAAACTCATTATTTGTTCCATAAGTTATATCTGCATTATATGCTTCTCTTCTTTGATCATTAGTTAATCCATGAACTATAACCCCAGTAGTTAGTCCTAAGAATTCATATAATTGCCCCATCCACTCTTTATCTCTTGTTGCAAGATAATCATTCACTGTAATTACATGAACACCTTTGCCAGCTATAGCATTTAAATAAACAGGTAAAGTAGCAACTAATGTTTTACCTTCACCAGTTTTCATTTCTGCTATTCTTCCTTGGTGTAATACTGTACCACCAATTAATTGCTCTCTATAGTGTTTCATTCCTAAAACTCTTGTTGATGCTTCTCTACAAACAGCAAAAGCTTCTGGAAGCATATCATCTAAGCTTTCTCCTTTAGCATATCTATCCTTAAATTCAAATGTTTTTTGCTTTAATTCTTCATCAGATAGTTTTTCCATTTCAGGCCCAAGCGAATCTATTTTGTCTACAATAGGTGTTATTCTTTTAACTTCTCTATCGCTATAACTTCCAAATATTTTATCAAATAATCCCATTATACTATCCCTCAATTCTACTTTCTTATATGCTTAATATTCTAATAATTATCTCATTATAACACATATATACATTATTCTAAATTTTCAAAAAAAATTATTTAAAATAATTCTCATTAGATTATACCATTTATAATAACCTATTTTCAATAAATGTAATAATTTAGATAAAACTTTTACATAAAAATAAAAAGATGTAGGTAAAAAACCTACATCTTTTTTTTATATTTATTCTATTATTCTTCGCCTAATCCTGGTTCAATTAAACCATAATTACCATCTTTTCTTTTATAAACTACATTTAGTTGATTTGTCTCTGGATCTTGGAATACAAAGAAGTCATGTCCTATAAGCTCCATTTGTAAAACTGCTTCTTCAGCTCCCATTGGCTTAACATCAAATCTTTTAGTTTTTACTATTTTTGCTTCTTTTTCTTCTTTCATATCCTCTATTGGATCTATATGAGCAAATCTTAATGAATCATATCTATTTTTCTTTGATAATCTAGTTTTTTGTTTTCTTATTTGTCTTTCGATTTTTTCTTCAACTAAATCTATTGACTTATACATATCGTCTGTAGATTCTTCACCTCTTAATAATATTCCATTAAAAGGAATCATAACTTCTATGATTTGTTTATTTTTCTCTACGCTTAAAGTGGCCTTTGCTTCAACTCCTGGTTCAAAATACTTGCTTAACTTGGATATTTTCTTTTCTACGCAATCCTTTAAAGCATTTGTTAACTCTATATTCTTAGCATGTACTGTTACTTTCATATCGTCAGCCCCTTTCAAAAAACAAGTAACCTTAATAATGTAAAGGTTTAAATTTTATACTATAATTGTACTCTGTTAAAGCATTTTATACAAGCTTTAATTATTTTAATTAACTTAATTTTTTATAATATAGATCATAATTGTCTAATTAAATCTTCTCTTTACTTAATTTATTTATAACAAATGTAACTTGACAAAAATAAAAAAGGACCATGAAAATCATAGTCCCTTTTTATAGCTAGTTGACCTGGTCTTTGACCCCACACTCGCCTACTGGAGCTTTCGCTACCCGGAGTTAACCTCTCACTACTAACCCTCTCAGCCTTTATTGGCTGGTAGGTCTTACTTCTAAGCCGCACCATGCTCATTAAAACTTTGTTTAACTTACGTGGATCGTTTCGCCTGCGACTGGCATCGACTTTCAACCACAAACCTAGCTACATTACTATTATATATTACTTTTAGCAATAGTCAATAAAAAAATTTTAATATTTTTAATTTTTTTCAATTCTCTTACACAGGCCTTTAATGTTGCACCAGTAGTCATTACATCATCTAAAAGTATAATACTTTTTCCTTCTAAATTCCTATATCTTTTAAGCTTAAAAGCATTTTGCACATTTTTTTCTCTTTCTTCTTTAGATAATAACTTTTGTTCTTTCACTTTACTTTTCTTTTTTAAAGTTTCTATGGATTTAATTCCTAATCGCTTTCCTAATTCTTTTGATAAATATTCACATTGGTTAAATTCTTTCTTTTTAAGAGAATCCTTTGCTACTGGAACATATGTTATAAAATCAACATCTAAATTTGATTCTTTTATTTTTTCTTCTAGTAACATAACTAATATTTCACCAGCATGGAAATCTCCTTTATATTTAAGTCTTAATATTAAATCCTTAACTATAAAAGAATAATAAGAACAGATTAATATTTTACATTCTTCAATAATCGGAGTTTCATTTAACTTTTGTATTTTACCTTTGCATTTATCACAAATTATTTTTTCTCCCTCTGTATTGCATACATAACACTTTTCTTCTGTTGGATAAATAGCTTCTAAAAAACATTGAAATAAATAATCTACCTTATCTCTGACTCTCTCCATAAAGTTTTATTAAAGCCTCTTGCTAACCTCCTAGCAGTTTCTATATTATCTCCCTCTTCATTACTTAATAATATTACTTCTCTTCCAGTGCATTTATCTTTGCATAAAGCTCCACAGGCAAATATTATTTTTTTGTAATCAACAATATCTTTTTCAAAAGAATAAATCACCATATCACATTCTGGAATAGAATCAAAATATTCATGTAATGAATCTGTTATAAAAATAACCCCTTCTTTTTTAAATCTACTTTCATTTACAATCTTTAAGAAGGAATTCTTTTTATCTTCTTTTACTATTTTAACCTTATTTTCTAAATTTAAATCCTCAGTATAATATTCATAAATTTTATTTAAGTTAAATTTATTTGGAACATATACAACCAAGATTCTCTTTTCTCTTATAAACCATTCAATATAATCATATAAGGTATAAGGCATTGAAGTTTCTAAATTAACTCTAGTTGTTATTAGTCTTGGCTCTAAGAAATGTTCTTTCCTTTGATTATTTAATATTTCTATGTGCTTTATATTGTTAAATACCTTATCTACTGAACATATTACTATCTTCTTAGATAGGCGTTTTAAGTACATTAAATCCTCGTTGCATTCAATACTACTCTTATTTGAATATAGGCTTACATCATCATATATTATCAAATTAAAATTCTTTTTTATATTAAAAAGATTATTAAAATTTACAAAATCAAAATTCATAGAATTTAATTGCTCACTTTTACAAACTTTTCTACTCTTACCTACATACAAAACTTTTTCATTATTTATTAAACAATCACTAATTAAACTTTCAATAAAGTTCAACTTTTGATATGGTTCACATATCAAATTTATAAACCTCTCATTGCTTTTTACATACCATTTCTTTAATATATGACTATATCTATTCTCAACCCTTAAATTATTGCCATATAAGCTCACTTTTAAGTCCCCCTAATTTAATCTTGTTCAAAAACCTCATTAGATATTACTTCTTTTATTCTCCAATTTAAAGAAGAATAACGTTCCATACTCCTTGTATTATCAACCATATATTTTAATGCTTTAGGTATTCCAACTACTACAACCATTTCTTTTGCTCTAGTTATTCCTGTATATAATAAATTTCTATTCATAAGTAACGGTGCTCCCATATATGCAGGTATTATTACTACTGGAAATTCACTTCCTTGACTTTTATGTATTGTAATTGCATAAGCTAAATCT
Source organism: Clostridium sp. CTA-17 (assembly GCF_054767895.1). Lineage (NCBI taxonomy): Bacteria > Bacillati > Bacillota > Clostridia > Eubacteriales > Clostridiaceae > Clostridium > Clostridium sp. CTA-17. Next base: position 255,453 of record NZ_BAAABF010000004.1, read on the forward strand.
AACTCATCTAAATACATAAAATCATAAATAACTCTTCTTTCATCATCAAATATTATAGATAGCTTTTTACCTTCTAAATCTATATTTTCTATAAATCCCATATCTCCATTAAACACACCTGAACCTTCATGCTCACCCTTTCCAGCTATTCTAGTCCATTTTAGAGAGTAGTTATTCTTTATCTGCATAACCTTATCTCCCTCTCTAAATATCATACTTCTAAATTCTTTTTCTTTTTTATATGGAGCCTTTGGATTTAAGACGTTTTGAATTTTTTCATTTAAATTGGTAACTCCTAATACACCCTTTTTCATAGGAACTAAAACCTGTATACTTTTTAACTTATCCCAATTTGAGTTAAACTTAGGCAACCTAGTATTTATTAAATCTATAATAGTATTTAATATTCCCTCTTGAATATCATTTCTTATGAAAAAGAAATCAGTCCCTTTTTCATTTAATTTAGGCATCTCACCTTTATTTATTTTATGTGCATTTACTACAATCATACTCTCTTTTCCTTGTCTAAATATTTCCTTTAGACGTACAACCTTTGTAAATCCACTCTCTATAAAATCATTTAATACATTTCCAGCTCCTACTGATGGAAGCTGATCAACATCTCCCACTATTATAAGCCTAGTACCTACCTTAATTGATTTAAGTAAAGCATTCATTAAAGTTATATCAATCATTGATGCCTCATCTATTATAACCACATCAGCCTCTAAGGAATGTTCCTCTGCATTGGTTACAAAAACACTTTCTTCTTTTTCAAAGACTCCCATGTCAAGCATTCTATGTATTGTGGTAGCTTCTTTTCCTGTAGACTCACTCATTCTTTTAGCCGCTCTTCCAGTAGGTGCTCCCAAAAGAACCTTCAAACCACAAGTTTCAAAAATTTCAATTATACACTTTATTATAGTGGTCTTTCCTGTTCCTGGTCCCCCGGTTATTATCTCTATTCCATTTTGAAAAGCACTTATTATAGCGTCTTTCTGAGATTCTGCAAAAGTTATATTATTTTTCTTTTCAAATTGAAGTATTAGGTGCTCTACATCTACACTTATATCTTGGAAATTGCTTATAGCTAAAGTTAAAATCCTATTAGTTATTCCAAGCTCACAATAATAATTAGGTATTGTGAAAACACCTTCTTTATCATTAACTTTCTCTAACTTTATTTTTCTATCTAAAGCTGCATTTTTAATATTTTCTTCTATTATATCTCCACTTACAGTTAATACATTACTTGCTTCCTTTATAAGTTCATCCTTTGGCATAAAAGTATGTCCATTAGCACAAAATTCATTTATTACGTATCTTATACCACTTTGAATTCTAAAAGGTGAATCTACTTCTATGCCTAAACTCCTAGCAATCTTATCAGAAGTCTTAAATCCTATTCCTGAAATTTCATCACAAAGTATATATGGATTATTTTTAACTGTATCAACTGAACTAGCTCCATATTTTTTATAAATCTTCAAACACTGATTTACACTTAATCCATGTGTTTGCAAAAATATAGTTATATTTTTTAATTCTCTTTGTTCTCTATAAGACTCAATTATGGTTTCTAACTTCTTTTTACCTATTCCCTCTATTTCTTTTAATCTCTCAATATTATTATCTAAAATATTAAGAGTATCTTCTCCAAATTTATTTACAATTTTTTTTGCCGTAACAGGCCCTATCCCCTGTATTATCCCAGAAGATAAATATTTTTCTATTCCATCCTTTGAAGTAGGTAATATCTCTTCACATTCTTCTACTTTAAATTGTTTTCCAAACTGGGAATGGTTAACCCAACTTCCTATAATTTTTAAATTTTGACCTTCTTTCACATGTGGTAAAACTCCCACTGCTGTATGAATAATATTATTTTCTCTAAATTTTATAACTGTATACCCTGTATCTGAGCTTTTAAATACTATACTCTCAACTATTCCATTTAATGCTTCCATATTACCTCCTAAAAGGTTTCTCTTGAATTGTTATTACTATTAATTATATCACAATTATTAAATTTAAATCATAGTGCTTATTTTGTTGACTTACACAAATTAAAATTTTAAGATTATTATGAGGAAGGTGATTCGTATGTTAATAAAAAACTGTAATATAGTATATTTAGATAAGATTGAAAAAGGAAATATACTTATAGAAAACGGAAAGATAAAGGCTATAAATCCTAAAGAAGAATGTAATTGTGAAGTAATTGATGGAGAAGGCTTATTCCTATCTCCAGGATTTATAGATGTTCATATACACGGTGCTGGTGGTCACGATACTATGGATGGTACTTATGAAGCTATAAATGAAATATCAAAGGTTATAGTTAAACATGGTACTACTTCATTTTTACCAACAACAATGACTGTAGCTGCTGAAGACGTATGCAAGTCAATGAAAGCTATTCATAAAGCAAAAACTGAAGGAACAGATGGAGCTAATGTTTTAGGTGCTCACTTAGAAGGACCATTTATAAGCCCAAGTGCAATAGGTGCTCAAAATCCTGATTTCTTAATCCCTCCAACAAAAGAAAACTTCTATAAATTAGTTGGAGAACATGAAGATGATGTTGTTTCAATAACTCTTGCTCCTGAAGTAGAAGGTGCTAAAGAACTTACTAAATTCTTAAGTGAAAAAGGTATAGTTGTTTCAATGGGACATACTAAAGCTACTTATGAAGAAGCTATGGAAGGAATAAAGTGTGGATGCTCTCATGCCACTCATTTATTTAATGCAATGACTCCATTTACTCATAGAGAACCTGGGGTTGTAGGTGCTGTTTTTGATAGTGAAATAACTACTGAAACAATATCAGATGGTATTCACATATCATATCCAAGCTTAAGAGTTGCCTATAAACAAAAGGGAACAGACAAGGTTTTATTAATAACTGATGCTATGATGGCTTGCTGTATGCCTGATGGAATGTATTCATTAGGAGGACAAGAGGTTGAAGTTAAAAATGGAGCGGCAAGATTATTAACTGGTTCTTTAGCAGGATCAATTTTAACTTTAGATGTGGCAGTCAAAAATATATTTAACAACACTAATTATCCACTTAATGAAGTTATAAAAATGGCTACTTATAACGGAGCTAAACACTGTAAGGTTGACGACAAAAAAGGATTAATTAAAGAAGGTTATGATGCTGACTTAATTCTTTTTGATGAAAATATAGATATAAAATATGTAATAGTTAATGGAAAATTAGTTCATAAAGCTTAATATAAAAAAGTACTTTGATTTTTCAAAGTGCTTTTTTATTTTATCTTAATTTAAAAATTACTAGTTCATCTTAAAATAATAAATTTATAGAAAAATAAAAAGCTTAGGATATAAAATCCTAAGCTTTTCTATATATTAAAGATATTTCTTTATTTCTTCAACTTTGTTTAAGTTTTCCCATGGAAGATCTAAATCTGTTCTTCCAAAGTGTCCATAAGCAGCTGTTTGTCTATATATAGGTCTTCTTAAATCTAAATCTCTTATTATAGCTCCTGGTCTTAAATCAAACACTTTGTTTATTATATTAACTATTTCTTCGTCTGATATTTTTCCAGTTCCAAAAGTATCTACTATAATTGATACTGGCTTAGCAACCCCTATAGCATAAGCAACTTGAACTTCTAATTTATCTGCGATTCCTGCAGCAACTAAGTTTTTAGCTACCCATCTAGCAGCGTATGCAGCTGATCTATCAACTTTAGTTGGGTCTTTTCCTGAGAAAGCACCACCACCGTGTCTTCCATATCCACCGTAAGTATCAACTATGATCTTTCTTCCTGTTAATCCAGCATCACCTTGAGGTCCACCGATAACGAATCTTCCTGTTGGATTTATGTAATACTTAGTATTTTCATCTAATAACTCTGCTGGTATAACAGCTTTTATAACATGTTCCATTAAATCAGCTTGTATTTGCTCTTGAGATACTTCTGGACCATGTTGTGTTGAAATTACTATTGCATCTATTCTAACTGGTTTATCATTTTCATATTCAACAGTAACTTGTGTTTTTCCGTCTGGTCTTAAGTAAGGTAAAGTTCCGTTCTTTCTTACTTCTGTTAATCTTCTTGATAATCTGTGAGCCATAGCTATTGGTGCTGGCATAAATTCTTCAGTTTCATTAGTAGCAAAACCAAACATCATTCCTTGGTCTCCAGCTCCAACTGCATCTATATCAATTTTTTCTCCAGCTCTTGATTCTAAAGCTTCATCAACACCCATAGCGATATCTGATGATTGCTCGTCTATTGTAGTCATAACTGAACAAGTTTCACAGTCGAAACCGTATTTAGCTCTATCATATCCTATACTTTTTATAGTTTCTCTAGCTATTTTAGGGATATCAACATAACAATTAGTTGTTATTTCTCCCATTACCATTACTAATCCTGTAGTAACAGCTGTTTCACAAGCAACTCTTGCGTTTGGATCTTTTGCAAATATAGCATCTAAAACTGCATCTGAAATTTGGTCACATATTTTATCTGGATGCCCTTCAGTAACTGATTCTGATGTAAATAATCTTCTCATGGCTAATGCTATCTTACTATCATAATAAGATAGCTAATTCACCCCTTTCATTTTTATTTATTCCAACCCTGTTTATTTAAACAAATAACTTAATTTATCTTCCCACGATTCAAAATAATATCTTTAAAGCTTAATTAACAAACTTTATTTTAATGCGCGCCTTTAAAATATTTTTGTTAATAAAAAAATCTCTTCTCAAACCTTTAAAGATTTAAGAAGAGATTTTAGTTATACACTAAATTTATCTTCTCTCATCTTGTAAAGAATTTCTTTACCGGAATTGGCACCGTAGTGATTTCTCACTGGTTGCCGGGTTTCATAGGGCCTTTTTCCCTCCACCTCTCTGGATAAGAGTATATAAATACTAATTATTCTATTTTATTAAGATATTATTTTAATAAAGAGACACTCAATTAATAGTGTCTCTTTCTGGTGGTGGAAGAAGGATTCGAACCTTCGAAGTCGTCCGACAACAGATTTACAGTCTGCCCCCTTTGGCCACTCGGGAATTCCACCACATATGGAGCTGATGATCGGACTTGAACCGATAACCTGCTGATTACAAGTCAGCTGCTCTGCCAATTGAGCCACACCAGCATATCAATATTTTGTTTTTATAAATGGTGGTGGAAGAAGGATTCGAACCTTCGAAGTCGTCCGACAACAGATTTACAGTCTGCCCCCTTTGGCCACTCGGGAATTCCACCACTTGTGGAGCTGATGATCGGACTTGAACCGATAACCTGCTGATTACAAGTCAGCTGCTCTGCCAATTGAGCCACACCAGCGCATTTATTTATTATGTTTTATGGTGGTCGCAACAGGGATCGAACCTGTGACCCCCTGCTTGTAAGGCAGGTGCTCTCCCAGCTGAGCTATGCGACCTTATTGGTGGTGGAAGAAGGATTCGAACCTTCGAAGTCGTCCGACAACAGATTTACAGTCTGCCCCCTTTGGCCACTCGGGAATTCCACCACTTATGGAGCTGATGATCGGACTTGAACCGATAACCTGCTGATTACAAGTCAGCTGCTCTGCCAATTGAGCCACACCAGCACATTTATTATTTTCCTCTGTCGTTTTGGCTCACCGCCAATCGACAAGACTTAGTATATATTGTTATGCTTTTTATTTCAAACTCAATTTCAGGCGATTTTCAGATATTATGTTAATTTATTTTTAATATTCTCTCAATTTCTTTTGTTTACTTCTTTTTTCATTCATATTTTTTCTTCAATTAACTCAATATTTATGTATGGACTTAATATATCTTTCATTTCTTTATATTCTTTATATTCTAATTTATCCTTAAGTATTTTAAATATATCAATAGCAGCATCTAACTCATCATTTCTCTTAATATGTTCTAATAAAACTCCATAATCAGTTAAAGATAAATTTTTAGCAATAGAAATTAATTTAAACTTATCTGCTTTATTTATTTTCTTAGGAATTGAATACTTATCTACTTTAAATACTTCTTTTCTTTCTTCTGAAGACTTCCCCATTTCTACCTTTTCTTTATACTTTTCATTTTCTTTTATATTTTTTACATTTTCTTTAGTTTTACTTTCTAATTCTTTTTCTTCTTTTAATCGATATTCATCTAAATTATTATTTTTCTTATGATTATTTTCACTTATATTTTCTTCATCTTTATCTTCTCTTAAATCTTCTTTATTGTTTTCTATAGTCTTTTGTTCACTTTTCTCTTCATTAATCTCTAAAATTTCATTCCTCTCATTTTTTGTACTATCTACTTGAAATTTAACTTGCTCATAATTTAAGTTAACAAAATACATCATTGCTCCCATTGTTACTGTAGTAAAAAATAGTACTAAAAAACTTAAAAACCCTTTATTCATAAACATATTCACCTCCATTTTAATAATTACCACCTAAAATCTTTTTTATACTTCTATTTAATATTTCTAATTCCTCCTTCATATAATTAATGAGGGGGTGAAGCCTTGAATAGAATAAAAACTTACTATGAAAATTATTTAGCATATTACGAAATTTCAGATTTTTTAAAAAATCATATAGATGAAAAAACAATTATAGTATGTATAGGAACTGATAAATGTATAGGTGATTGCTTAGGACCACTGGTTGGTACCCTATTAAAAGAAAAATTCTTTCCTTTAAATGTATTTGGTACACTTGACTCTCCTATTCATGCTCTTAATCTTGATAAAAAAATAACTGAAATATTAAAAAGCTATCCTGATTATAAAATAATAGCTATAGATGCTTGCTTAGGAGATCCTAAATCTATTGGTGAAATTCATATCAGAAATGAGCCTATTCATCCTGGAAAAGGAGTTGGTAAAACCTTAAGAAGTGTTGGAGATATATCTATAATAGCTATAGTTGATTCCTCAGAAAATATAGATTTATTTACAAGTAGACCTATTAGATTAAGCTTTATATTAGATATGTCTAAGGTTATTGTAGATTCTTTAATTCACGCCTATTATTTAAAAAACAAAAAAAATTAACCATATATCTCTTAATATTAAGAGATATATGGTTAATTTTACTCATCAATTAATTTTACTTCTAAATCATCCATACCTAAATTTAATTTTTCAAATGTTTTTAAAACTTTACCTGTTCCCTCAGCTACACATTTTACAGCATCATCAGCCACTCTAACCTTAACGCCTGTCCTTTGCTCGATAAACTTATCTAAGCCATTTAATAAAGCTCCTCCACCAGTCATGAGAATTCCTTCTTCTATTATATCAGCAGCTAATTCAGGTGGTGTTTTTTCAAGAACAGAGTGTACAGCTTCACCAATTATGCTAACCTCATCTTTTAAGGCTATTCTAAGTTCTTCACTATCTACTGTTATTATTCCAGGTAAGCCTGTTATTAAATTTCTTCCCTTTACTTCCATGATTTCTTTTCTATTACCTTCAACAGCTGTAGCAACATTTATTTTTAATTCCTCTGCTGTTCTTTCACCAATCATAAGTTTATATTTACTTCTAACAAATTTAATTATAGCTTCATCAAATCTGTCTCCAGCTACTTTTACAGATTCTCTTATAACAATTCCACCTAAGGATATTATAGCTATATCTGCAGTTCCTCCACCTATATCTACAACCATATGTCCACTAGCCTTTGATATATCTAATCCCGCTCCTATTGCAGCTGCTAATGGTTCTTCTATAAGATATACGTTTTTAGCTCCTGAATTTTTTGCAGCATCTATAACTGCTCTTTTCTCAATTCCAGTTGCTTGACAAGGTATACATATCATTACTTTAGGTGCAGATATTCTTCTATTTCCAACACCCTTCTTGATAAAATACTTTAACATAGCTTCTGTCATCTCATAATCTGATATAACCCCATTTCTCATAGGTCTTAATGCTACTATATTTCCAGGTGTTCTTCCTATCATCTGCCTTGCAGATTCTCCTACTGCTAGAACTTTGTTCTTATTTTTGTCTATGGCTACCACTGATGGCTCTTTTAAGACTATACCTTTATCTTTCATATAGACAAGAACTGTTGCTGTTCCAAGATCTATACCCATGTCTGTACCTTTTCTCCAAAACCACATATTTACAACTCCCTAATATATAATAATAATTATTATTTTCTATAAAAATATACATAAATACTAACTTTTATTATATAAGGAATATTTTCATCATTCAACAACTTTATATTTTAGCTTAGTTGCCTTTCCACCTCTTATGTGTCTTTCAGCTTTATTTAAATCTAAGATACTTTTTGCTTCTTCAGCTATATCAGGATTTATCTTAGGCAATCTTTCAGTCATATCCTTATGTATAGTACTCTTACTTACACCAAAAACTTTAGCTGTTTTCCTTATAGTAGCTCTTGAATAAATAATGTACTGAGCTACTTCTAAAACTCTCTCTTCAATATAATCTTTCAAGAACCGTACCTCCTTAAAAATATTCTTAATTTTTTAATCAGCTGCTTCTTAAAAAGCAGCTGATTATGTACTAAATTATTCTTTTACAGGAATATCTTTTAAATATTTTTGTGGATCTACTGGTTCCTTAGAATTTTCCATATGGAACATTAAATAAGTTTCAGAAACTCTGTCACTTGGACTACTTTGAATAGTTTTTCCAATCTTACCTATAGAATCTCCTTTTTTAACATTATCCCCTTCTTTAACTTTAATTTCTGGATCTAAGTTTCCATAAAAACCAACAATACCGTTTTGATGCTCTATTTTAACAAAACACCCCTCTTTTGAGTTCCCTTTTCCAGCCTCTACAACTTTACCATCACCAATTGCTAAAACTTCAGTTCCCTCAGCAGCTTCTATATCTATTCCTTTATAAACAGATGCACTTTGACCTGATTCATTTAATCTAGGTTCTAAGTTATATAATCTTGTTATAACTCCACCCTTAATTGGTGATATAAAGCTTTGACTTTGATTTGAAGTCGCTACTGACTTATCAGCATTATTTGCTTCAGGTTTTAATTCTTCAACCTTAGCTTCATTAGATGCAGTTTCTTCTGAATCATTTGTTGCTTCTGTTTTTCCTTCAACTAATTCCGCATCATCAAAAGTATTACCAGTTGTAGTACTATTATCCTCTGTATTTTCTATAGTGTTTTCTGCTATATTTTCTTCTACTGTGTTATTTGCACTTTTATTTGCTACCACTACTCCAACTGTTGCTACTAAGCATAGGCAAACAAATAAAACTACATAAAATCCATCCTTTTTAATAAATCTCTTAAATTGGTCTTTTTTATTCATTTTCAACACCTCCGTTTCTAATTCTGTCCATTTATCCTAAATTAATACACATATATAAATCTTTTTTTATAAAAAAAGAACAAGCAAAATTTATTTGCTTGTTCTTCTATTAATCTATTAAAACTTTATTACTATCTTCAATTTTACTGCCTTTAAAATAATGCTCTAATATTTCATCATATTTACTGCCTTCCTTTGCCATTACATTAGCACCCCATTGGCTCATACCAACACCATGTCCATAACCTAAACATTTTATGTTTACTTTGTCCTCTAAAACTTCTAATGTAAAATTAGCAGAATTTAATCCAAATATTTTTCTAAATTCCTTCCCCTTAATTGTAGCATTTCCTATTTTTATGTCATTTACAGTTCCCCCTGTATTTCTATTTAATATTTTAACTTCTTCATTTATGTTATTTCCTAAATCACTATTAGGAATAGATTTTTTAATTTTACTCTTAAAATCACTTATAGACATGCTTATTTCACTCTCATATTTAGGTGATATTTCTTCACCTGGACTTTCAACAGACTTTAAATAAGGAACATCTTCTGAAAATACAGCAACAGCATCCTCTGTATTTCCTGAACTTGTAGAAAAATATTGAGGATATTTTACTAACTGGTCATTGTAAGCCAGAACCTTTCCTGCTGTTTCTTTAACAACCGCTTTTAATTTTTTTAAATATTCTTCTCCCTCTTTACCCCAAGCTTTTTTCCGTTCATTAATATTTAAGTATGCTTGACAATGAGTAGTATCACATATATTTCCTTCTTTTATATTGCTACATCCAGAAATTAATTTATTTATAACAAATGTTCTTGCTAAAATAGCCTGAGCTTTTAATGCCTCTTCATGAAAGGTAGCTGGCATTTCACTTGAAACTACAGATAACACATATTCCTCTAATGGTACTTTTTCTACTTTATTTTCTTTAGATATGTAAACTTCAACTTCCTTTAAGTTGACTACATCAACTAACTTTTTATTTTCAACTTTATCTACCTTATTAATTTCAGCCATACTTGAACTAGATAAAAAACCAAAAAGTATTGGTATAAAAACTATACTCACTATGATTGCACCAATAAAAATTATTGGTTCTAAAATTTTTCTATTTATCATAAATCCTCCTAAAACTTATTAATACAGTTTATGTATATGCTAAGTTTTCTAAAACTCGAACTTATAATAAAATTATTTAAAGTAAAAAAAGTCAACAGCAATGCTGTTGACTTATATTCTACTTATGTCAGCGCCTAATGCTCTGAACTTATTTTCTATTTCAACATAACCTCTATCTATATGATATATATCAGTAACTATTGTCTCTCCCTTTGCTACAAGTCCAGCTAAAATCAAAGCAGCTCCTGCTCTTAAATCAGTTGCCTTAACTTCACATCCAGTAAGGTTATTTACTCCTTCAATTAAAGCAGTTCTTCCTTCTACTTGTATATTTGCACCCATACGTCTTAATTCATCTACATTCATGAATCTATTCTCAAAAACACTTTCTGTTATCATACTACTTCCTTTTGCTATACTCAACAAACTCATCATTTGTGATTGCATATCAGTAGGATATCCTGGATATGGCATTGTTTTTATATTAATTGGTTTTATTTCTTCATTTCCTTTTACTATTATACTGTTTTCCTCATTATGGACATCCCAAAACTCTGTTCCAGCTTCTTTTAGTTTAGATATTATCGCTGAACAATGATCCTTATTTACTCCATTTATTTTTATTTTTGATCCTGTTATTGCTGCTGCAACCATAAATGTTCCAGCTTCTATTCTATCATATATAGGAGTGTACTCAGTTGAACTTAATGAATCCACACCCTCTATTATTATTTTACCTGGTTTTTCAATATAAATTTTAGCTCCCATAGAATTTAAAAAATTAATTAAATCAGTTATTTCTGGCTCTTGGGCTGCATTTTCAATTACCGTAGTCCCTTTAGCCATAGTTGCTGCCATCATTATATTCTCTGTTGCCCCAACTGATGGAAAGTCTAAATATATCTTACTTCCAACTAATTTTTTTGCCTTTATACATACAAATCCATTGCCACAATTGCTATCTTCAGCTCCTAAGGCTCTAAGTCCTTTTATATGCAATTCTATTGGTCTAGAACCTATATTACATCCGCCTGGTCTAGCTAACCTAAACTCTCCATATTTAGCTATCATTGGTCCCATTATTAAAAATGAAGCTCTCATTTTTTTAACCAAATCCTCACTTGGAATTAAAGGCTCTTTATTTAGTGGTGGTACAATTAATTTATTTTCTTTCTTATCTATTTTTAAATTATACCCTAATTGCTCCATAACATTACAAATTGTAAAAACATCTTGTAACATAGGTAATTCATTTATTAGTACACCATCAGTAGCTAATATACTTCCTGCGATTATTGGTAAAACTGAGTTCTTAGCTGTATTTATATTTACTTCTCCTTTTAATTTCTTTCCACCTTTTACTACTATTTTATCCATATTATCCTCCATTAAAATTATTTTAATATGTTGTGAATATGATAGGAGTTCCTAAAATCAACTTCCTATCTTCCTCATATGTCATAATGGAGTAATTAAACTGGTAATCACTCTTAAGATTAATTATTCCTGTAGTTCCTTTCTCTAAATTTATTCTTTTAGTTTCCTTTACCTTACTCTTACCAATTGATTCTATAAGTTTTTCTTCAATTTCATCTATATTATTATTCTCTCTAATAGTGCCTTTTATATAAGTATAATATTTTATATTTTTCATATTTTTATTATGAATAACTTGAAAATGTTCCTTAATATTATTAAAATCAATTCTATTTTTAGAAACAATTACTATTTGAACTCTACTTTTTGAATTTTCTTCTATTAGATTAATATCTAAATCAAATTGTTTTTTTGAAGTATTTAAATATATTTCATTTTCTTTTTCTACTATACTAGTAAAATCTTCAATTTTAATATAATCACTAATATGATTAAACTTATCTTTCATATTTTCATCTGTAATATATTCTATTTTCATACCATACTCTTCTATATTACAAATCTCCTCTTCAACTTTAGAATAGACTTTATTATCTAAATTAATAGTGCTTGGACTAAAAATAAGAGAGAAACAAAATAATGCTGCTACCAAAATATTATTATTCATTAATATACCACCCTTCCATCTAAATTATTGTCAAGGATAGTATTTTTATACAATAATTCTCTTATATATTATCAATATATTATAGTAATCTGAAAAAGTTCTATTAATTACATAAAAATATTTATTGAGAAGCATAATCATAATAAAAAAAGCATACAGTTTCCTGTATGCTTTATATAAATTACATTTCTTTTAACTTTAATCTAGACATAGCTCTTGCTAAGGCTAACTTAGCTCTCTTTTCATCTAGCTCATCAGTCTTATTGTTTAATCTTTCCTCTGCTCTTTGCTTAGCATTCATAGCTCTTGCTTGATCTATTTCTTCAGGCCATTCTGCTGAATTTACACAAAAAGTAACTTCATTGTTTTGAACCTTCATTAATCCTGTTGAAGTAAATAAATATTTACTTTCACCATTCTCATCATCTATTCTTGTAACAGTAGGAACAGTCGCTGTTAAATAAGGTTGGTGACCTGCTAATACTTCAAACTCACCGACAGCATTTTTACATAAGACTCTTGAAACTTCACCTGAAATAAGAACTCTTTCTGGTGTTGTAACAATTAACTTGAATTTATTCATTTTTATTCACCCCTTTTATTGGGCTATTGCTCTAGCTTTTTCTAGAACTTCTTCTATTGTTCCAGCAAATAAGAAAGCTGATTCAGGAACATTGTCATGTCTACCCTCTAATATTTCTTTGAAACCTCTTATAGTTTCTTTTATTGGAACGTATCTACCTTGCATTCCAGTAAATTGCTCTGCTACTGTGAATGGTTGTGATAAGAATTTTTGTATTCTTCTTGCTCTAGCAACTATTAATTTATCTTCATCTGCAAGCTCATCAACACCAAGGATAGCGATGATATCTTGAAGTTCTTTATATCTTTCTAATATATGCTTAACTTTTGAAGCAACTTCATAGTGTTCTTCTCCAACAACTCTTGGGTCTAATATTCTTGATGAAGAATCTAGTGGATCAACAGCTGGGTAAATACCTATTTCAGCTATACTTCTTGATAAAACTGTCTTAGCATCAAGATGGTTGAATGTTGTAGCTGGAGCTGGGTCAGTTAAGTCATCGGCTGGTACGTATACCGCTTGAACTGATGTAATTGATCCATGAGTAGTTGATGTGATTCTCTCTTGAAGAGCTCCCATCTCTGTAGCAAGAGTTGGTTGGTAACCAACAGCTGATGGTATTCTTCCTAATAAAGCTGAAACCTCTGATCCAGCTTGTGAGAATCTGAATATGTTATCTATGAATAATAACACGTCTTGCCCTTGGTCTCTGAAGTACTCAGCCATAGTAAGTCCTGTTAAAGCAACTCTCATTCTTGCTCCAGGTGGTTCGTTCATTTGTCCAAATACTAATGCTGTATTTTTTATAACTCCTGATTCCATCATTTCATAGTAAAGGTCATTACCTTCTCTTGATCTTTCTCCAACTCCTGTGAATACAGAAAGTCCACCGTGCTCTTTAGCTATGTTGTTTATAAGCTCTTGGATAAGAACTGTTTTACCAACACCGGCACCTCCAAATAGACCGATTTTTCCCCCTCTTTGGTAAGGTGCTAAAAGGTCGATAACCTTTATTCCTGTCTCAAACATTTGAGGAACAACTGATTGCTCTTCAAATGATGGAGCTGGTCTATGAATTGGATATTTTTCTTCATTATTAACTTCAGCTCCACTATCTAGTGGTTTACCTAATACGTTAAATATTCTTCCTAATACGCATTCACCAACTGGTACTGATATAGGTGCTCCTGTATCAACAGCTTCTACACCTCTTCTTAGTCCTTCAGTAGCCTCCATAGCTATAGTTCTAACTATATCGTCTCCTACGTGTTGCTCTACCTCACAAACTAAGATTTTTCCATCGTCCATTTTTATGTGTATTGCATTAAATATATTAGGAAGTTCATCATTTGCAAATTTTATATCTACAACTGGTCCAATAACCTGAACTACTTTACCTATATTATTAGACATTTTGAGTACCTCCTTATTTTTGTGCTTCTGCTCCACCAACGATTTCTGATATCTCTTGTGTTATAATACTTTGTCTTATTCTATTGTACTTAGCATCTAATGAGTTTAATAAATCATCGGCATTTTTAGTTGCTCCGTCCATTGCCTGCATTCTAGCACTTTGTTCACTAGCTTTTGAATTAAACATAGCATTCATGAATTTACCTTTTAAATATGATGAAACTAATGAATCTATTATTTCATCCTCATCCGGTTCAATTAAGAAAGAAACTTTACCTTTTTCTCCAGTTAAGTCTAGTGGTAATAATTTTTCTTCAACAACCTCTTGCTTAACAGGTGAAAAGAATTTAGTGTAAACTAAACTTACTTCTCCAAAATTTCCATCAGTAAATTCTTTAACAGCTTTATTCACTATAGTTGATGCATCACCAACGTTTGGTGTATCTCCTAAATCAACATATTCTGCTAAAGTAGAAATCTTGTTTTTCTTAACATAATGGATACCTTTTTTTCCTACTACTACTGC
Source organism: Clostridium sp. CTA-17 (assembly GCF_054767895.1). Lineage (NCBI taxonomy): Bacteria > Bacillati > Bacillota > Clostridia > Eubacteriales > Clostridiaceae > Clostridium > Clostridium sp. CTA-17. The sequence continues at coordinate 270,464 of NZ_BAAABF010000004.1, forward strand.
TTCGATGTTTTGAAGATTATCTTCATATTTATCTCTTACAAAAGCCGCAGTATTACCATTAAATCCACCACATAATCCTGAATCTGATGCTAATAATATTATTAACTTTTTAGGATTATCATTGGGTTTAAGTAAAGGATTATTATTGCTATTTAATGATCCGATTAATTCTCTAGCAATTTCATCTAGACTACTAAAATATTGATTATTTTCAGTTAGTTTTTGTCTAGCTTTTCTTAACTTAGAAGTGGCAACAAGTCCCATAGCTTTTGTTATTTTTCTTGTGTTTTTGATACTTTTTATTCTTCTTTTAATTTCTAAAAGTCCTGCACCTGCCATTTAAGCTCCACCTCCATTCTTAAAAATGTGGGCATAGCTTTAATTAAAAAGCTATGCTCTTATTTTACATTAAGAATATTTTTTTAAATTCTACTATAGCACTTTCTAAAGCAGATTTTAATTCATCGTCTAAAACTTTCTTATCTAATATAGCTTTACCAATTTCTCTATGATGAGTATCCATATATTCTAAGAATTCTTTTTCAAATTTCTTAATATCTGAAACTTTAATATCTAATAAGAAATTGTTAACTGCAGCATATATTATCATAATTTGTTTTTCAACTGCCATTGGCTTATATTGATCTTGCTTTAAGATTTCAATAAGTCTCTTACCTTTTTCAAGTCTTGCTTGAGTATCTTTATCAAGGTCTGAACCAAATTGAGCGAATGATGCTAACTCTCTATATTGAGCAAGTTCTAGTCTTAATGTACCAGAAACTTGTTTCATTGCTTTTATTTGAGCGTTACCTCCAACCCTTGAAACTGATATACCAGGGTTAACAGCTGGTCTTTGTCCTGCGTTGAATAACTCAGTTTCTAAGAATATCTGTCCATCTGTTATTGATATAACGTTAGTTGGAATATATGCTGTTACGTCTCCTGCTAATGTTTCTATTATTGGAAGTGCTGTTAATGAGCCTCCACCATTTTCTTTTGATAACTTAGCAGCTCTTTCAAGTAGTCTTGAATGGATGTAGAATACATCCCCTGGGTAAGCTTCTCTTCCTGGTGGTCTTCTAATTAATAGTGACATTGTTCTATAAGCAACTGCGTGCTTACTTAAGTCATCATATATTATTAATACATGTTTACCTTTATTCATGAAGTATTCACCCATTGTACATCCTGAATATGGTGCAATGTATTGTAATGGAGCTGATTCTGATGCTGATGCAGTTACAACTATTGAATAGTCCATAGCTCCTTCTTCAGTTAAAGTGTTAACTATGTTAGCTACTGTTGATTGTTTTTGTCCAATAGCAACGTATATACATATAACATCTTTACCTTTTTGGTTAATTATAGTATCTATAGCTATAGCAGTTTTACCTGTTTGTCTATCTCCTATAATTAACTCCCTTTGTCCTCTACCTATTGGTATCATTGAGTCGATTGCTTTGATACCTGTTTGTAGAGGCTCATTAACAGAACTTCTTTCTAGTATACCTGGTGCTGGTACTTCTATAGCTCTGTATCCATCATTTTTAATAGGTCCTTTTCCGTCTATAGGTTGACCTAATGAATTAACAACTCTACCTATTAAGGCCTCTCCTACTGGTACTTCAACTATTTTTCCAGTTCTTTTAACGATGTCTCCTTCTTTTATACCTTCTTCAGATCCTAAAAGAACACAACCAACGTTATCCTGCTCTAAGTTAAGAGCCATACCGAAAACTTGATTAGGGAATTCAAGAAGTTCACCTTCCATACATTCTTCTAATCCGTAAACTCTGGCAACTCCGTCACCTATCTGTATGATAGTACCAGAATCAACAGTTTCTAACTCTTTTTCATAGTTTTTTATTTCATTCTTGATTATAGAAGTTATTTCTTCTGGTTTAATATGCATAGACTCACCTCTATTCTCTCTTAAGCATTATCTGTTTCATATCGTCAAGTCTAGATTTAACAGTACCATCTATAACATCATCGCCAACTCTGACAAAAAGTCCTCCAATGATACTTTTATCTATTTCTTGCTTTAATAAAATTTTCTTTGAGTATTTATTTTCTAACTTTCCTACAAGTCTTGTAACTTCATCTTCTGTTAATGGAACAACACTTTTTACTTCTGCAAATAAAGTATTGTTTCTTTCTAGATGGATTTTTTCCATTTCTCTTAATTTTTCTCTTAGATAAAGTATTCTATCTTTTTCTATAAGAACCATTAAAAATGAAAGTAACTCGTCATCTATTTTTCCTTCAAATATGTTTCTGAAAGTTTTTTTCTTTCTTACAGTACTAATTTGAGGATGTTTTATTATTTCATAAAGTTCATTATTTCCATAAATAATATCACAGATTTCTCTTAAATCATTTAAATATTCTTCAACTTTATGCTTTTCTTCCGCAACTTCATATAGAGCTAAGGCATATCTACGATCTAAATATTCATACATAATTAGATACCTACCTTTTCAATAAAATCATTTATTAATTCTCTATGTTTAGATTCATCAATAGTTTCTCCAAGTGCTTTTTCTGAAAGCATTACAGAAATATCAACTACTTGTTGCTTTAACTCGTATTTTACTTTTTCTTCTTCTCTTTGAATTTCAATATTAGCTCTATTTATTATAGCCTCAGCTTCTCTATGAGCATCATCAACTATTTCTTTATAAATTCTATCAGCTTCTTTTTTCTGTTCTTCTCTAAGCTTTCTGCCCTCTTCTTTAGCAGATTTAAGAATTCTTTCATTATCTAATCTTAATCTTCTTGCTTTTTCTGCATCTTCATCGGCCTTTAAGATAGTTTCATCTATAGCCTCTTGTCTTGCATCGATGGCTCTTTTGATTTTGTCCCAGAAAAAATGTTTTAGTATAAGAATTAATATTATAAAGTTAATGATTGTAGCTAATATTCTCATAAAATTTAATTCCATATATCAATCACAGCCTCCCTTCGGAGTCAATTATATTAACTCTATTATCTTCATTTATTAATTACTATAAGTTCTTAATAAAAAGTACGCAATTTGATATTAAACAACGAATAATAATATTATTGAAATTACTAAACCATATATAGCTGTTGCCTCTGAAAGACCAGCTCCCATGATGAATAAACTTTGGATTTTATCTGATGCTTCTGGTTGTCTTGCAGTAGCTTCTATTGCTCCTGCTGTTGCAATTCCTATACCGATTCCGGCTCCTATACCTGCTAATACAGCTATACCTGCTGCTAATAACTTCATATCCATTAAAAATTCCTCCTTTTTTAAATCAAAGTAAAGTTATTTTGATTTGTTCATTTAATTTTTCTAATGTTCTGCTGTCATTTTAATATTTACCATTGTTAACATAGTAAATACTATCATTTGTATTGTTCCGTCGAATACATCGAAGAAACCATGTGCAACTATTGGCACACCTAACTGAGCTATCCATCCTATATGTGCTAGACCTGAATACATTAAATCTATTAATAGAGTGGCAGCTAACATATTACCAAATAAACGTAGTGCAAGAGATACTGGGAAAATAATTCTCTCCATTAAGTTTAAAGGTAACATTACTGGATAAGGCTTAAAGTATCCTTTTATATACCCTCCAACATGACATTTACGTATTGCGTTAACGTGAACAACAACAAAGGAAGTAATTGTTAATGCTACTGCAACACTTAAATCTTGAGTAGGAGGTGCAAGCCCTATTAATCCATAAAGGTTTAATACAAGTAGGAATACTGCTAATGTTCCTATATAAGGTACAAAACCAATATAACTTTCCCCCATGTTACTCTTTACCAAGTTATAAACTGTTTGATAAAGTGACTCTAAAACAACTTGTAACTTACCTGGTTTATTTTTAAGATTTTTAGTTGACAATATAGCGAATATTGTTATAACAAGCATTGCTGCCCATTGAAAAATAATTGTACTACTAATTGTTAAACTACCAATCTTAACTGTAAACATTGGTGCAAAGATATCCACGGAATCACTCCCTTTCTATCTTAGTATTAATTTATATATGTATATAAATATTTATTTATTATTTTGATAAGGCCTTATTCTTTTTTGTATAAATAAATATTGATATCTGATGTGAAATAAATCCTATTAAGTAAAATGCTAATACTTTAACATCTTTCATAAATATTACTGTAAATAAAAGAATTAATATCATTCTTAATACAAAACTTAATTGTATCTTTAAAGCTCCTCTTCTTTTATTTATTACTTTGTGAATTACAATTGCATTTACTGTAAAATTAATTGTAGCAACTATACTTCCAACTAAAAAAGCCACCCCAAATCTAAAATTAAATAAACTAATTAATAGGGTTGCTATTATTGTTAATAAAATGTTAGTCTTCATAATTGAAAAAACTAAACTTTTAATTTTAGCGTTCACATATAACCTCCATAGTTCCGCAATGTTACTTTACTAATTATATTCCCGAATTTAATATTAATAAAATTTAAATTTTGGTTGAATTTATTAATATTCTGATATTTTAAAGTAATTTTAACTATTTCCTTCATTTTTACTCTTAAAAACTCTCATTTACTCTTTTATAAATTATTTATGAATGTTTTTGAATTTATCATTTCATTTTTCTGAATTTTTAAATTACTATGTAAGAACTTAAATTAAATTTCGATTACTATTTTCGATTTTGAAATCCTTTTTTAAAAGTTTTTGTTATAAAATTGTATCTTTTATAGGCTTTTTTATCAAAAAAATTTCAAACCACTATTAAGAATAAAACATACAACTTAAAAGGTTTTGAATAACCTTTTTAATATTTATTCACATTTTTTTATTTTTTTTTTTCAAAATTTAAGATTTTAAATATTTTTCTTCACTTTAATCCTATTTTTTTCTATTCTTCTTACTATTATTCATGTTTTTTTATATAAAATTAAATAAATTATATATTTTTACTATGAATTTTTATTATTAATTTCGTGCATATTTTTAAATATATTTTTAGATTTAAACATGATTTACAAAAAATTTTTAATAAAAAAGATACCATCCTCAAATAGGATAGTATCTTTAAATATATATTATAATAATGGTAAACTTATTATCTTTCTACTATTAAAGCAGTTCCCATTCCTCCACCTATACAAAGTGTTGCTAAACCTCTCTTAGCATCTCTTTTCATCATTTCATGAAGTAATGTAACTAATATTCTAGCTCCTGAAGCTCCAACTGGATGTCCTAAAGCTATAGCTCCACCATTTACATTAACTTTGCTCATATCGAATTCTAAATCTTTAGCAACTGCTAAACTTTGAGCTGCAAAAGCTTCATTTGCTTCTATTAAATCAAGATCTGCAACTGTTAATCCAGTTCCTTCTAAAGCTTTTTTAGTAGCATAGAATGGGCCATATCCCATAATTGAAGGATCTAATCCTTTTGAACCATAAGAAACTATTTTACAGATTGGAGTTACTCCTAATTCTTTTGCTTTTTCAGCACTCATAACAACTAATGCAGCAGCACCATCATTTATACCTGATGCATTACCAGCTGTAACTGTACCATCTTTTTTGAATGCTGGTCTTAACTTAGCTAATTTATCAGCTGTTGTTCCAAATCTAGGGAATTCATCAGTATCAAATACTATTGGATCACCTTTTCTTTGTGGAATTACTACTGGAACTATTTCATCTTTGAATTTTCCAGCTTTTATAGCTGCTTCTGCTTTCATTTGAGAATTTGCAGCAAATTCATCTTGCATTTCTCTAGTTAATCCCCATTGTTCTGCTATATTTTCTGCAGTTATACCCATGTGGTATCCATTAAATGCATCTGTTAAAGCATCATTGACCATAGCATCGACCATTTTTCCATCGCCCATTCTTTGACCAAATCTTGCAGTTCTTAAAACATATGGTCCTTGTGACATGTTTTCCATACCACCAGCTACTATTACGTCAGCATCTCCTGCTTTTATCATTTGAGCTGCTAAAGCAACACATCTTAAACCTGAACCACAAACTTTATTTATTGTCATTGAAGGAATTTCAACTGGTAAACCAGCTTTTACAGCTGCTTGTCTTGCAGGGTTTTGTCCTAATCCAGCTTGAATTACATTTCCCATTAAAACTTCATCAACACATTCTGGTTTTACACCAGCTTTATTTAAAGCTTCTTTAATAACTAAAGCTCCTAAATCTACAGCAGGAACATCCTTTAATGAACCACCAAATGAACCTAATGCTGTTCTTACTGCACTTGCAATAACTACCTCTCTCATATCAAAAACCTCCCATTTAGGTAAAAATTTATCAAAAATCTATATTTTTTCTAACTGATTTAATTATAACCATAAATTTACTAGCTTTCAATATTTTTTGTTAAATTTTAAACAATCTTTTTTATTATTTTTTCTCTTTTCGAAAAAAAAGACAGATAATTTAGCTTTATTATAGAATTCTTTCATTAAAATTTCTATAATATTCTAAATATCTGTCTATTTATACCATTTATTCAAATTATATTTATTAAACTTTTTAACAAAGTGTTATTTACTTATAAATTCTTCTACTTCTTCATCATTTTTTCCAAAGTAATTTAAAATAGCTTTTACTATTCTTTCAGAAGCTTTACCATCTCCATATGGATTTATAGCTTTACTCATTTCTGCATAAGCCTTTTCATCATTTATAAGTGAATTAGCTTCTTTTAATATTTTTTCAACATCAGTACCAACTAATTTAACTGTTCCTGATTGAACAGCTTCTGGTCTTTCTGTAACATCTCTTAAAACTAATACTGGTTTTCCTAAATGAGGAGCTTCCTCTTGTAATCCACCTGAATCAGTCATAACCATAAAACATTTATTCATTAAGTTATGAGTTTCTTTTGTATCAAGTGGTGGTAAAAGATGTACTCTATCTTTACCATCAAGATTTTTATAAACAACCTCTTTTACAACTGGATTTAAGTGAACAAGATAAACTAATTCAACATCTTTATTATCTTCAACTATTTTATTTAAAGCTGTACAGATATTTTCTATACCTTCTCCCCAGTTTTCTCTTCTATGAGCAGTTATCATTATAACTTTTTTGTTTTCAAAATCTATTTTATTTAATTCATCATTTTCAAAAACATAGTTATCTTCTACAGTATGTTCCATAGCATCGATTACAGTGTTACCTGTAATTTTTATGTCGTTTTCATTTATTCCTTCTCTTAAAAGGTTAGCTTTTGATCCTTTAGTTGGAGCAAAATGTAAATCAGCTAAAGCACCTGTTAATTTTCTATTCATTTCTTCTGGGAATGGGAAATATTTATCAAAAGTTCTAAGTCCAGCCTCAACATGGCCTACTCTTATTTGTTGATAGAATGCTGCTAATCCTCCAGCAAAAGTTGTTGTAGTATCACCATGTACAAGTATCATATCTGGTTTTTCTTCTGTAAATACCTTTTCTAATCCCTCTAAAACTCTATTTGTTATTCCAGTAAGAGTTTGACGATTTTTCATTATGTCTAGATCAAAGTCAGGCTTTATATCAAATAGTTCTAAAACTTGATCTAACATTTCTCTATGTTGAGCAGTTACACAAACCTTTGATTCTATTTCCGGTCTTTTTTCTAATTCTTTTACTAATGGAGCCATTTTTATAGCTTCCGGTCTTGTTCCAAAGATAGTTAAAACTTTTATCTTTTCCATGAATCATTTACCTCCAAAAATAATTAATAGCTACTTAAAATAAGTAGCTATTTAAATTATAACTATTTTGTTCCAAATAGTCTATCTCCTGCATCACCTAATCCAGGAAGGATATATCCATGATCATTTAATTTCTCATCAATACATGCAACATATATATCAACATCTGGATGAGCTTTTTGTACAAACTCTATTCCTTCTGGTGAAGAAATTAAACACATAAGTCTTATTTGCTTAGCTCCTCTTTTCTTTAAAAGAGTTATAGCATCTGCAGCTGAACCACCTGTAGCTAACATTGGATCAACAACTATTATGTCTCTTTCAGCTATATCTTGTGGTAATTTGCAGAAATATTCTACAGGTTGAAGAGTTTCTTCATCTCTGTATAATCCTATATGACCTACTTTTGCTGCTGGGATAAGTTGTAGCATACCGTCTACCATACCTAATCCTGCTCTTAATATTGGAACTATAGCAACTTTTTTACCAGCTAAAACTTTACATTTAGTTTTACAAACTGGAGTTTCTATTTCTATTTCTTCCATAGGAAGATTTCTTGTTACCTCATAAGCCATAAGCATAGAAACTTCACTTACTAGTTCTCTAAAATCCTTAGACCCTGTATTTTTATCTCTTATAAAAGCTAACTTATGTAATATAAGTGGATGTGTTATTTCTGTTACTTTACTCATTGTATCTTCCTCCTAAAATTTATATAAAAATATTTTTTATCAAATTATTTTGAATACTTTTCTTCAATAGCTGTTATTTTATCTATTCTATTTTGGTGTCTTCCACCTTCAAATTCTGAATTTAAGAAAGTATCAACTATATCTAAAGCTAATCCTGGACCTACAACTCTCTCACCCATAGCTAGAATATTTGCATTGTTATGTTGTCTTGTTGCATGAGCACTAAATGTATCAGAACATAATGCTGCTCTTATTCCTGGAACTTTATTTGCTGCTATAGATATTCCTATCCCAGTTCCACAGATTAATATACCATATTCAAATTCTTTTTTAGCTACAACTTCTGCAACCTGTATAGATATATCAGGGTAATCACAAGAATCTGTGCTGTATGTACCAAAATCTTTTACCTCAATACCTTTTTCTTCTAAATGTTTTATCACTGTGTTTTTTAAATTAAATCCACCATGATCGCAACCAATTGCTATTTTCATTTCATTAACCTCCATTATACCTGTTTGTTTTAATATATTATTTTAAAAAAAGTGCTTTTTCAATGACTAATAACACTACTTAATTTAAAAAATTAAATAGTAAGTCAAATAAAAAAGCACTTTTTTTTATTAACTGGAAGAACACTAAATAAAGATATTAAACTTTCAAAAAAAACAAATATAGAATTTTTAAAAAATATAAATTCAAAACAGTTCCTTTTTCTCAAAAGTTTCATTTTTATCTAGCTCCTTCCATATATATTCTTAAACTATTGTTATGTCAAATCCACAGGATTTTTTTAATCTATTCATTATGGCTACGCCCAAATCTTTTTCCTCAAAGGCCTCAGTTATTATAACATCTACCCCTAAGTCATCAAAAGCTCTAAGCATTTCAAATAAATTTTTTGTTACAGAAGTTAAGTCTTCTCTAGTTCCTAATGATTTTACTATTCCTTCATTGTACATAGAAATTGTTTCATCAGTTGCCATAATTCCGACCTTTAAATCTTCATCTATGTAATTATGCACTATTTCTTTAATTTTTTCAACCATTTTATTTATTGGACCTTGAACCATTCTAACTTTTGCCTTTGGTGCATAATGTTTATACTTCATTCCAGGTGCCTTAGGTTTTGTATCTTTATCTAAAGTAGTTAATATAGCTTTATCTATATATACTCCTTCATCTATGTCCTTTAACATCTCTAAAGTTATGCCTCCAGGTCTTAAAACACATAAATGTTCACCAGTTGCATCTACTATAGTTGATTCTACTCCTATTTCACTTTTTTTAGCTCCTATTATAAAATCAACTCTTCCATTTAAGTCTTCTTCACATCTTTCTATATCTGTAGGACTTGGTCTTCCTGATATATTAGCTGATGGCGCTGCTATTGGAACTCCTGATAGTTCTATTAGCTTTAAGGCTATTTCATCATTTGGCATTCTAACGCCAACTGTATCTAAACCTGCTGATGTAACATCTGAAACTATATCTTTTTTCTTTAATATTATTGTTAAAGGACCTGGCCAAAATTTATCCATTAACTCCTGTGCATATTTAGGTATTTCAGCAACATATTTATCTATATCTTTTTTATCAGCTATATGTATTATTAAAGGATTATCCTGCGGTCTTCCCTTTGCCACAAAAATCTTTTTAACAGCTTCTCCATCTAAAGCATTTGCGCCTAATCCATAAACTGTTTCAGTAGGAAATGCCCCAATACCACCATTTTTTATTATTTCAGCGGCTTCCTCTAAATATTTTATATCTTTATCTATATCTTTTATGAATTGTACTTTTGTTTTCATAAAACAATATCACCTTCATCTTTTATAAATTCTTCTGACCTCTTGCGATCTTTATATTTTCAATACTATCATTTGTATAAGTTGCTGTAACACAATTTTTATAAATGTCATCTAAAAGTTTAAATTTCTTTAAAGCCCCTCTTTTTATTATTATATAATACCATTGTGTTTCCTTGTTTAATTTAATCATCTTATTATAATCCTTGCTTAGTCCAGGATGAACTTTACAAAAGTACTCTCCTACTTGCTTTCCAAATTTACCTTTTCTTCCTTTGTTAGTAAAGACAATTATAATTTTCATATCTTCAAGTTCATTTTCTGTATGAACTAAACCTACTCTATCGCAGTATATATACTTATATTTAGATAACACATTAGGTTTTATTCTTAGAATTCCATTTTCACAAGTATATTCTAATCTTATATTATTAAAATTTTTAATCATAACAATAACTATAAAAATTTCTAAAAAGATTAAATATACTATAAGAAAATCCTTATAAACTTCAAAAAAACAAACCAAAAGAGGTAATAATATTAGAAGTATTACCATAACAAACATGAATCTTTTATATGATTTTTTTTGTTTTTTTATAGCTTTATCTATATCCATAATTATATTCCTCTTTAATTACCATTTTAAAACTATGTATTTTTAAAGCCTTACATTATTCATGTAAGGCTTTGTATATTAAAATTCAGTATTACCCATTGCTTTCATCTTTTGAGCTTGATCTTCAGTAATTAGAGCATTTAATATTTCGTCTATGTCACCTTCTAAGAAACTATCTAATTTGTATAAAGTCATGTTTATTCTGTGATCAGTTACTCTTCCTTGTGGATAGTTGTAAGTTCTTATTCTTTCACTTCTATCTCCAGTACCAACCTGACTCTTTCTATCTTCAGCAATACCAGCTAATCTTTCAGCTTCAGCTTGCTCGAATAATCTTGCTCTTAATACTTTCATAGCTTTTTCTTTATTTTTAAGCTGTGATTTTTCATCCTGACATGAAACAACTAATCCTGAAGGTAAGTGAGTTATTCTTACAGCTGAATCAGTTGTGTTAACGCACTGACCACCATTACCTGATGCTCTAAATACGTCTATTTTAATATCTTTATCGTTTATTTCAATTTCTACATCATCAACTTCTGGTAAAACAGCTACTGTAGCAGTTGAAGTATGTATTCTTCCTGAACTTTCTGTATCAGGAACCCTTTGAACTCTATGTGCTCCACTCTCATATTTAAGTTTTGAATAAGCACCTGCTCCTTTTATCATGAATACAACCTCTTTGAAACCTCCAATGTCAGTTTCATTTGCACTCATTAGTTCAACTTTCCATCTATTCTTTTCAGCGTATTTAGTGTACATTCTGAAAAGATTAGCTGCAAATAGTGCTGCTTCATCTCCACCAGCACCACCTCTGATTTCAACAAATACGTTTTTATCATCATTAGGATCTTTTGGTAGTAAAAGAATTTGTATTTCGTCCTCTAATTCTTTTTTTCTTTCTGTTAAGTCCTTGATTTCAGAGTTTATCATCTCTCTCATTTCTTGATCACTTTCTTCTGAAAGCATCTCTTTGTTAGCTTCTAATTCTTCTGTCGCTTCTTTGTACTCTTTGTACTTATTAACTATAACTTCTAAGTCAGCGTGTTCCTTACAAAGCTTTCTCCACTCTTTTTGGTTAGCCATTATTGAAGGATCACTAATCTTAACTGAAAGTTCATCATATTTATTTTCAATAAAATTTAATCTATCAAGTATCATCTATTATCACTCCGTATACAGATTTTCATATTTTACAATTATAGCACACTACTATGCTATCTTTCAAGGCTTACTCTTCCTATAACACATCTATCTAAACCAGCTAAATCTTTTATGACCTTAACACCATAGTATCCTTTTTCAATCATAAGATTTTTAACATCCTCACCTTGATCATGTCCTATTTCAAAGGCTAATATACCATTTTCCTTTAATACTTCTAAAGATTCATCAATAATTCTTCTATAGAATATTAAACCATCTTCTCCCCCATCTAAAGCTAGGTGCGGCTCATAATCTTTAACATCTTCCATTAAAGTATTTATGACTTCCGTTCTTATATATGGTGGATTAGAAACTAGAATATCATACTTATTTCCTTTTTTAATGACTTCACTTAAAAGATCACTCTTAATAAAGCCACATCTTTTTGATAATTCTAATTCTCTTATATTTTTTCTTGTAACTTTTTCTGGTATATCATCTATATCTACTAAATCTACAGTAATATTCTTTCTATAATTAGCTAAAGATAAGCCTATAGCTCCGCTTCCACAACATAAATCACACACATTAATCTCTGCATCTTCATCTATATTGTTTAATACTTCCTCTACAATTATTTCAGTATCTCCTCTTGGAATTAAAACTCCTTCTTCTACATAAAAATCTAATCCCATGAATTCACAAGTTCCTAAAATATATTGCATAGGCATCTTTGATTTTCTTTTTTCTAATAAGTTTAAGAAATGTATTTCATCTGACTTTTTAACTTCTTCACTTTTATTCGTTATAAGCCATATTTTATCTTTTTCTAAAACTTTTCCTAATAATAATTGGGTGTCTAATATATATGTATCTATACCCACTTCTTTTAAAGTTTCATTTCCTAAATTTAATAATTCTCCAACTTTTTTATTTGGTTCTTTCAATCCTTCAGCCCTCCTTAAAGAAGCTATTGCTACTTCAATTTGTGAATCATCAGGCTCCCTTGTAGTCAATTTTTGCAATTGTAATCCTGGCGCTGCTATTATCTTTGCAAAATTTCCTTGAGATTTGCCAAGCCATCTTATAAGTTCATAAGTTATTCCTGATATTACTGGTAACATTGCTACTCTTATAGCCGTTCTCTGAGCAACTGAATCCCATTTAGTAAAGGAAAATATAAATATACTTACAATAGCAACTAAAAATAGAAAGTTTGTTCCACATCTAGGATGAAATCTAGGATATTTTCTTACATTTTCAACTGTAAGTTCATCTTCATTCTCATAACAGAATATAGTCTTATGTTCTGCTCCATGATATTGAAATACTCTTTCTATATCATCTACTTTTCCCATTAAGTACATGTATCCTAAAAGCATACCAATACTTATGACTCCCTCAATAACACTTAAACTCCAATCTGGAAGATTAAGTTTTTTAAGTAAAAAAGTAATTCCAGTTGGTATTGCTACAAATAAAATTATGGCAAATACAAAGGAAAGTATCATTGTAAGTGTCATTATTACATTATTAGCTTTTTCACCAAATTTATTATTTAACCAATCTTCAAATTTAGACGGTTCTGTATCATCAAAAAAACTTGCTGAATAATTTAATGATTTTAATCCTACAATTAAAGACTCTATAAGAGTTACAAATCCTCTTATAAAAGGTAGCCCTAAAATTTTATTTTTCTTTGTATATGGTATAGTCTTTTCAAAAGAAACCTCTATATCTCCCTCTGGAGTTCTAACTGCTGTGGCTGTTCCTTTTGATCCTCTCATCATAACGCCTTCTAATACTGCTTGACCGCCTACTTGGCATTTTCTCATAATTTGAACCCTATCCTTTCATTAACTACTTATCAGAATCCTTACCATATTTATATTTAAAATAGCATTGTCCACATAGTGATTGATATTCTACATTATCAACTAAATCTATAGCCACTTGTTCTCCTTCAAATGTGAACTTTCCATTTATCATTCTTCCATTTAATATAGCTTTTCTTCCACATCTACATATAGTTTTCATTTCTTCTATACTATGTGCTAATAATAAAAGTCTTTCACTTCCTTCAAACCCATTCATTTGGAAGTCTGTTCTTAATCCGTAACAAATTACTGGTATTCCCTTACCAACTGCAATTTCAAATAATTCATCTATGTGATGAGCTTTTAAAAATTGAACTTCATCAACTATTATACAATCTATTTTTCTTCCTTTTTCAAGTCTCTCTTCAATTGTTTCTATAATATTCTCATCATTATCTATTAAAATATCTACAACTCTCTCAACACCTAGTCTTGAAACAACCTTATCTCCACCTTTTTTATCAGTAGATGGTTTGATTATAATAACTTCCATACCTCTTTCTTCATAGTTATGTGCTACTTGCATAAGGTGTGTAGATTTACCTGAATTCATAGCTCCGTATCTAAAATATAATTTGCTCATTTTAACTTTAAACTCCTTATCCTTTTATAATATTCTAAATATGATTATAACTTAAATAAGAAAGCTTTTAAACTATTGACGATTAAATATCCCCATGATATACTTGTTAATAGTTGTTTAGCAACATTTTTTTATTTTTGAAAGAGGTGAATTACATGAGACAAGGCATACATCCAGAATACCATCACGATACAGTGGTTAAGTGTGCATGTGGAAACACTTTCACAACTGGTTCAGTTAAACCAGAACTTAAAGTTGAAATATGCTCTAAGTGCCACCCATTCTTCACAGGAAAACAAAAAATCGTTGATGTTGGCGGAAGAGTTGATAAGTTCAACAAGAGATTTAATCTTAATAAATAATTTCTTTATGGGAAAGACTCAAATCTTTCCCATTTTTGTTTATAAGGCATATTTTTCAAATAAAGTTTGTTTTTGCAAATAGATTTTTAGTAAAAGTGAGTGGATATGATGAAAAAAGTTCTTATTTTAAGTACATCTACTGGTTATGGTCATAATCAAGCAGCTAACTCTTTAATGGAACTTATAAAGAATGATGATACAGAAATTCTTGTACACGATTTTCTTAAGGAGAACCGTTTCTTTGATAGATCAATAGTAAATGGATACGATTTATGTGCAAGTTCCCTAGGAACTCTTTATGGTCTACTTTACAAAATTAGTAATATAAAATTTATAAATAATTTAGTTAGTTTTTTATTTTTGCCAGTCGCAAATAAATTAGCTAAATTTATCGATAGTTTTAATCCAGATTTAATAATTACAACCCATCCTTTAGCAGTAAGTATTCTTTCTTATTTAAAGAAAAGACAAATTATAAAAGTACCAGTTATTTCTGTTGTTACTGATTTTAAATGTCATTATACTTATGTTTCTAAAATAATTGATCATTACATAGTTGCTTGTGATTTTACAAAAGAAAATCTAGCCTTAAAGGGAATACCTAAAGAAAGAATATCTCCTTTTGGTATACCTGTAAAGCAAGATTTTTACAAAGAAGATTACCATAACTATGTGGAAAATACTATCCAATCACCATTAAATATTCTTTTAATGGGAGGCGGTATGGGGTTAGATAACATATCTAAAGTATTAAAAACCCTAATCAAAAATGAGAACCCTTTAAATTTAACTATTGTTTGTGGAAACAATACTGAGTTAAAGAAAGAATTATGTAAAGAATATGGGCATATAAAGGGTAATAAAAAGTTAAACATTTTAGGATATACAACTGAAATACCTAAGATAATGAAAAGTTCGGATTTAATTATTACAAAACCCGGTGGACTAACTACTACAGAATCACTTTTAAGTCATTTACCAATGATAATTCCATTTATAATTCCAGGTCAAGAAAGTGAAAATAGAGAATTTTTATCTAAAAGTAATTGTGCAATTACTATCAACCACTTGGAAGAATTAAATAAGGTAATTAATGATTTAAATAAAGATAATAATAAATTAATTAATATGAGAAAAAGTATTTTAGATGTATTAAGTTCTTATTCTCCAGAAGGAACAATTAAACTTTGCACTAAGATGCTAAATGATTCTTATAATAAAAGAAGATATTAAAGTTTATAGACTTTAATATCTTCTTTTGTTTTGAAAACTTATTTAATTTTCTAAATTGCTTTTTAGAACAACTTGTAAAAACTCTTTATTATTTTTTGTTTTTGATAATAAATTTATAAGTTTTTCAGCTACATCCTCTATATTATTTTCTTTTTGTAATACTCTTCTTATTTTATATGAAGCTTCTCTTTCTTCCTCATTAAATAATAAATCTTCTTTTCTAGTACCTGATTTATAAATATCAATAGCTGGGAATATTCTTCTTTCTTGAAGCTTTCTATCTAAGTGTACCTCCATATTTCCAGTACCCTTAAACTCTTCAAAAATCATATCATCCATTCTACTTCCTGTATCAACTAAAGAAGTTGCTAAAATTGTTAAACTTCCGCCCTCTTCTAAATTTCTAGCTGCTCCAAAGAATTTCTTAGGCATTATAAGTGCCCCTGGATCTAATCCACCTGATAAAGTTCTTCCAGATGGAGTAACTGTTAAATTATAGGCTCTTGATAATCTTGTTAGAGAATCCATTAAGATAACTACATCTCTTCCTTGCTCAACCATCCTTTTAGCTCTTTCTAATACTATACTTGAAACTTTAGCATGGTTTTGTGGTTCTTCATCAAAAGTTGAATAGATTACTTCTCCATCTATACTTCTCTTCATATCCGTTACTTCTTCTGGTCTTTCATCTATTAAAAGCACTATAAGTTTAACTTCAGGATTATTTTTTGATATATTCTGAGCTATTCTTTTTAAAAGAGTTGTTTTTCCAGCCTTAGGTGGTGCAACTATCATTCCTCTTTGTCCCTTACCTATTGGACAAATTATATCCATAAGTCTTGAACTTAAATCTCTTCCATTTTCAGTTTCAAGTCTTAATCTCTCTTTTGGATATATTGGGGTTAACTCTTCAAATTTCTTTCTTCCAACTGCTTTTTCAGGACTTTCACCATTTACTCTCTCTACATAAAGTAAAGCTTTAAACTTTTCTCCATCCTTTGGTATTCTAACTTTACCTTGAACTTCATCTCCAGTTCTTAATCCAAATCTTCTTATTTGTGATGGAGAAACATATATATCATCTTCACTTGTTAAATAATTTCTACATCTTAAAAAACCAAAATTATTATTATCTAGTATTTCAAGTATTCCCTTAGCAGAGTCTGATGAACTTATCATATCCTTTAATTGCTCTTTTTTTCCTTCATCATTTGAATTATTATAATTACTATTATTGTTATTATAATTATTGCTATTTCTAACTACTCTTTCACCAGAAAAACTTTCTTTGTTTCCACCTTGCTCTTTTTGAGATATTTTTTCTCTTAAAATAACACCATCTTTATGTATTACTTTAGTATTGCTATTTTGTTTATTAAATTCAGCTTTTAATTCCTCAATTAATTCGCTTTTTTTCTTTTTACTTATATTTTTTATTCCTAATTCTTTAGCCTGCTCTTTTAGCTGAACTAAAGTCATATTTTCATATTGTTCTATATTCAATTTAAGCACCTCCTGCTTTTTTAATTAGTGGAATAAGGTAAAGAAAAGTTGTTTTAGATTGCCTTAAGACTTTTATATATAGAAACTTTCGAATATCCTATTTAAAAATGTATAAATTTCTTATGTTAAATATTTATATTATTATCATATCACATAAAATCTAATCTATATATAGTATATTTTTATAAGATTTTATTTCTAATATTATTAAATAAAAAAAGGACACCTAACATTTAGTTAGATATCCTTAATATTTCTAAAATTATTTATTGTTTAATGCAGCACCAACAAATCCTACAAATAATGGGTGAGGTCTGTTTGGTCTTGATTTTAACTCTGGATGATATTGAACTGCTACGAACCAAGGATGATCCTTAACTTCTACACACTCAACTAATCTTCCATCTGGTGAAGTACCAGCTATAGTTAATCCGCTTTCTATTAATTGAGTTCTGTACTCATTGTTGAACTCATATCTATGTCTATGTCTTTCGTAGATTAAATCTGAAGCATAAACATCCTTACAGAATGTATTATCTTCTAATTTACATGGATATAATCCTAATCTCATTGTTCCACCTAAATCCTCAACATCTTTTTGCTCAGGCATTAAGTCGATTACTGGGAATGGAGTTTCTGGATTTAGCTCTGATGAATGAGCTCCTTCTAATCCTAATACGTTTCTAGCGTATTCTATAACAGCACATTGCATTCCTAAGCATATTCCTAAGAATGGTTTCTTGTTTTCTCTAGCCCATCTTATAGCTTCGATCTTTCCTTCTACTCCTCTGTCTCCGAATCCACCTGGAACTAGAACTCCATCTACTCCACTTAATAATTCATCAACATTTTCTTTAGTTACATCCTCAGCATTTATCCACTCTATTTCAACATTAGTGTCATTGCTTAATCCACCATGATTTAAAGCTTCAACTACTGATATGTATGCATCATGTAACTCAACATATTTACCAACTAAAGCAATCTTAGTTGTATGAGTTAAGTGAGTTATTCTATGAACCATGTCTATCCATTCAGCATTATCTATGTCTCTGCATCCAAGACCTAATTTTTCACAAACCAATCTATCTAATCCTTCTTTGTGTAACATTAGAGGAACAGCGTATAAATGCTCTGCATCTAAGTTTTGGATAACTTCGCTTGCATCTATATTACAGAATAATCCGATTTTCTTTTTGATATCTTCTGATAATTCTTTTTCTGATCTACAAACTATTATGTCTGGTTGAATTCCTATACTTCTTAACTCTTTAACTGAGTGTTGAGTTGGTTTTGTTTTTAACTCACCAGCTTTTCCTAAGTAAGGTACTAATGTAACATGTATGAAACAAACATTTTCTTTACCTACATCATATTTGATTTGTCTTATAGCTTCTAAGAAAGGTAATGATTCGATATCACCTATTGTTCCACCGATCTCAGTGATTACTACATCTACATCTCTTTCTTTTCCTACTCTATGTACTCTATCTTTTATAGCATTAGTTATGTGAGGTATAACTTGTACAGTACCTCCTAAGTATTCACCTTTTCTCTCTTTTGATATTACTGACCAGTAAACTCTACCTGAAGTAACGTTTGAGTTTTGAGTTAAGTTTTCATCTATGAATCTTTCATAGTGACCTAAGTCTAAGTCTGTTTCAGCACCATCATCAGTTACGAAAACTTCTCCATGTTGGTATGGGCTCATTGTACCTGGGTCAATGTTTAGGTATGGATCAAATTTTTGAATACTTACACTTAATCCTCTGTTTTTTAATAATCTTCCTAATGAAGCAGCTGTTATTCCTTTTCCTAATGAAGAAACAACTCCACCTGTTACAAATACATACTTAGTATTTTTGCTCATATCTCTTCCTCCTAATGTAAATTTATTCTTGACATCGTTCTTTATTTCATTTATAATGATAATTACCTCATTTAGAATGGGTTTTTTATTGCTTGTTTTAATAACATAGTAGATATTCTATCAAAAGTTAATGTAGAAGTCTAGTACTTTTTTTGTGTTTTTTAAATTTTTTATTTATAGAACGTTTACTATTTATATTTTGCTCACATTTAATAAAATTAATTATTAATATTGGAATTTATAAGTTGAAATTAGTTTCAACTTTTTTTATTTTAAAAATAAATAACTTATAAAAATAAGGCTACACCTTTTAGTGTAGCCTTATTTTTTTATTTTAATATTAATCTTCTACTTTTATTTTCATATCAAGATTTGTTTTT
Source organism: Clostridium sp. CTA-17 (assembly GCF_054767895.1). Lineage (NCBI taxonomy): Bacteria > Bacillati > Bacillota > Clostridia > Eubacteriales > Clostridiaceae > Clostridium > Clostridium sp. CTA-17. The sequence continues at coordinate 290,232 of NZ_BAAABF010000004.1, forward strand.
ATAGGTTCTTGTCCACCAGCTATTAGATGATATTTTATAGAGATATTTCCACCCTTTTCATTAACATCTAAATCTAACTCTTTTGTTGATGTCTTAAGCTCTAGCATACCATAAGGAGTATTATAAAGAGCCACTTGTGTATTATTCTTTTGGAATTCCATCTTTGTGCTGGTTGTTCCTTCTCTATGTAATACAACTTTATCACCTTTTATTTTTAGAGTTGTTTTTGTCCCTTCCATTCCTGATATTTCAGTTTCATCATAAGTAGCTATAAATTCATCTCCATTAATAGAAAATTCTCCAACAGTTACAACTTCTATTTTTTCTTTTTCTCCAATATCTTGAGTACTACATATTGATATTATAGCTTTTTTACTCATAATAATATCCTTTCTAAATCAATTATTGATTTATCATATATTTTTTAAGTTCTTCATCTTTAAATGGAGTTATTGTTATTGTATTAATCTCTCCATTTTTCTCATAATTTATTTCAACAGCATCGCTATCTTTTTCTTTACAATATCTTCCGCATATTCTAGCAGCAGTTTCTAAATCTTCTTTATTAAATTCTCCTCTTAATATAACAGGAGCCCCAGTAGAATTTTTAGATGTTACTAAAATATCATCTTCTCTTTTAAACTTAACTATTTCTTTCCACTCTTCACCATTTCTAGCTACTATAACTTTATTTTTTAGTGATATTCTCATATGTCTACCATACTTAAGAACTTCAATTTCATCCTTATCTACTGTTTCTTGATTATCAAGTAAATCACTTAATCTTATTGCATATCCAGGCTCTGTTAATTTACATCCCCCTGCTGGTGATGGATAATCAACTATATTCCACTTTTCAGCAAGTTCCATTTGAGTCTTTCTACTTCTACCTGATATTTTTAATAATTTTTCTCTATCTACTAAGCCATTTAACTCCATCTCTGTAGGCTCTAAGTTTAAAGCACATAATGGTCTTAAGATTTTTTCACTAAATCCTGATTCTTTTTTAACAGTATTTAATGCTTGTCTATTTTGAGACATTGGTCTTTGATTTAAAACTTCACCAGTTATTATAAAATCAGCGTCAAATTTTTTTAATAATTCTCCTGAATATCTCATCATCATTGCATGACAATCTATACATGGGTTCATATTCTTTCCTCTACCATGTTTAGGATCCTTAACCATTTCAAAATGTTCTTCTGAAAAATCTACTACCTCTAAAGGCATATCTATTTGTTTACACATTCTCTTTGCATTCTCTTCATTAAAGAAATAAGATTTAAAACAGATTCCTATTACCTCTATTCCTTGATCCTTTATTAACTTTGCAGCTAATATACTATCTAATCCACCTGAAACCATGGCTAATGCTCTAGTCATATTTTTTCCTCCTAAAAATCACTTTATTATCATATGTTAATTCTTTTATTTAAATAAATCAATTACCTTCAATCCAAACTTTACGTTATTTTCCTTTTTATTAACACTCTTAAACTCTTCTTCTGATAATACATCTTTCATCTTTTTCTCTGTTTCATCATAGGCAACTTGTCCCTTAGTAACATCTATGAAGCATAATGGCGGAAACATAACACACCACCAATTTTGACCTTCTCCTTCGCCAATTAATATTCTATAAGCTTCATATTCTCCTTGTGGTAAAACTATATTGCCATATTCTTTAACAGGAAAATTTTCTCTTGTTAATGTTGTTTCTACAGTATAATCAAATCCCTGTGATTTAATATAATCTTCAGCTATTTTTATAATGTTTTTATCTTCTCTTTTTAAAATTTCTCTAGATTCCTCTAAACTTTGTGATTCATTTAATATAGGTGAAATATATTTTAATACCTCATCCTTAACCCTAAGTTTTAAATCCTGATCTATATCACTATCACTATTGGCTAAAACATGAAATCTTATTAATTTTTCACTTATATCCTCAACAATATTTTCCTCTGTAAAACCTAAAGCTTGTCTAGTGTTAAAAAAACTTCCTACTACAAATAAACATATAACTCCTAAAAATAAAACTGATAATATTTTTTTCATAACAAACACCCCCTGATACCTTGATTATTACCAAGGAGTATTTTTTATATACAATAAAAAATATTTTTTTAAAAATTATTGCTATTTATAGTTCTTGTTATATACAAATCTGAATATTTATATTTTCCTTTTAAAAATTCGAAAGCTCTTTGAGCTGTTAGCATATCATCAAAAAAAGCAAATACAGTAGGTCCACTTCCACTCATCATTGCACCTAAAGCTCCACATTTTCTCATATCTTCTTTTATATTTTTTAATATAGTATGCTTCTTTAGAGTTACATTTTCTAAAACATTTTTCATATTTTTTGATACATAATCTAAATCATCATCTTCCATAGCTTGAATTAATCCTTCTATGTTAACATGTTTTCTTATCTTATTTATATCTAAATTTGTATAAACTTCTTTAGTAGATACCCCAAAATTAGGTTTTAATACAACTAATATTTTATTTTCAAAAGGTTTTAAAGGTGTTATAATCTCTCCAATTCCTTCACATAAAGCAGTTCCACCTTCAATACAATATGGAACATCTGCTCCTATTTTTAGTCCTATTTCTTTTAACACTTCTAAACTAGCATTTATATTAAAAAGCTTATTCATTATAACTAAAACTGCCGCTGCATTAGTACTTCCACCAGCCATACCTGCAGCTACAGGTATATTCTTCTTAATATTAATTTTTACACCATCTTTTATGTTAAATTCATCTCTAAATAACACTGCCGCTTTGTATGCTAAGTTTCTTTCATCTGTAGGGACATAATGCTTATTACAAGAAATGCTTATATTACTATCATTACTTTTCTCTATGTCTATAACATCATACAAATCCACTGTTTGCATTATCATTCTTAATAAATGATAGTTATCTTCTCTTTTTCCAATAGCATCTAAGGCTATATTTATTTTTGCATAAGCCTTCATTTTCATATAATCACCCTTCTTACATTAATTAAAGCTAAATATAATTATATTATTTTCTTTGAAAAACATAAAGAGTTAATTAAAATAAAGAGAAATCTTCTAAATTACCTACTAGAAGATTTCTCTTTTAAATTATTTTTATTATATACTAGCACTTTTAAAATCTTTTATCCCATCATTTTTAAATTCATTTATTATATCATATAGTGGTTCGTAATCTTCAAAAAACATTATAATCGTTTCACCTTTTTTAGCTAACTTTAAACTTTCTCTAAGAGCTTCTTCCTCTGATAATATAATTTTTACCTTTAGGTCTTTTCTATTTGAGGATAATACCCCTTCATTTATTATCCTAGCAACTTCACCTTTATCTTTTCCTCTTAAGTCTTTATCCTCTTTTATAACTATGGAATCAAAAAATTCTCCACTTATTCTCCCTACCTCTGTCATAGTATTTAAATCTCTATCCCCTGGAACCCCTATAATTCCAGTTATATTTTTAAAACCAAGATTTTTAAGAGATTCTATAACCACTTTGTATCCATCAATATTATGACCATAATCTAATATTACATTTACACCATTAACATCAAACATATTAAATCTTCCTCTATTATCTTCTTCACAAGATTTAAACTGTTTTAGTCCTTTAGATATAATGCAATAATCAACCTCTATTCCAACTAATGCTGCACAAGCTGCCATAGCATTTTCTATATTATGCTTTAATTTACCATTCATAGTAAACTTCATTTCCTCTGCAGAAGCTATTTTATATTCTTTACCTCTATTTTTTACATATATAGTTTCATCCCTATAAAACACAATAGGATTTCCACTCTTTAAATTTTCCTGTAGGTATTTATTATTTTCATTCATTGAAAATAATATTTTAGGCTTTTTAATTCTATCTAAAACTTTTAAGCTCCATTCATCATCAGCATTTATAACTGAATATCCATTATCTTTTACAGCTTCACCAACTAAAGATTTTACGAAAGACAAATCTTCCATATCATTTATTCCATCTATACCTAAATGATCCTCTCTTATGTTAGTTATTACTCCTACATCTGCTAAATCATAAGCTAATCCTCTTCTTACCAAGCCACCTCTTGCACTTTCTAAAACAGCTATATCAACCTCTGGATTTAATAATACAGATCTTGCACTATAATATCCTGTATCATCACCCTTATGTATATATCTATTGCCTATTTTAACTCCTGAAGTTGTTGTACATCCTACATTAAATCCAATTAAATTTAAGATGTAAGATATTAATCTTACTGTAGTAGTTTTTCCATTTGTTCCTGTAACTGAAATAACAGGAATATTAGAATAATTATTTTTAAACATATTATCTAAAATTTTTCTTCCTACATTTCTTTCTTTACCTACAGTAGGGAAATGATGCATTCTTATTCCTGGTGCCGCATTAACTTCTAATATTATTCCATCATTTTCATATAGAGGCTCTGATATTGATTTTGCACAAATATCTATACCACATATATCTAATCCAATAGTTCTGGCTGCTCTTTCACAAATTTCAATATTTTCTTTACATATTAAGTCAGTATAGTCCTCAGCACTTCCGCCTGTAGAAAGATTTGCATTTCCTCTTAATGTAACTTTTTCTCCATATTCTAAAACTGAATCTAAGGAATATCCTAACTTACTTAATCTATTTATTAATTCTTCATCTATTTTAACCTTTGTTAAAGGCTTTTCATGTCCTTCTCCTCTTAGTGGATTAGCATTCATAGCTTCTATTAAATCTCTAATAGTTCTAACCCCATCACCTGTTATATATGGCGGTTTTCTTAAAGAAACTGCTACTACTTTATAATCCACTAACATTACTCTGTAGTCATTTCCAACCTTATACTCTTCTATCATTATTTCTTTACATTCTTTTGTGATTTCAGCGTAGGCTCTTAAAAGTTCCTTTTCACTATTTATATTTACAAAAACTCCATTTCCCTTGCTTCCCCATTGAGGCTTTAATACTACAGGATATCCAATTCTATTAACCGCTTCAATAAGATGTATTGTATTAAATACCTTTTCTCCTCTGGCAACAGGCAAGTTTTGTATATCTAAAAGTTCTTTTGTAAGCATTTTATCACAGGCTATATCTATAGCAATTCCTTTTGTATCATTTCCAATAGTGGCACTAAACCTCTTCCCTGCTTTTCCATAGCCTATTTGATATAAATTTTCGTTTCCTACTGTAATTATAGGAAGGCCCACTTCTTTAGCTGCATCACATATAGCCTTTGTTGATGGCCCTATGCTCTCTTCCATAATAACTCTCTTTATTATTTCTATTCTTTCATCAAAGTTAATCTCTTTTTTCTTTATTATTGAATTTATCAGATCTATGGCTAATTCAGCTATTAATATTGCTGTTCTTTTTAATTTATATTCAAATATTATGTAATAAAAATCATCCTTTATTTCTCTTGCTTTTCCGTATTTTATATCTATACCTAGTTTATTATGTATTCCTATAATTGTATGTTCACAAACATGAGCTAAGTATGTTCCCTCTTTTAAGCGTTGAACAAATCCACCTTCTATGTCTATTCCACATCTATGGGTATATAACTCTGGAACATAACTTAATAACCTTTCATTGAATCCATCAATATCTTTAGTAGGAGTTTCACAATATCCTTCTAAATCAACATCTAATCTAATACATTTTCTATGTGAATATATGTTTCTTCCCTCAAAGATACGTTGATTATTTATCTTCATTTTTATTTCTTTCCTCCTCAAAAGGCACCCTAGTTGATAAATTCATTTTTTTGCCTGCTGTTAATACATGTAACTTTATATTAAATATACTAAATACCTCATCTTGTCTTTTCTCAGATACATTTGTATATTCAATATTTCTTCCATCTACAAAATAAACTGCTCCACTACCAATTACAGTTAATTCATCATCATTAATTACTATAGCAGTGTCTTCATCTATACCTACCCCTAAAACTTCAGGATTTTGGCACACTCCTGATAATAATCTACCTATCCTTCCTCTTTGAGCAAAGTGTTGATCTATAAGAGTATTTTTAATTAAACCTAATCCTGCAGACATATTTAGTGTACTCTTTTTAGGTGATTCCTCTTCTTCTCCACCAACTATCATAACATCACTCATAACAGAAGCCCCTGCTGATGTTCCTACAAAGTAACATCCCTCATTACTTCTTTTTTGTAATGTATCATAAAGAGGAGTTCCCCCAATTAAACTAGTTATTCTAAGCTGATCTCCTCCAGTAAAAAATATTACTGAAGCCTCATTTACTAAAGAAATATTATTCTCATCAAAAGCTTCCTCTCTTTCTATGACACGAAGCTCCTTAATTTCTCTTATTCCCATACTTGAAAATATATTTTTATACTGTTCTATGACTATATTAGGTGATTCTGTAGCTATGGTTGCAATCAACATAATTCCTTCAGATTTTTTAAATTTATCTGCTACAAAATTTAATATAATCTTATCCCCTTTCTTATCTTCTGCTCCACCTATTATTATTAAATTTTTTTTACTACTACTTTTCAAATTATTCACCTCAAATCATGCATTTCTTATTTTTGCCATAAAATTTATATTTATTCATAAAAAAAGAGTTTTACGACATAATATCGTAAAACTCTTTTTTTTATAAAACCGCTCTTCCAGGAATCATAATTTTATCTCCAGCATATATAGAATCTGGATCTTCTATATCATTTAATTTAACTAAAGTATCTATTGTTGTCTTATATTTTTTTGCCAAATTCCATAAAGTATCGCCTTTTTGAATTGTATATATAGTAATAGATGATTTCTTTTCAACAGTCTCATCATTTTGTTCAATGTCTTTAACATATTCTTTATCAAATATATCTGAACATTTAGCATAAAAATATACTACTGCTTTAACAGCTAAGCTGTTTCCTTCTATACTACATTGTAAATCTTCTAAATTTGCTTTAGTATCAAAATTCATGCCAGACTGAGAATTTGGCATATCTAAAGCAACTTCAAAAGGAATTTCTCCACTTACTTTATTGAGTCCCTTTTCTTCATCAGTTGTCTTATATATTGATTCAACAGATAAATTACCCTTTATAACAACCTTTTGATCCATAAAATAGCTTTCCATATCTACTATTTTACCTTTGCAATCAACTGTTTGAGTGGCATCTACTCCATTTTTTCCTAAGTCTATATTTCCTTTTATTACTGATTCATTTGAATTTTCACTAACAGCCATATTAATCTTGCAAACTTCTTTTAAAGGCATTATATTTTGCGTTGGTGAATATAAATCTTCAACTGTTTCTGCGAATTCTAATTTTGATATTGCAACATTTGCATCAACAGATAAATTAACATCTATTATTCTACTTTCTCCTAAATCATTTTGAGAAATCTTCACATCATGACCTTTGATTTCAAAATATCCATTACAATTCATATCTGAATTTACACCTACAACCTCTTCATCATTAGATAAATATAAGTCCTCTTCTAAAGCTACAACTTCTCTAGAATCATAAGCTCTATAAAGAACATTAATTTTAGCTAAGCAAGAAGCTTGTACTTTATCTTCTCCTAATTTTATCTCTTGTCTATGAAGCATATATCCACATTTTATTATTTTCCCTATTTGAGGCTTATCCATACCTACGTTTATAGGTAATTCTCCACTCATTGAACAAACCATATTTGTAATATTTTTCTCTATACTTTCTGGTTTTCTTTTTATTTGTAAATCTCCCAAACCATCTAATTCTTTAACAACATCTATTTTTTCTTCTTTATAAACCCTATACTTGGTTCTTAGTTTACCTTCTACTCTTATCTTTCTTTCATTGATTATGTTCGCATCGATATGTTCTAAATCACATTCCATATCACACATCATACTATGTTCAGCCCCAGCTATATCAATAAAGCTAGAATTTTTTTCTTTATAAATAACGCTATTTATCCCTAAACCTTCTTCTTCTCTAGCTAAGTACATAATATTACATTCAACTTCATATTCTAATAATACCCTATCACTTTGAGCTTCTCTGTTAAGTACATATACTTTAGTATCAACTGAAAGTACATCATGAACATCTGGTTGAGTATCTGGTATTAAGTATTCTTCTCTAAAAGGTATATCTAAAGAATTTTCACTTAAGACCTTCTCAAACCCAAGACTTTCTTTAATAATATCTAAATTAACCAAATGTATCCCTCCTAAATAATCTAATACTATAATATATATGTATGATAATTAATTTATGATAATTCTTCTTATTGATACTTTATTTATTTTTTTATTCAAACCCATATTTTATAAACGTTTACATAACTTTTTAAAGTAAGATTAAAAAAATTTATCTTTTTTCGACATTTTTTTATTAAAAGTGTTGACATACTAAAAAATATGTCGTATTATAAAGATGGTTATTGACCATATAACCTCTCATAAATTCTCAATACCCTTTTATACCATAGTTGAAAGATGGAAACCCACCATCTTTCTTTTTTTTTGTTAAATAAATAAAATAAAAAAGTTAGCTAATATATTAGCTAACTTTTTTATTTAACCAACAAAATCTAGTTGAACCGTTTTTGTAAGTACATCTGAATAACTGTATGTCACTTTCCTTTGGGTGTCTTTTTGTAATCTAACTACAAAAATACTTGGGTGAACACTTTCTAGTATTCCTTCATTTTCCAAAATCTTTTTTCTTCCACCATTAGCTCTTAGCTTAACTTTCTCACCTACGTGGTCTTCTATGCTTTTTCTGATGGAATTCAATGTAAGTCTGGTACTCATTTTAACACCCTCTTTCTATTATACATTATACACTAAAAGGGATGTTTTTTCAATAAATAAATAATTTTACTATATAAGTCCATGTCTTGTCAACAAAAATATACTATATTTAAACTAAAACATCCAATTATATTATTAACTTAAATGTCTTATTTTATTCTATTAATTTAAATATAGGGATTTTGGATAACCTTCTCTATATTTTCCTCTAGTTTGTAATCCCCCAATACCTTTTATTCCCGTTATTGTGTTTTCTATAACATCTTTTATTGATACAATCTCATCTATTCTTGTATAAGCAATTCTCTCACATACTAAAACAGGGTCTAAACAATGTATAAGAACCCTATTAGGTGAACTTGCAAAATTAGCTCCTGCCTCTAAAATACTTTCATAGCAAGATTGACAAGCTCCAGCAAAAATAACAAGTTCATCATAACTTGAATTATAACTTCTTAATATCTTCACAGACTCAATAAAATATTTTGAATTTCTATAATTATTTAAATCAAGCATTCCTTTTGAATCTTTAAGAACTCCATCATGTCCCGTTAATACAACTATATCTGGATTATATTCCTTAACTAAAGATAAAATTTTTAAAGGTTGTTCTCTTTCAGATATTGCTATTCCTACAGCATTTAAATTTAATTGCTTGTACACCTTTAAACAGGTTTCCATATATGATGGGTCTCCATCTATATGAAGTATTCGTCCAGGTCTTCCAAATACCAACCCTTTTTCTTTTTCTGCCCTATTTAAATTATCTTCTTCATTTCCTCTTGTCATTAATTGATTATTTTTCTGTTCTCTACTCAAAATTACTTTTTTAATGATATCATTGATTTTAGAATCAAAAGACTTATCTTTATCTCCAGCAAAATCATCATCAACCCTTTCTAAATCCTCTTCATGAGAGTCAGCTATTATCCTTATATGAAGTCCCTTTAAAATATAAGTTATTCCCTCTTCATTCTCTTTAATATCTATAATTTTAAAAGTTATATCCTTACTATATGATTTTCTTACTACTAAATCTCCAACTTTCATATACTTTCTCCTAACTTATATAGTCCTATTATCATAATATGAAAATTTCTTAGTAATTGTGCTGATTCTATACTCCAAGCTAATTCATTGTTTTATTTGTTTAAATCAATAAATGTCTATTAAAAATTTCATAAAATTATCTATAAATTAAAATAAAAAATGGTGCCTAATTAGTAGGCACCTAAAGTATCATTATCCAACTTGATTATATTTACTTTTAAATTCTTCAATAAATTTCATATAACTTTCTTTCTCATTAATTATGTTGTTTATTTTATTTATAAAAATATTTTGTCCCCACATAACTTCATTATAATAATATCTATTTGCAAGTCTCCAATACCTCTGTGGGAATAATAAGTATGCATATAATACCTCATACTCTTCTTCTCTTAACGGACTTACTGTATTATAAGCATCTATTATGGCCTCTGCATATTCAATATTCCAGTCAACTCTTTTTAAAACTTTCTTCATAAAGTTAGCTATGTCATATGTTCTTATTTCTCTTTTACAATAATCAAAGTCTATTATATACACTTCATTATCGTCTCCAATTATTATATTGTGATAAGTATAATCATGATGACAAAATACTTTCTCAGCCTCTGCTTCCTCACATAAACTTAAATACTTTGAATTATTTAATATTTTTGTGGCTCTTATTGCTAACTCCTTATAAAAATCAACATTTTTTATATAAATAATATCAAAATCTTTTTTTAAATTCTTCTTTCTAGCCATTCCTCTCATTTTTTCTAAGGCTTTGCCTCTCTTCTCCATAAGATATGGCCATCTTCCTAAATCACTTTTTAATTTTGAGTTTTCTGGTGGATCATACCCCTTGCTGGCTTCATGTAATTCAGCTAACTTTTTAGCAGCTAATTTAACCTCTTCTATGTTAGTAAAATCACACTCTCTTCCTTTTATCCAATTTGAAAGAGTATATAAATCCTCATTTACTAGAGCATAAGGTTCATCCTCAATATTTAAGAAATATCTATCTACATTTTTAAATCCATTTTTAGCCAAATGCTCTTTTGCTCCATAAACAAAAAGAAGTTTTTGAGTTCCATAGTTTATCCTTTTTAAACACCTGTCACCCTTATTACTCTTTAAATAATATACACCCTTATTAGGTTTTAATTTTTCTATTTTAATATCAAATTGTCTTTCTATTTCAAACTCTCTCATCATATCTATTCACCCCCTACCATATTTATATGTAACAACCTGGTGTTTTATTAACATTTTATTCTATATATAAATATAATAATATATATTTATACTGAAAGGACATATGCTATGAAAATATGTATTGATGGAAGGGCAGCTACCTCATACCGTGGTACTGGAATTGGTAACTACACTTATCAAATAATAAATAATCTACACCAAATAGATTTCTTAAATGAATATAATATACTTACTCCTGAATCTTCCTCTCTAAAATTACCTAAAAAAAATAACTTTAATTATTTATCTTCAAGTACAAATGATAAAAAAAACTTTTGGGAATTTATAAATACTCAAAATCCTAAAGAAAATATTATAGGTGATATATATCATATTCCTCAAAACGGTATAGGCTTTTCAAAACCTAATGATATAAAGACCGTAATTACCCTACATGATATTATACCTATGAAAATGCCTGATACAGTTAGTGATACATTCTTAAAGATTTTTAATTCAAATATACAAAATATTTTAGATAAATCAGATGGAATTATTACAGTTTCTAAATTTTCTAAAGAGGATATAAGTAAAACTTTTTCTTATCCAAAAGAAAAAATATTTGTTACTCATTTGGCTGCTGAAGAAATATATGCCCCATTAAATAAATTTCACTCATCTCAATATCTAAAAAAACACTATGGTATAGATACAGATTTTTTATTATATGTAGGGGGTTTTAGCCCTAGAAAAAATATTTTAGGACTTATAGAGGCATTTAACTTAGTAAAAAATTCTTATAAAAGAGATTTAAAGCTTGTCATTATAGGAACTAAGGGACCTTCATATGAAATTTACAGAAAGAAAGTGGATGAGTTAAATCTAACTTCATCCGTTATTTTTACTGGGTTTATTCCTATAGAGGATATGCCTATATTCTATAGTGCCAGTAAAGCATTAGTTTATCCTTCTTTTTATGAAGGCTTTGGATTACCGCCTATAGAATGTATGGCCTGTGGTACTCCTGTAATAGCATCTAATTTAACCTCAATGCCTGAAGTATGCCAAGATGCTGCCCTTTTAGTTAATCCTTATGATGTTGATGAAATAAAGGAAAATATCCTAATCTTATTAAATAACCCTAAATTTTATTCTCTTATGATTTACAAAGGTATAACTCACTCAAGTAAATTTAATTGGAAAAAAACTGCTTATAATACACTTGAAATCTATAAACATATTTCTTCTTAATTTAAAAATATACTCCCTAAAATTTAGTTTTAATATGTCTTATAAAAAATTTATTATTTTAAAATAAAAAGGTACTGTATAAGAAACTCAAACATAAAACTTATAGACTTTAAGAGAATTTATTAATTCTAAAAATTAATTTATAAGTTTTATTAGTTATTTTATACAGTACCTTTTACTTGATTCATATTATTTATTTATATTATTTAATAAAATTTCCTTTTCCTTTGTGTATTCTAATTTTCTCTCTAATTTATTTAAGAAGGACTCATATTTCCAATCCTTTAATTTATAATAATATTGCATTGAAACAGTATAAAAATCATGAGGAAATCTTAAATATATATATATTAACTCCTTTTCTTCCTTTGATAAGTTATTTAACTTATCATACTTTTCTATAATAGAATCATACATTTCTAAACTAAATCCAAATCTTTTTATACTCTTAATTATAAAATTACATAAGTCTATAACCCTTAAATTTATATTGCAATAATCAAAGTCTATAAAACTTACCTCATTTTGATTAAATAATATATTATGATAGGCAAGATCATTATGACATAAAGTTATTTTTTCTTTATCTCTACATAAGTCATCATATTTACTCTTTTCTAATAAATCTATACAAACTTTTATATCACTTAAATGATAATCAACTTCTTTTATAAAAATTTCATCAAATTCGTTTTTATACTTATAGCTCCCTACTATTTCCTTTAGTTTTTCTAAATCTTTTTTGCTATTTATAAAATAATCTTTTAACTTAAAAAGTTCACTATTTTTTTCATTCATTTCCTTTGAATCGGCCTCTTGAATGCCCATTCCTGCATTATGAAGTTTAGCTACTGCCTCTGTTATGATTTCTAATTCTATTGGATTAGCTATATTAAATTCAGTTCCTTCAAAGTAGTCTAACAATATATAATCATTTCCCTTCCACTTGAATCTATACTCTCCATTTGGAAGCTTATTTATTTTTAATATACCATCATATCTTTCCCTTAAGTACTCTGTTGAATGGATTATGAAGTTTAATCTGTCATCATCATAATTTATCATCTTTAAAATCTTCTTACCTTGCTTTGTATCTAATAAAAAGACATTTCTATTTGGTCTTAAATCAAATATATCTAGTCCTAAAGCTTCAAATAATTTAATATCTAAATCATATCTACATAAATATTTCTCATCTTTATATCTAATCTTATTCATAAACCTCTCCCCCTACTATATAAGATAATCTTTAACTAATAATTCTTCTAATTCATTACTTTTAATCTTTAAATTCTTTATATAATTATTTTGCAAATACCTCATTGAATTATATGGATACTGAATCAATGAGTTTATATAAACATAACTTTTAAAATCTAAGCTTTCTTTCTCTACTACTTCAAGAAGTAAATCCTTTAATTCATCCTTATAGTTTCCTCTTATCTTTTTTAAGTAGTTATAATAGTCCTCTTCCACCATATTAAATTTTATATCCTCTGTATTTTTTATAAAAATCCTTTTCTCCCCATTCTTAACTTCATAATATATCCTACCAATACATACTTCTTCCCTTTCCATAGCTCTTCTTATAAGCTCTTTATAATTAATATTATAAATACATTCTAAGCTTTTTTTTGAGGCATCTAAGGCCTTATTAATCAATTTATTACTTTCTTCTAATCTCTCTACTCTTCTACTCCAAAGTTTAAAAATTTGAACCTGTTTCCACACTTCATTTCTAAATTTAAATCTTATCCTATTCTCCTCTTTTAAAAATTCTTTGTGAATATCACTTAGTGTATTTAAATACTCTACTAGATCATAAAATCTTAATTCTCTTTTTTCTCTTTCTATTTCTTTTCTAGGTAATACCTCTATATTATTTTTCTTTAAAAACAATTCTAATTTTTCACTCAAATTTAAATCACCTCAAAGTAAAATTGCTTAATTCATCAACAAAGTTCTGTCTAAACTCTCTATCTTTTTCGTATTTACCTAGTTTCTTTAAAAAATGTTCTTCTTCCCAAGGCTGTTGTTCCCAATAATATTGAAGTCCTAATTGCCAATAAGCTTGAGGAAATTCAATAAAAGAAGCCATAATAGGGAAATCTTCATTTCTTACTTCTTTATTCTTTGAATAACTCTCTATTATATATTTAAATAAATTTAAGTCCCATCTCCCCTCTTTCATTGTTCTAATGCATAGGCTACTTAAATCATGTAAGTGAGAATCTAAAATACAGTAATCAAAGTCTATTATATTTATTTCATTATTTTCTAATAAAAGCACATTATGATTTGCATAGTCATGATGACAAAAGCCTAATTTTTTAACTTCCTTTTTCATATAGTCAAAATATCCACTAGTTTTTATATGAGAAAGTGTTCTTTCAATTCTTTTTAACTCCTCATCCATAATAGAAAGATATAACTTATCAAAGTCTGACATATATGCTTTCTGATATATTCTTTTTTTAAAATCAATAATTTCTTCTCCCCTTGTCTCAAAGATCTTATACCACTTACCCCATGCTATTCTAGGTTTAAGATCTCTATTTATAACAAACCCTTCACTACTATTATGTAGTTCACTAAGCTTTTTCGCTGCTAAGCTTAAATCCCACTTATTTTTATAATCACATTCTCTACATTTTACCCAAGGAGTTAAGTAAGCTAATTTATCACCTAGCTTTACATAATCTTTTCCATCAATAGTATCTAATATTTTAGGAATTGAATTAAAACCATTTTTCATAAGATGCTTTTGAGCAGAAACTATAAAATAAAAATGAGGATATTGATACTTTATTACCTTCAAACAATACTCCTCATCACTGGTTATAACTTTATATGTGTTTTTCACTTTTATTACTTCTTTGACTTCTATACCATAGTTAAGTAAGATTTTATCCTTTATATAATCATGTTCCATAAACTTACTCCTACTTTCACTTTTTAATTAGTATATGTTCCTTAAATTCTTCTTGTTACATGCACATTTTATATTATTTATTAATATTATTAATTATAATGATTATTTTTCTAAGGAGTGGAATCTTAATGTATAACTTAATAGATGCAAGAGGTGCAACTTGGTATAGAGGGACAGGTATAGGAACATACACATATAACCTATTAACAAACATATTAAAATTAGATAAGGATTCATCTTATGATTTATTATGCTCTGGAAAAAAAATACCTGAGTTTGAAACTGAAAATACTAAAATAATAATGTCTTCTAGAAAACATCAACGTTTTTTTGAAGATTACTATATACCTTCCTATGGAATAAAAGAAAATATAGATTTGCTTCACCTTCCTCAAAATGGACTTGGACTTTCTTCTGAAGGAAACTTTGCAAAATTAGTTACTATTCATGACTTAATTCCTTACATTTTACCTGAAACTGTTGGTAAAGGTTACTTAAAAAAATTTCTTCAAAGTATGCCTGAAATAATTGATAATTCAACAGGAGTAATCACTGTATCAGAATACTCTAAAAGTGATATTCTAAGATTTTTTCCACACTTTCCTGCTGAAAATATCTTTGTAACTCCACTAGCAGCTAATGAAAATTATAAACCTTTAGATAAGGAAAAATGCCTATTTGATGTTAATAAGAGATTTAATTTTAATGGACCATTTATTATGTATATAGGTGGCTTTAGCTTAAGAAAGAATGTTAGAGGACTAGTTGATGCCTTTAACAATATTAATAAAAATATTGATGAAAATTATAAACTTCTAATTGTAGGTGGATTAAGAGACGAGGGATTAAAATTAAAGGCCTATACTGAAAGTTTACCTATAAAAGATAAGGTTATTTTTACTGGATTTATAGAAGATGAATATTTACCAACCTTATATAATGCAACTACCCTCTTTGTTTATCCTTCTCTATATGAAGGTTTTGGTTTACCTCCTTTAGAAGCTATGAGTTGTAAGACTGCCGTTTTAACCTCAAATATAACTTCTATTCCTGAAGTGGTTCCATTTAAAGAAAGCTTAGTTGATCCAAATAATCCTAAGGAATTATCTTCAAAACTAGAAAATCTATTAAATGATTCAAAACTTAGAAATAATTTAGAAAATCTATGTTTTGAAAGAAGCAAAGAATTCACTTGGGAAAAAACAGCTAAGAAAACCTTAGAGGTATATAAAAAGGTAATAGAAATCTCTAAGAACTCATTGATAAAAGCATAAAAATTTATTTTTTCAAAAATTATAGTTAATAAATAAAACTTATAAATATATTATGAGAATTAATGAATTTTAACTGAAAGTCTAAAGTTTAATTTAAAGAACAATTATTTTATAAACTAGCTTAATGTCTAAAATTCATTTAAATATTATCTTAATATTATTTATAAGTTTTTATTTTCATAAAGATATTTTAATTGATAACTTTATAATTTTTCCTAAAATCAATTTAATTTGCCATGTTTCTATGATAATCTAAGTTATTTAAAGCTTTCATATGCTTTAATAGGTAGTTAGCTGTTATTCCAATAAAAATGCCAGTTCCTATACCTGCTATAGATAAAAAAGGAAGATAACTTAATATGCCTATATTTTTAATTACAATAGCTGTAACAATTAATTGTCCTAAATTATGAAATACTCCCCCAACAGTGCTAACTCCAATAGCCGATACCTTTTCTTTTAATATATTTTTAGTTAAAATCATTCCTAAGAAGCTTAAAATTGTTCCTCCTAATCCAAAAATAAATGTAGAAACTGAACCCATAATAAGGGTTGATAAAATTAATTTTAAAAATATTAACCATAGGCATTCTTTATAATTGTCTAAGGTATATAGTCCTATAACCACTATTAAATTAGCTAATCCTAACTTTGCTCCTGGAGTAATAAAAGGCATAGGTATCATACTTTCAAAAATATATAAAACTAAAGCTTGTGCAACTAATACCCCTATATAAATTAACTTTTTAGTCTTCATGATATATAACTCCCCTTTTTAATTATTAATACTCCAATTAGAATTTTATTTTATTAAACACCGCATTGTCTTATTCATCTTATCTGTTGCACCTTATTAGAATTCTATTTTATTAAATACTAAATTTTGTTACTAAAATTCTATAGTATTATAAAATTTAAATCCTAAGCTTTTTGATTTAAACTTAATTTCTTAGTAAGATAATATGCACTCTCCTTCTTCATCACCTTTAATTTCAATAAAAACCCTATTAGGTAGACACACTATACTTTCTCCTATCCTACTTATCTTTCCTTGTCTCATACATACTTTATCTGTACAATTTGAATGATTCATATATACCTGCCCTTTATTTATACAAATCTCATTAACTCCTAATCCCTCTTCAATTTTAATAATCTCATTAATATTTTCCTTAAGCTCTAAGGTTTCATATTCCTCTCCATTAACATTTATAATTACTCTTTTTAAATCTACATTATTATTACTTGAAATAAGAAATCTAATAGGCATTAAAGATAGTATTATTAAAACTATAATTATAATCAAATCCCACTTTTTCATAATAAACTCTCCCATATTAACAGTTCCTTATTATGTATATATGATTTTAAAGTTAAAATTATTTGTTTTATTGCTCTTTAAGGAATTTTTTCAATCATAGAAAGTATATTTATAGTAACAAAATTATTTAGGAGGAATTTATGAAAAAGAAATTTTTTGCTCTTATACTATCTACCCTAGTAGCTTCTAGCTTTGTTGCTTGTGGAGCTTCAAACAACTCTAAGTTAAAAGATGGGGACTATACTGTAGAAACTGCTAAGGCTGATGACCATGGCTATAAAGCTAAACTAAGCATAAAAGTTTCAGATGGTAAAATAACTGAAGCAAAATATAATGAATTTAATGGTGAAACTAATGCTATAAAACGTGAAGATAAAGATTATAATGAAAAAATGACAGGGGTTTCAGGAATTGGACCTGCTGAATATGAACCTCAACTTGAAAAAGCCTTAATAGAAAAACAATCTTCTGACATAGATGTTATTACAGGAGCAACAAGCTCTTCTAATCAATTTAAAAAATTAGCTGAGAAAATATTAAAGAATGCTGAGGAGGGAAAAACCGAAGCAACTTTAGTAGACTAAGTAAAACATATTATCTTATTTCTGGGAGGGTAAAATGGAGAACTTAAGACATATTTGTATTTTTCTATGTATGATTTTAACTTTCACTTTAAATGGATGCTCCATAAAAAAAGAACCTATAAGCAAATCTAGTTTTTTTATGGGGACAATAGTTAATATAACTTTATATGATAAATTTGATGAAGGAATCATAGATAAGGCATTTAATAAAATAAGTGAAATTGAATCATTGTTAAGTTTAAATATACAAAACTCTGAAATTAATAAAATAAATGAGAAGTCTGGCATAGAACCAGTAAAGGTTACCAAAACCGCCTTTGACATAATAGAAAAATCACTAGAATACTCTAAAGCTTCTAAAGGAAACTTTGATATAACTATTGGGCCTTTAGTTAAGCTATGGGGAATAGGAAGTGAAGATGCAAGAGTTCCTGATGATAATGAAATATTAGATACTCTTAAATTAATAAATTATGAAAATATTATTTTAGATAAAGAAAATAGTACTGTATTTTTAAAAGAAGAAAATATGGTTTTAGACTTAGGTGCTATAGCTAAGGGATATATAGCAGATGTTATTTCAGATATATTAATAGATGAAGGTGTATCTAAAGCTATTATTGATTTAGGTGGCAATATTTTTGCCCTAGGGGAAAAAAATAAAAATGAAAATTGGACAATAGGAATACAAAATCCTTTTGAAAACAGAGGTGCTCCCCTAGGAACTTTAAGTATATGTAATAAATCAGTAGTTACCTCTGGAATCTATGAACGTTATTTAGAAATTAATAATACTAAATATCATCACATTTTAAACCCTAAAACTGGATATCCCTATGATAATAATTTAGCTTCTGTAACCATAGTTTCTTCAAAATCTATAGATGGTGATGCCCTTTCAACCTCAACCTTTGGTATGGGCCTTTCAGATGGCTTAGAGTTAATTGAATCACTTCCTGAAATAGAAGGTATTTTTGTAACTAAATCTAAAGAAATCTTCATATCAAAGGGACTAAAAAATAATTTTAAATTACGTGATAAATCATTTAAAATAGCAAATTAAACAAAAATTTATATAAATTATTAAAACATAGCTTTTTATTAAAATTAATATTTCTCTTAAATAAAAAGCTATGTTCTAATTAAATGTTTATTTTAAAAAAACTATATGACTTTACCCTAAAAAAATTAAGATTCTAAAACTGGAATATTCTCTTCATTTTGATTTTCATCATTTATGTTTTCCTCTGTCTTTCTATGTACTATTAAAACTACAACCATGGCAGTTATACCAGCTATTAATTTTGATGCTATATAAATATTTATAATCTCAGGTGTCTTAAGAGATACAAAACCTAGCTGTCCTCCAATTACAAAGGCTCCACTTACGCTAAAAGCAGTTAAGGCTATTCTTCCCTTAGAGCTCATCTTATTAAAACTTTGGAATAATATTATATTTGAAGCAAGAGTTCCTAAAAAAGCCGCAATAGAAAACTCATCTATATTTATCTTTTCTCCTATTTTACTTAAAACCTTTGAAAACTTTTCTGTTATAAAATTAATTAAAGGATATGCTCCTCCTAAAAATATTGCTATTTTCCCAACCACACTTAAAGCCTCATCTATAGGTAAAATACTTCCTATAGGCTTTATTCCTACAATAGATAAAAATCCTAAAACTAAAAGTCCTAATATACTGACAAGTTGTATAAGCTTACCTAACTTAATAAAGAATTTTACTGTCTTCTCTTTGAACTTATTCATAAAAACTGCTAATAATATAGCAAATATTATTAATGGTAAAATATTAAATATTAATAATTTAATATCAACTCCTAAACATAAACCTGCAACTATTGGAGCTATAGGTAAAGTCATTATTCCATATAATAAACCTGTTGTTAGATCTTCAAGATACTTCTCCTCTATAATTCCTAAAGCTAAGGGAATAGAAAAGCTTATGGTAGCCCCTAAAGTCGAAGCTATTATTACCCCAGAAATCCAATACATGTGAATATTTGATGATAAACTTTCTGCAATTCCTAAGGCTCCCATATCTACAGCTAAAAACATTGATGGAAATATAGATGAATCAATTCCTATAAAATTACTTATTGGAGTTAATAAGAATCCTATGCCTTCTCCTATTAAAGGTGAAAGAGAATATATACCTACCATGGATATAGCTATTGATCCCATGGATATCATACCCTCTTTAAATTTATCTCCCAATCCTAATTTATTATTATTTATGTAATCAAATCCACTAATTACAAAGAAAATACCTATTATACCAAGAACTAATTTCTCCAAATACTCTCCTCCTTAAAACCTTATTATTTTTTTAGTATATTTTACGAACTTATTCAATTCAATATATATATCTTTAAATTTTCAATTTATTAAATATATAAATAAAGATCGCATAAAAACCTCTTAAAAAGACTTATTATACGATCGATTATTTTAAAGTTATTATAAATTATTTATTGATAAATTCTTATTTTCTATTAATTCTAAGGCTTGATTTAAAACTTTTTTACCATTCATAGTGCCATAATCTCCACTATTTATAAGAGTTATTGGTATATCACTATCAACTATTTTTCTTAACCTATTAAATAAATACCTTACTTGAGGTCCTAACATTATTATATCTGCTTCTTTTTCATAGTTTTTAATGTCATATTCACCTATTGCAGTTATAGAACAATCAATGTTTAATTCCTTTGCAGCTTTTCTCATTTTAGAAACTAATAAAGATGTAGACATTCCTAATGTACATAACAATACTATTTTCTTCATATCTAATCCCCCTAATACCTTTCTTTGCTTATGCCATATATTTTCCTTTACACTATATAGTTTTAAATTTTAAAAACCATATACTATTATTTTATAAGGAAATACAATAATTAACAATTAATTATATTCAATACATTTCATTTTTATCTAAAATTTTACATTTAGTTGATGATAAAAAATAAAAAGAACTCAGATTTCCTGAGTTCTTTTTATTAAATTAATTAGCAACTAATGTTAGATTTAAGTTAACTTTCTTACCATCTCTAATTATTTCAACTGGTACTGAATCTCCGTCATTATATTGACTTTTAGCTTGATTTAATTCTTCTAAAGTTTTTACTCTTTTTCCACCAAACTCAATTATTAAGTCACCTATTTTTAATCCTGCTTTTTCTGCTGGGCTAAATTCTTGTACTCCAACAACATAAACTCCCTCTTCTAGTTTATTTTCTTTTGCTAATTCTGGAGTAACAGTTCTAGCTGTAATTCCAAGCTTTAATATTGGTTTTGATAATGAACCTAATCTTGTTTTAACTTCATTTATAGGAATTGCAAATCCTATACCTTCAATATCTTCACCAACTTTTTTAGCAGTGTTTATTCCAATAACTTCCCCTTTAGAGTTTATTAATGGTCCACCACTATTACCAGGGTTAATAGCAGCATCTGTTTGTATATAATCTAATACATTTCCGTTTTCTGTCTTCATTTTTCTATTTGGTGAACTTACTATTCCTTTAGTTACTGTTGAACTAAATTCTTTTCCTAAAGGATTTCCTATAGCAATTACTTCTTCACCAGCCTTAACTGTAGATGAATCTCCTAATTGAGCTATTCCAGGCATTTTAACATCATCTGTTATTTTTATTACTGCAATATCTCTTTCTGCATCATAGTTAATAACCTTAGCATTTACTTCTTTTCCATCTGAAAATATTACTTTAACTTCTTGAGCACCATTTATAACATGGTAGTTTGTAACTACATATCCTTCCTCATTTATTATGAATCCAGATCCTAATCCTTCTTGCTCTTTAACATTAAAAAATTGATCTCTCACTAAGCTCTTTGTAGATACTCCTACAACGGCAGGTGTAACTTTTTCAACTACTTGTGGAACAGTTAATGCTCCATCTTCCCCTTTAAATGCTGGTGGATTAGCTGCATTATTACTAGTATTCTCTAATGTACTTACTGGTATTCTATTTTTAAAGGCATAATAAACTCCGCCAGCACCTATAGCTCCTCCAAGCATAGCTACTATAACAGCACCTGCTATCATAGCTATTCCTCTTTTAAATCCGTTCTTTTTCTTTACTTTTTTATTTTTACTATTATCATTAGATTCTTTTAAACTTTTCGCGTTTACATCAGAGACCTTTGGATTCTCTTCTTGTTTAACTTCCTCTTTTGAATTAATTTTATCATCTATATTTAAGTGCTGAGTTTGTTCTATGTCAGTTTGCTTCGTATCATTATTTAGCTCTACATTTTCTTTATCTTGTGTGTCTTTACCTGAGCCTAAATCTTTGTTTTCTTTATCATCAAATCCAAAATAGTCATTCAAATTTTCATCCTTTTTATTAAAATCACTCATTGTCCATACCCTCCTAAACATTTGTTTTCCATAGCTTAATAATAACCATTTTTTGTGTCATTTCAATGTCATATTTATGGCATTTTAGTGTCATGGAACATGTTTAAATTTTAGACTATATTTAAGTTTATTTCCCCTCTTCTTGACTATTATCTTGAATAAATCTTATGCTATCTAAAAATAATTCTGGCTTCTCTAAAGGTATAACATCTGTCTTATTCTTAGCATTTATTATTTGAACTTTATTTTCTGAAGTGAGTTTCTTTAAACTCTCTTGCTCTTTAGCAAAAGATTTATCATTAACTATTATGCTCAAAGGTTTACCATTTAATAATCCAGATTTTTGTGAATTACTACTATGCTCTAAAATATTTTTAAGCTCACTATAGTACCCACTATTATAATCACTTTTAGTTCTTAAAGTATTATATACCTTAAGATCTTCATTATTTAAATTTTCCTCTAAACCATTTGGATTTTTTAACATACCGAATTTATTCATTATTGATGTTAATCCAAAATATGAACCATACTTTTGTATAAGTCTGCTAAACTTTTGGCTAGAATACTGTTTCATATAATCTTTATTTTTACTTAAAGCTTCTTCACTTATTGGATCTACAAGAATAACTCCTTGAACCAAGTCAGGATAAAGTTCAGCAAAATTGCACATTACTAATCCACCATAGCCTTCTCCAACAAGTATATATGGTCCACCAATTCCTGATTTTTTAAGAATCATTCTAAGATGTTGAGCTTGTTCTTTAATGCCATCATCCTTTATTGATTCTGAAAAACCATAGCCTGGTCTATCATAAGAAAATGTTCTATAACCATATTCTTTTTCTATAAGCTCTTGAACCTTATTCCATTCACTTAGTCCTAAACCTATATCAGAGCTCATGATTATAGTTGGTTTACTTTCTCCTTGGAAATCGTAATAATTTTTCTTACTATCAATTCTTACGTACTTACTATTTGGTTCTATTTTGCTATTGTCAATTTTGTTTACTATCATTTGATAAGCAAAGCCTATAAATACTAGAGCTAGTATAAATATAAAAATGTTCCTTATTACGTTCATAGGCTTTATTTCTATATTCTTGTTCATTTTATGAAATCCATTTGAGTACGGAATAAACCTCATTGATAATTCAGCCCCTATCTTTCTCCTAATCTTAAATTAGGTTTTGCATTAAGACTCATTTCAGATACATTTCCTTTTAATAATTCAAAATATGCAGCACTTCCTATCATGGCAGCATTATCTGTACAAAGTATTGGTGATGGGAATAAAACCTTTATTCCTCTCTTTTCTCCTTCTCTAAGAAGATTTTCTCTTAAAGCACTATTAGAAGCAACTCCACCTGCAATGGCTATTTTATCTGCCTTTCTCATCTTACAAGTTTTTATTGCATTATCAGTTAATACTTCAACTACGGCCTTTTGGAAACTAGCTACAACATCAGCTTTATTTATTTCTTCATTTTTCATTTCCATCTTATTTAGATAATTTAAGACAGCTGATTTAACTCCACTAAATGAAAAATCTAAGGTATCATCATGGAAATTAGCTTTTGGGAATTTTATAGCATCACTATTTCCTTCCTTAGCTAATTTATCTATTTTAGGTCCTCCTGGATATCCTAATCCTACGGCTCTTGCCACCTTGTCAAAAGCTTCTCCTGCTGCATCATCTCTTGTTTCACCTATTATTTCAAACTTTCCATAGTCTTCAACATGGACTACAAAAGTGTGTCCTCCTGAAACAACTAAACAAACAAAAGGTGGTTCTAAGTCTTTATGATCTATAAAGTTAGCACTTATATGCCCTTCTATATGATTAACTCCTATTAATGGTTTATCTAAAGAGTATGCTAATCCTTTAGCATATTGAAGTCCTACTAAAAGTGCTCCAACTAAACCAGGACCATATGTAACTGCTATTGCATCTATGTCATCAAATGTTACTCCTGCAACTTCTAAGGCTTCCTCTACTACTGCATTTATAGCTTCTATGTGTTTTCTTGATGCAACCTCTGGAACTACTCCACCAAATTTTGTATGTATATCTATCTGAGAAGATATTATATTTGATAAAACTTCTCTACCATTGACTACTACAGCTGCCGCCGTTTCGTCACAACTACTTTCTATTGCTAATATAATTTTTTTATCCATTTTTATCCCTCTTAATTTTAATTTTTCATGTAAACATAGAGTATTATACTTTATCTGTTAAATACTTTCAAGAAATGTAAATACATAATGTTACATTATGATATAATCTATATTATTATATCATATGATTGGAGGTTTACTATGAATTCATACGCAAAAGTTATAGTAAAAGGCTCACCTATTACTAAATCAAATTTCAAGCTATCAAATGCACAGGGTAGAGCAATTTTACCATCCAATTCTGGAAAATATCATGATAGATATGCATTGTATGAAGAGCAAATTGCTTACGAAGCAAGAATTCAAAATCCTAATGTTATTTTAGAAGAATCTTTAATAGCTGTGTTAAAAGTTTATTATAAAAGTTCTAAGAGACATCCCGATACAGGTAACATAACAAAAAGTATCTTCGATGGAATTGAAAAGAGTGGATTAATAATAAATGATATGCAAATAAGAAGAATAATAACAGAGGAATTTTATGATAAAGAAAATCCTAGATTTGAATTAGAACTTTTTGGCGAAAGTTCTTATAGTTTTAATTATGAAATAAATAAACGTGAAGAAAAAGTTGAAAAACTTCTTTATTCACCACCACCTAATAAAAAAAGAAAAACTACTAATACTAATAAAGAAGAAAAAAGTTCTTCCATAAATAAAGAAAGTTCAAATAAGGTATGTGCTATTTGTAATAAAGCTATTATTGGAAATGATTTTGTTACAGCTAATAAAGGGACAACCATTATTTGTAAAAAATGTTTACTAAGAATGTAGGTGATTATATGAATATAATTTGTATAGGAGACTCCCTTACCTTTGGCTATGGTGTAGGACAAGAAAATTCTTGGGTTTCTCTTTTAAATGATGAAAAAAACAAATTCATAAACAAAGGGGTTAATGGTGACACTTCAACTGGTATTTTATCTAGAATATATGAAATCTTAAAATCAAGTGATTCTAAGATTTGTTTAATTATGTGTGGCTCAAATGATATTATAATGAATAAATCTATTAGTTCAATTATTGATAACATAAGGTTAATGACTGATGATTGTAATTCACTTAACATAAAACCAATAATTTTATCTCCCCCTAAAATATATGGTGATTTAGCTATTAAAAGGTGGAATTCTTCTATTGATTATGAAAAATGTAATTCTAAGCTAGAGAATTATACTAGAGAATTAAATTTATTCTGTGAAAAAAACAATTTGTTATTTATAGACTTAAACTCTAATCTTCCTTTTGATTCTTTAAATTATACTGATGGATTGCACTTAAGCATAAAAGGAAATATATTAGTATCTAACTTAGTAAGAATGAGTTTAAAAAATTATCTTTAATTCTATACCTTTGAAATTTTGAAAATTTCACTAAAACAAATATTTCTTTGTAATTATAGCCTTCTTTAAAGCATAAAATAAGACTAAAATTCAAAATTAACTTAAATATTAATCTGAATTTTAGTCTTATTAAAAATTACTTTTCAAGATACTCTTTAATGGCATCTCCAACTTTAAATCCTTCTTTTGTTGCTAAGTCAGATAGTTCATAGGCATGCAGAACATTTCCACAAGCAAATATTCCACTTTCTGATGTTTCAAAGTTTTCATTTACTAAAATAGTTTCGCTACTATTAGATATTCTTAATCCCATCTTTTTACCTAAAGCACTTTCTGGTATCCATGGAACTGATATTAAAAGTGAATCACATTTTATAAAACTTTCCTCTTCTCCACCTTTACTTATAATTACTCCCTCTACTCTTTCAGTACCTAAAACTTCATTTACTGTATATCCAAGTTTAACAGGAATATCAAAGGCTTCAATTATATTTTCCACAATATATTGAGAAGAATTTAAATAATCCTTACTTTCAATTATGGCTTCTACTTTAGCTCCCTCTATAATAAGCCTTCTAGCTACAATCATATCACTATCATGTGAACCTATTATAACTATCTTTTTCCCAGGAAGATAACCATAAAGATTTATAAATCTATGAGCAGTTCCTGAAGTATATATACCTGTAAATTTATTTAAAGGAACACTTACATTTCCCTTAAACTTTTCCCTACTTCCAGTAGCTAGAACTATTGCTCTAGTTTTCATATTTTTCATACCTTCATCTGGATTAACATAACTTATTTCTTTATCTTTAGTTATCTCTAATACAGTAGTATTTAATTTAACATCTATGCCTAACTTATAAACTTTATCAACTAAATACTCTACAAATTCACTTCCAGTAACAGCTTCTCCTAAAATTTCTTTTCCAAAGCCGCAATGTATGCAGTGATTTAAAACTCCACCTAAAACATCTTCTCTTTCAAGAAGCAGAACTTTTCCTATGCCATTTTCTTTTGATTTTATAGCTGCTGCCATTCCACTTATTCCGCCACCAACAACTACAACATCATACTCACATAAAATATTCTCCATACTCTAAAAATATTTTCTCCTCTCAAAAGTATTATAACTTTATTACCTTATTAGAAGTATTCATAGATTCAACTATAGTGTACATATTGCTTATTTCTCCTATAGCTAAATCATCCTTTATTCCATAAAAATCTAAGCAAGTTCCACAACTTAGTATCTTAACTCCACGCTTTTCTAAGTTTTGTAATGATTCTAAAACTTCTGATCCTTTAACAGTAAGCTTAACTCCACCATTTAAGAATATAAGTTCCTTAGGTATAATATCACTTTCTGATAATGTATATAAATATCCCTTCATAAGTATAGCACCTAAATCATCATTACCTTGACCTAATTTATCAGTACCTACTACTATTACAAAGTCATCTTCATTCTTTTCTATTTTATTCTCACCATTTTTTTCTATTTTAATTATATAATTTCCCTCTTTTTCTGAAGCATCAAAATTATATCCACATCCTTCTGCATACTTACAGATATTATTTTTTGCTACTTCATTATCAACTAATACTTCTGCAACCCCTTCTTCTATTGAATCAAAATATTTTTTTGTATTTATAACTGGCATTGGACAAGCCATACCTAAACAATCTATTTTTTTCATGACCTCACCTCTTAAAATAATCTATATTATAAAGATATCACATTTTTATGAATTGAGAAAATCAAAGTTATTCTAAAAAAGTTCTTTTTAAACTTTTTTGTAATAATTCCTTCATACTATGAACATATTGTTTTATGATATAATATTAACAGCTTTGAATAATAAAAGAAGGGGTGTTTCAATGCAAGAAAAAGTTAAATTAAATAATAGGCTTTCTAAATTTAAGGAGTCTCTTAATAAAAATGCTTTAATAAGACTAGGTTTTTACATATTTACTCTTATAGCCATAGTTTTAAAAGGAGCACTTTTTTTAGGTTTCTCTTTAAACCAAAACCTTTACACACTTAATTTTGGTTTAGGATATAGACAAGCTTCTTATTTTATTAATTATTACATAGCATTTGCAGCAATATTTGTAAGTATATGTTTTTTATTTAAAAACAAAGGTAAATTTTTCTCATTAATAATTGTAGATTTATTTATAACCTTAATTACCGTAATGGATATTTGGTATTTTAGAGGATTCCAAACAGTTCCATCAGTAATGCTATTAAAACAAACTGCTAACTTAGATAATCTTGGAGATAGTATTTTTTCAATGGCTAGTCCATATGACTTATTATTCTTCGTAGACTTTATTGTTTTAATAATAGCTTTTATAATTTTTAGAAAAAGCTTTAAAAACTGTAAGTCTAATTGGAAAGGTACTTTAATTGTTTTACTTGTATCAATTTGTTATATAGGCTATGTTCCTTTTAACGTTAATGTATTAAAGAGAGAAAATGTTAAAAATTCATACTTATTTAGTAACTATGATCCAACTAACACAGTAGAATACTTCTCACCAATTGGTTATCATATTTTTGATATATATAATG
Organism: Clostridium sp. CTA-17; assembly: GCF_054767895.1. Taxonomy (NCBI): domain Bacteria; kingdom Bacillati; phylum Bacillota; class Clostridia; order Eubacteriales; family Clostridiaceae; genus Clostridium; species Clostridium sp. CTA-17. The sequence continues at coordinate 319,154 of NZ_BAAABF010000004.1, forward strand.
TTTATAAGAATTCTAAGCCATATAAAATGACAGCTGATGATGAAGCAAAAATAAAAGAATATTATGATTTCAAAAATGAGAATCTTCCTGATAATCAATTTAAGGGAATGTTCAAAGGAAAGAACTTAATAGTAATACAAGTTGAGTCCCTTGAAGACTTTGTTATAAATAAAAAAGTAGATGGACAAGAAATAACTCCAAATATAAATAAGTTATTAAATAATTCAATTTACTTACCTAATATATTTGAACAAGTTAATGAAGGTACAAGCTCTGATTCTGACTTAATGGTTAATACTTCTATGTTACCATTAAGACAAGGAAGTACGTTCTTTAGAAACCCAGCTACAACTTATAACTCATTACCTAATATCTTAGAAAAAGATGGCTATAGCACTATTGCTATCCATTCAGATAAAGGTTCTTTCTGGAACTATGCTCAAGGTTTAAATGGTATAGGTTTTGATAAGTTTGTAGATTACTATTCATTTGATCGTGATGAAAATATAGGACTTGGATTAAGTGACGGAAGCTACTTTAGACAAATTGAACCAATGATTAAAGAATTAAAACAACCATTTTATGCATTTACAGTTACTTTAACAAGCCACGGACCATTTGATTTACCAAAGGAATACCGTGAATTAAAACTTAGCCCTGAACTTGATGACAATGTTTTAGGAGGATATTTCCAAAGTGTTCACTATACAGATGCTAAAATAGGAATGTTCATAGAATCATTGAAAAAGGATGGTCTTTTAGATAATACTGTTATTGCAATAGAAGGTGACCATGCTGGTCCTCATAAATACTATAACAGTAAGATAGAATCACTATCTAATCCTGAATCTTGGTGGTTAGACAATGGAAATCATACAGTTCCATTAATTATCTATAATCCAAGCATTAAGACACCTGTAAAAGACGATGTTTACGGTGGTCAAATAGATATAATGCCAACTCTTTTATATTTATTAGGCGTAGATAATAATGTATATCAAAATACAGCTTTAGGTAGAAATCTATTAAACACTAAGAGATCTTACGCTGTTTTAACTGATAAAACAATTAAAGGTGAACTTACAGATAAAGAAAAAGAAATAGTAGGCAATGTATTAGATTTATCTGATAAAATGATTAGAGCTGATTATTTTAAAGATAAAATACCTAATGATACTTCTAAAAATAATTAAAAAAGAGAGCTGAATTTTATAATTCAGCTCCTTTTTATTTTCTAGAGACATCAAACTAAAAAAACAGTAGATAATTTTGTTTTTTACCCCAAACTATCTACTGTCCAATATTTATACTTTAATAATAAATTATTATATTCTATTCGTTTATTTTCTTAGCCCCATATACATTTTCAACAGTCTCATCCCAATACTTTACATAGTCTCCTACAGCCCATTCAGCCATTACAATCTTTTCATCGTTATTTATATTTATTTCACCTAATCTTTCACCAATTCTGCCATCAATAACTTTATATATTGATAATTTATCTTTAGCTAATGTTATGGCTATTTTTCCATTTGGTGCTGTAACAACATCTCTAACATCTCTTCCAAGAGATAAAACCTGACTCCATGGAACTGCCAAAGTATCATAATTTATTAATATAGGAACTGGATTTATATTTATGTCAAAAGTTTTAGGATAATCTAATGAATTCTTTTCATTTAATATTCCTTCTAAATGCCAATTACCATTTTTTCTTTGAAGGGTTATATTGGAGTATTTATTTTTAGAATAATACTCTCTTCCATCAATATCATACTTTTGAATAGCATTATTCTCACTCTTATTATAATTTCCCTCTTGTTCTTTTCCAAAAAGATTTACTATATCCATACTCTTATGAGTATCCATAGTATCAATAGGAATTATACTATATTCATTAAAAGTACCTCTAAAATCATCACTTCCAGAATAAGATTCCAATCCTATATAGTCATTTCCTACAAATGTTATTTCTTCGTATATTCCTGCCGTATTCTTTTCACCTTTTATTTCCTTCTTATCATTAGGATCCTTCTTTTTGCTTGTAACCTTAAGTTTATTTTCTATTTTACCATCATCTAACCTTGAACTTAAACTTATATTAGAGAATCCATTTATTCTTGGTAATAAGAGAGAATTATTTAAAACCATTACTGGTTGTAATTCATTATTAATTACAGAAATCCATAAAGTTTTATAAGAAGCTTCTTCTAAATTATCATCTTCTATATGTGCAGGTTCTTTAAGCCCAAGTAAAATTCCTACATCCTTTTGATAATACTCAGGACTTATACTATTTTCACTCTTAGTCTTATTAGCAATACCTGCATTTTCTGATTCCTTAACCGCTTGCTTTGGAACCACATCAGAAACTTTCTTTAGCTTAATAAGATTATCAGATAATAATAAATATGCTTCACTGTCATTAATTGAAATAATACTTAAATATGTTTTATTACTATCATATATAGAATTTACATCTATATATTCACTTTTTATCGTATCCTTTATTTCATCTTTTATTGATATGTTATCTATCTCTTTAAAAAATACATCTCTTTCCATCCTCTTTAATTTAAAACTTGGATTAACTATGCTAATATCATTTGCAACTACGCCATCCTTACTTATATTTACAATATCACCTTTTCCTAAATGAAAAGCACCACTTATGCTACTTGAATTATTTTCATCACTATCATGTAACTTGCTTACTACTTCCCATTCCCCCAATATCTTTATATTATCTGACTCTGGTGGAGTTATTTTAGATATATCAAAAGATTCTTTTGGAGAACACCCAGTCATAAAAAAGCTAATAATAGTAAAGAAGATTACAAAAATTTTCTTCATAAAACACCTCTTTTGATTAGTTTAAATCCTCCTCAACACCCCTAATTAATTTCTTAGGTAAATATATAACAACTTTTGTTCCTTTACCTAATTCACTATAGATTTCTAAAGACCCATCATGTAAAGCTATAATTTCATCACATATAGATAAGCCTATTCCATTTTGTGACTTTGAATTTTTACCCTTATAAAATTTCTCTTTTACTCTAGGTAACTCTTCTTTACTTATTCCACATCCAGTATCAATTATGTTTATATATATTCCTTCATCAGCATACACAAACTCTATTATTATCTTTTCATTTTCATGGGTAAATTTAAAGGCATTATCTAATATATTTATAAATACTTGCTTTAATCTGTCTTTATCTCCTACAATTATAAAATCCTCTGTGACTCCTTTTAGTATAAGTTCTTTATGTTCTCTTTCTGCCCTAGGATTCATATATAATCTTAAGTATTCTATAAATTCTTTTAGGTTTATCTCTTCATATTTTAATTTTATTTTTCCACTGACAAACTTTGAAAAATCTAATAACTCCTCTACCATATTACTTAATCTATCAGCTTCTTTTTCAATTATGTCAAATCCCATCTTTAAAGTTTCTCTATCTGTAAAATCATTATTTAAAGTTATTGCCCATCCTTTTATTGATGTTAATGGAGTTCTAAGCTCATGAGAAACCGAAGAAATAAATTCATTTTTTAATATTTCCCTATTTTCAATTTCTTCTGCCATTATATTAAGACTATCCGCTAACTTTTCAATTTCATCATTAGTAACAATTTTATTTCTTACTTTCAGATTTCCCTTAGCCATTTGTTCAGAAACTTTTATTAACTCCGTAATTGGATTTACTATACTATTAGCTAAGAAGTAACTTAATATTATACCTATAGCTAAAACAGTTAATCCTATTACTAAAAATACTAAAAAGAAATTTAATATAAAGTTATCTACATTTCTAAGTGAACTTATATATCTAATAACCCCTACAATTTCATTTGAAGAATTTCTAAGTGGTTCTGAAATGGCCATTACTTTACCAGTATAATCTGGAACTGTTCCAACCCATTTTGCTGTATCACCTTCTAAAGCTCTTTTTACATCTAAAGGTGTATTATAATCTTTAGGCTCTAACCCTATAGAATCCATTATTAATTGCCCTTTTAAGTTATAAATTTGAACTTGAGCATCTGTTTGCTTCCAAAATATATCTACATCTTCATAAACATTTTCTTCTAGACTAACATTTGATAAATATCTTTTATAAAAATCTACAGATATATTAATTTGACTTAATAATATTTCCTCTGTATTTTGATAATAATATCTAGAAATAAAAATCAAAAACATGGCTGAAACTATAATAATAGTTGATAACAAAAGAACTAAAAAGTTTTTCATTAGCCTAGTCTTTATACTCTTCATAAAATATGCTCCTATCTTTCAGTTATATATACATTAACAATCTTAAACTTTTTAAAATCATATCTACTTAATCTATATTTTATCTATTTCTAAATAATGTAATATATAGCTTTATCCTTTCCATCTAAATCCTTTTCTAATCATAATACTTTAGGATTTTTTATAAAAAATCTTTATCTCTTCCACCTATATCCTGTTCCCCATACAGTTTCTATATATTTAGGTTTTGAAGAATTATCCTCTATCTTAGATCTCAATCTTCTTATATTAACATCTACTATCTTTGGATCTCCAAAAAAGTCTATTCCCCATACTAAATTCAATAATTCATCTCTAGTAAATGCTTTTCCTGGGTTTTGCATAAATATTTTCATTAGTAAAAATTCTTTAGGAGTTACATCTATTTCTATATTTTCTTTATATAAACTTTGAGAATATAAATCTAATTTAAAGTTATCTACTTCTATACAATCACTATTATTTTCTTCACTTATTCCTTCTAGCCTTCTTATTAATGCTTTTACTCTTAAAGTTATCTCTAGTGGATTAAATGGTTTTAAAACATAATCATCTGCTCCAAATTGAAGTCCCATTATTTTATCCATATCTTCACCTTTAGCAGTTAACATTATTATTCCCATTCTAGGAAAACTTTCTCTTAACTTTTGACATACTTCAAATCCATTCATGCCAGGTAACATAACATCAAGTATTGCTATATCCGGTTTTTCTATTAAAGCCTTTCTTACTCCTTCCTCTCCACTTTCACATTCTATAACTTGAAAGTTTTCTCTTTGAAAATTTATTCTTAAAAAGCCTCTTATACTTTCTTCATCTTCTACTAATAAAATCTTCATCTCTATTCTTCAACTCCTTATATATAATTTTTAAATTTAAATATATTAAATTCTTTAATTACATTAATTATGTAATAATATTGCGTTGTTCCTTTTTAATTATACCAATACAACTAAAGTTTTTTGTTAATAAAAAAAGATATTATTTTATCCTTTCTTAATTATATACAATATTACACTTTCTTTAATTACAAATAGCTTACACTAAAAATACTACATGAAACAAAATTTTCTCTAAATACAAAAAAAGTTATAAATTAATATAATTATTAATTTATAACTTAAATAATCTATTTTAAATTAAATTTTTGCAAAAAAAAAATGGCTCCTCGGAGAGGACTCGAACCTCCAACCTATCGGTTAACAGCCGAGTGCTCCACCATTGAGCTACCGAGGAACATTTTATTGAAAGATTTTGTTCTTTCAAAATTGCACATAATTAATACTATACTTGGTCAAGCCCTCGATCTATTAGTATCGGTCAGCTGAACATGTTACCAYGCTTACACCCCCGACCTATCAACCTTGTGTTCTTCAAGGGATCTTACTAGCTTACGCTATGGGAAATCTCATCTTGAGGTTGRCTTCACGCTTAGATGCTTTCAGCGTTTATCCATTCCCGACTTAGCTACCCAGCTGTGCTCCTGGCG